>CAKZQF010000149.1 GCA_937139475.1 uncultured Gammaproteobacteria bacterium | reverse complement strand
CGGTAAATGAATGGTTAGGAAACCAGGCATTGGCGATTGGGATGATGTATTACAAAATGCGCGAGCATTTTAGTTAATTGGCTTAGGCCTTAGTTTGCGTAAATACCCACCGGTCTGCACAAAAAAAATTTACCGCTGTGCCAATCAATATACCGCCAATAAAGGCGATATCGTGGTTTGCATTGAGATCTACGGCGACAAGGAAAGCGCCAATATTTATGCAGCCAGTGAAATGGCCAGTGACACAATGCTTAACCCATCGACGAAGGCTGTTTGTCGTATTATTTTGGCGAAAAGTAAAGAAGCTATTCCCCAGCCAAGTTATTTGCAGTGCAAACCAAAAAGCAATGACTCGGCTTATCGTCAGTCCTAAGCCACCTGCCAAGAGGGTGTTAAAGAAAATATAGTCGGCGACAAACGCCGTTCCCCCTACGATTAGAAACTTCATTAATTTAATCATGTTACTCCCCAGATCCATAAGTGGAGTAAAACATTGTTTGAGTCTAAAAAATGTCACAAGGTGAGGGACATTTTTTAGACCTGGTATTGATTAAGCTAGCATCCTATTTTCGTAAATGGTGAAGTTATGCGCTTAGTACAATCAAATCAACCAACAAACAGTCCGTTAGACCTTCAGCAGTTTTCCCCTACGGTTGCCGAGCCATCGTTAATCGACCTAACCATCATGGTGCCGGTATTTAACGAATATGAAATGTTGGAAATTTTTCACAATACCTTGGTAGAGGTACTCTCCGGTTTAACCGGTATTCGTAGCGAAGTGCTATACATTAATGACGGTAGTAGCGACGGCAGTTGGGCGTTAATGCAGTCTTTATCTAATGCAACCTGTGATGTTGTCTCTATTAATTTGAGCCGTAATTTTGGTAAAGAAGCCGCCATGTCCGCTGGTTTTGAGCATATGCGCGGTGATGCGGTAATCATTCTTGATGCAGACCTCCAGGATCCTCCTGCACTTATTCCGCAAATGATTAGCCAATGGCGCAAAGGGTTTGATGTAGTAAATATGCAGCGCAGCAATCGATTGGGGGAATCATGGTTTAAGCGTAGTTGTGCTCACTTATTTTATCGACTGTTAGATAAATTATCCGATGCACCTATCGCCAAAGACGTAGGTGATTTTAGGTTACTTACCCGCCAGGTGGTTGAGACAATTAAACAGATGCCGGAACGTAATCGTTATATGAAAGGGATCATGTCATGGCCGGGGTTTAGGCAAACTACTTTATCGTTTGAGCGACCAGCAAGAGTGGCTGGTGAAACCAAGTGGTCCTTTATCCAATTAGTTGGTCTTGCTTGGGCTGGCATTACTGGGTTTAGCGCTAAACCGCTGCGTTTGGCAACATGGCTTGGTGGGTTAGTATCCCTGGGGGCATTGGCTTACGGGGTATTTATTTTCACCAGTACCTTGATATTTGGCGAGACCGTTGCCGGTTATCCATCGATGATGTTGACTATTCTTTGGTTGGGTGGCGTGCAGCTGCTTGGCATTGGTTTGTTAGGGGAATATGTAGGGCTGATCTTTACTGAAGCCAAAGCGCGTCCGCTTTATATTGTCATGGAAAAACAACAGTTAGCGGCACAATGTAGGCAGGCAAGTAATGGATAGTAAATTAGTTATCCGCTGGACGCTTGGTCTAATTGGCACGCTTGTTTTAGCTCGCTTAATTTCTCTTGGCTTGTACCCGCTTTACGACACGACAGAAGCTCGTTATGGCGAAATGGCGCGCATTATGTTTGAAACTCAAAACTGGGTAACGCCAATGTTTGATTACAATGTGCCGTTCTGGGGCAAACCGCCGATGCAAACTTGGCTAAGCGCAGCAAGTTTTGAGTTGTTTGGTGTCTCTGAGTTTAGTGCTCGATTGCCTCATTTCTTGTGCGGCCTAGGCACTTTGATTGCGGTTTACTGGTGGGTGAAACGATATATATCATTATTTCACGCGATAATAAGTGTGTTGGTGCTAACCTCAACTTTGGGCTTTATCTTGGCAAGTGGCATGGTAATGACCGATTCGATTTTGTTATTAGCGGTAACCGGCGCCATGATAAGTTTTTGGTGTTGTTATCGTGAAAACGACAGATCGGTCGCTGGGCATGTGTTCTTTGCATCGCTTGCGCTGGGGATGTTGGTAAAAGGTCCCGTAGCAATTGTTATCGTAGGTATTGCTTTGGTGAGTTGGAGTATATGGCAACGATGCTTTGTCGCGGCAATTAAGTCATTGCCGTGGATAAGTGGTTTAGTGATCTTTTTGGTCTTAGCATTACCTTGGTATATCTGGGCGGAAGTTCGCTCCCCGGGTTTTCTAAACTACTTTATTTGGGGGGAGCATGTGCAACGCTTTTTAGTCTCTGGTTGGCAAGGTGATTTGTATGGCAGTGCCCATGACGAGCCCCGTGGTATGATTTGGCTATTATGGTTAGGCGCCGCGTTTCCCTGGTCGTTTTACCTAGTGCTGAAACTTATCCTAACGCTCAAGGACAAACAGCGACAAGCATCAGAAAATCCAATGATTTCTTATCTGGTGTGCTGGATGATTGCGCCAATGCTATTGTTTACAATGGCGGGCAATATTTTACCAGCTTACGTTTTACCGGGTTTTTCAGCAATGGCCGTTTTGGTGTCAAGCCAAATGAAATCGCCAAGTATTTTATTAGCTAATGCGTTGGTTTCGTCAGTGGTATTTATAGTGCTTATTGGCATAGTATTGAGCGGCCAATTTGATAAATCATCTGAGGCGTCATTATTAGGGGTAAATAGAAACTTCCCTCAAGATGATCAACTCTATTATTGGCACAAGCGTCCTTTCTCTGCTCAATTTTACTCAAAAGGGCAAGCGCAATTATTGCAGGATAAAGAACAACTAAAGCGACTATTATTAACGAAAACGCCATTTGATTTGGCACTTTTAAATCAAGACTTGGTCGATATAAAGCCGTTAGTAGAGTCGCATTGTCAGTTAGTTAATCGCTCTACGATCCGTCAACTGTATTATTGTCGATAATGAGGAGAAATATGCATATTTTGCTGGTGGAGGATAATCGCGAAGTAGCGGAAATGATCTTTGAGTATCTTGAAGCTGAAAATGTAGTTCTGGACTACGCGGCGACGGGTACACAAGGGTTAGAGCTTGGGCTAAGTCGGTCATTTGATTGTATCGTACTAGATGTAATGTTGCCTGGCTTAGATGGTGTTAGTGTATGTCAGCAATTACGCGAAGCAGGCAATAATACGCCGATCATTATGTTAACGGCGCGCGACACCTCACAAGACATGCTTTTGGGGCTTAATAATGGGGCGGATGATTATATTGTAAAGCCGTTTGAACTTGAGTTGTTGCTCGCCCGAATTCAAGCGGTAGTTCGGCGCTCATCTGGCGCGGGATTTAAAAAGGTGCTTGAAGTGGGGGCTTTATCAATAGAGTTAAGTACGCGCCGAGTTACTCGTTCCGGGGTTGAGCTAACGCTTAATCCAAGTTGTTATTCGATACTAAAATTATTGATGGAGAGTTACCCAAATATTACCCAGCGCCATCAAATTGAACAGGCCCTTTGGCAGGATGAATTGCCCGAGCAAGATGTGTTACGAAAACACATTTACCAGCTGCGCAGCAAAGTTGATAAACCTTTTGACAACGAAATTATTGTTACCGCGCCTAAACTTGGCTACAAACTAGTGAGTGACAATGACAAATAATCTTAAATCGATCAGCCACCGAGTGACTAAAGTCAGCTTAATCAGCATGATGATGGTTATGCTGATTTTTGCTATTGTCTTTAATATCGCGGTACATTTAACTGAAAATCACGGTAGCGTTCAGCGTTTATCAATTGTTGGCACACACTATTTGCATAATTTAACAGGTCAGGAGGTTGTTAAAGCTGGGCCGTTGATAACGCTTTATCCTGATTTTTATTCATTACCAGAGTCTTTTAGTCGACGAATTGCACCAGAGTGGATTGGAACTCAAACGATACATTTCGAAGATGACACTGAGTTCGCCGTTTACGCCGAGCATATTGCCGTTGGTGACAAGGTGCAAGTGGCGTACGCCATTGAGAACACGGATTTAATCGAATGGACTGACGAGCAGTTTTTTATTTTCTCATTTGGGTTCATTATTTCAGGTCTGATTATTTTTGGTGTGGTGGGGGCATTTACCTATAAAGCAACCAAGGCGATTTGCCTACCGTTACAGCAACTAAGCGACGAACTAAATAATAGTACAACCAATGATTTTTCGCCTATTCAAGTCGAAGGTAAGCAATCAAAAGAACTGGTCGATACGCTCACTGCGCTAAACTTATATCGGCAGCGGATAAAACTATTGGTTGAGCGAGAAGCGGCTTTTACCCGGTATGTGAGCCATGAGTTACGTACACCAATGACTGTAATTAAGGGCCGTTTAGGTTTATTAAAAAGATTGAATAAATCTGCAATAGACTCCCAGCTAATGCGAATAAGTAAAGCGTTAGCGCAAATGGAAGAGCTGACCCAAACCTTTTTATTCCTCGCTCGTGGTGAGCAGCAAGTGACAACAGAGGTGTTATTGGATCAAGCTTTTGTGGAACAAGCTGTCGTTGATTTACATAACCCATTAATGAACAAAAGCACTGCATTAGTGGTTCGGGTAAATGAGCCTGTATCATTGGCAGCGCACGAAGTATTAATAAGTGCGGTGATAAAGAACCTTACTAATAATTCCCTTAATTACACCGTTGATGGGAAGGTTGTTGTTGAAGTTGAGGCTAATCAGTTACGTGTTAGCGACGACGGCATTGGTCTGGAAAAGTCTTCTAATGACATGGAGGGGTTTGGCATCGGCTTACAAATTGTTAGAGACATTTGTGCTAAGTATCATTGGCAATTTTATATCAAAAACAACTCCGGTAAGGGGTGCACAGCGACTATTAAGTTTTAACATAACAATAATCAATCATTATCTAAAAGTAATATTTGTTGCAACGAATGGTTTACTGCTAAAGAGACTTAAATGATTGGAATGTGGAATCAATACTCACAGATATATTTGCTTGTGTTTTTCCGGCTATGTAGCCGGAATATTCGAGCTTGAGATAACTTGCCGCAAGCTCGAATAATTCAATGATTGGACAACTTAGAACGTAGGCGGAGTATGGGCGCTAATGATTTTACACACTTTTTTCGAGCGATTTAGAAAGCGGTGCGGTAGATGAGTCGAGAACTTGTAGCTATCGCCTTTACCTAGTTTGTA
>CAKZQF010000148.1 GCA_937139475.1 uncultured Gammaproteobacteria bacterium | reverse complement strand
TATTTTTTATTATCATAACTTATGAATGATAATAAAATACCCTAAGGTTAATTTCGAGGGGATGTTAGCAAAACCCCATATTATCAGTTGACGATGAAACAACTTGACCTCTCATTAAGTAATTATGTGAGAAATTACTGTTTGCACAGCCTGTAAGTACAATTGCAAAAGCAACTAAAGCTATTTTTTTAGATATATTTTTTAACATGATATTTTCCTTTTTAAGTTTAAGATTAACGTTTTCTTTTAATTGAACCTGGAGGAGTTTTATGACAACTCCATGGCTCATGTTTGAAATTATCCTTTACATTTTGATCACAAAATTTGTAATAACTTTCCTTTGTATGAGTCCACCAATCATCGTGTATATCTACACCATGCTTTCTGATAACTTCCTCTATACCATCAAGGTCCAAATTGACAGCATCGTAAGCCAAATGAATTTCTTCCTCTTTTCTATTGAATGAAACTTCGTCTAGGCCGAACATTTGATCTATTTCTTCTATCAAAGCATCAATATTTTCACTAGTTACATTTGATAGTTTCAGGTTTCTAACGACCAAGTTATTTTCTCTAACTCCAACTCTATGATCTAAATCCGTCATCACGGCCTCCTTTAGTGATTGTGTTTATTTGTTGATTTCTTACCAGACATTTTGCTTGACCCCATTTTAGGCATCATATTGCTCATCATCTCAAGATGATGTTCTGCCATCTTTATTTGTTGCTCAATGGGCTTATCAGCCATTCTTCTGTGCATTATTTGCATCATTTTAATCATAGATTTTCGATGCTTATGCATTATCTCTTGCTGCTTTTCAGGATCACTTTCTTGCTTTACTGATAACATTTGCTGCTTCATCGCAAGCATGTTGTTATGCATTTTTTCCATATTTTCATGGGACATTGCCATATTGTTATGCATGCCTTTTTTCATCTCTGCACCAATAGCTGAAGCACCAATAGTGGTAGACAAAATGCTTATAACAGCGACTAAATTAACTAATTTTTTCATTTGATTTTCCTTGTGTTTTATTTGAAAAATTGGGTATCCAAGCGGGAGTTTTAGACATATAGTTCAAGTATTCATCACCAAATTCACTGATAACCTTGGCTTCTTCCTTATTAGCAAGTCGAACGTATACTACGAGTAATATTGGAAACATTACTACGGTCGGTATTGTTGGCCACTGAAGTAGAAAACCAAACATGATTAGAATAAAGGCGACATATTGGGGATGGCGACAACGTGCATACCAACCTGACACAGCTAACGTGCCAGTCTTTTGAGCTTGATGAAGTACGTTCCATGCAGATGAAAGAATAAAAAATCCAGAAACAATTAGGACATTACTTGCAAGATGCAGGGGATCCCAATGTGCATTGCCTTCAAAGCCAAAAATGGTATGCAACAAATGACCATTATCATGAGCTAAAAAATCTATTCCTGGGTAGTTTTCAGTCAACCAGCCTGATAGAAAATATATAGTTAATGGAAATCCATACATTTCTGTAAATAGAGCAACGATGAATGCAGAAAAGGCACCTAAGGTTCGCCAATCAGTTTTTGTTTGTGGCTTTGCAAAACTAAATGCAAAAAAGATAAAAATTGCTGAATTCAAAAGCACTAATGTCCACATGCCATAATCAGATTCACCGTTCATTGTCACTCTCCGTCTTATTACTTTCTTCTCTACCTGTTTTTAATCCTTCCAAATACCCATCTCTGTAAGCTTCATTTTTATCTGTCAGCTCTTGAAATGTTTCTGGCTCTTTTGGTGCCGAAGCTTCTTCTTCATGACCTTTATGGTCACCATGTCCGTGACTGCCATGCATAAAGACATGCATTAACGGACACAATAAAAGAATTAAGAATGGTAAATACTCAAAGAAGTGTTGCTGATGCTCAACTAATAAGAAGTAGCTAGCAGCCCCTATTAAACCAAGTGCTGCCCATCCTGTAGGTGTTGACCAAAAAGATTTTTGTTTATTGCTCATGTTCGTTCTCCAAATATTCCTACTCAACGATCAAAGTGCCGCTATACATCTTCATTGGACAATGAAACGAATACTGCCCCGGTGCCATAGAAGGTAATTCAATCGCTTTATTTTCATCAACAGGTAACTCTTCACTGACTTCAAAATCAGGAAAAATGACTGTTGCTGCACAGGGACTCCCGTCTTTTCGAAGAAAATTGAGAGTCGTTTCTTTATCCTTTGCTACTATTATTCTAGAGGGTTCATAAACACCGTTGTTTACGATAACGGTTACACTTTCCACAGTAGAATCAATTGCTTTTGCTGGTTTATATAACCAAAACCACCAGACAATTAATGCTATAAGTACCAACCCAAATAAATTAATGATCATCATGTCATTTCTTCCTTTTCTTTAATGTTCTTGCGGCTTAAACAATCTCAATCGATTTGCATTACTCACAACCGTTAGTGAAGAGAAAGCCATTGCAGCACCTGCAATTACTGGGTTTAATAACAATCCAAAAAATGGGTAAAGTAGACCTGCTGCAAATGGAACCCCGGCAACGTTATAAATAAATGCACCAAACAGATTTTGTTTAATATTTCTAAGCGTTGCTTTACTGACAGCTATTGCATCAGCTAAGCCATGAAGTGATCCTCTCATTAAGGTGATGTCAGCACTTTCAATTGCCACATCGGTCCCTGTACCAATGGCGAATCCAACATTGGCCAATGCCAATGCTGGGGCATCATTAATACCATCTCCTGTCATACCAACGATTTCATTTTGAGCTTGTAATTCCGCCACTTTATTTGACTTATCCTCTGGAAGTACCTCAGCAAACACTTCTTTTATACCTACTTTTTTTGCTACTGCATTTGCAGTAGCTCTATTATCGCCAGTAAGCATAACTACTCTGATACCACTACTTTGTAGCCTTTTAATTGCTTCAATAGAGTCTTCTTTGATTGGATCAGATACAGCTATGATAGCTGCAAGTTTATTATCTATAGCGAGGTACATTGGTGTCTTAGCTTCATCAGCTAACTGTTGTGCTTTTGATACAAATTCTCCTAAAAACACGCCTTTTTTAAACATCAACTTTTGATTACCGAAGAGTAAATGATGATCTTCAAGTTTTGCCTCTATACCGTGTCCAGCAATGGCTTGAAAATCACTTATATCTTCAGGATCGATCTCTTGTGCTATCGCGGAATCAACAATAGCCTGTGCAAGTGGATGCTCAGATCTGCTTTCAATACTAGAGGCTATCGTTAAGATATATTTTTCTGTATAGGATTTATCAGCAACGAGAATATCGGTTACCGTAGGAGAACCTTCTGTAATAGTTCCCGTTTTATCGAGAATCATCGCGGTAATTTTTGATGCTGTTTGTAATGCTTCTCCATTTCTAATCAAAACACCAGCTTCAGCAGCCTTACCTACACCAACCATCACTGACATTGGTGTAGCCAAACCTAAAGCACAAGGGCAAGCAATAATTAGAACCGTGGTTGCAGAGACAACCGCAAAGGCTAGCGCGGGATCAGGACCGAAGTTAAGCCATACCAAAGCGCTAATAATAGAGATGATCATAACAACGGGCACGAAATAGGCAGATATAGCATCTGCTAAGCGCCCAATTGGTGGCTTAGAGTTTTGTGCTCTTTTCACCATATTAATAATTTGTGCTAACGCAGTATCTTTACCTACTCTTGTCGCTTTAAAAAGAATTGAACCCGTCTTATTTAATGTTCCTGCAACGACCTCATCTTCTTCTTCTTTTGCTACAGGCATAGGCTCACCTGTTAACATGGACTCATCTATCGATGTTTGTCCCTCAATGACGAGGCCATCTACAGGAATTTTTTCTCCTGGGCGTACTCGAACAATGTCATTTAATAAAACTTGCTCAATAGCAATATCGACTTCTTTCTTATCACGAACTACTCGTGCTGTTTTTACTTGTAACCCAATTAAACGCTTAATTGCTTCGCTTGTTCTTCCTCGCGCTTTTACTTCTAATGCTAACCCTAAATCAATCAATCCGATGATCATTGCAGTAGCTTCAAAATAAACATGCCTTGCCATTTCTGGAACAGCCATGGGAAAGAAAACAACTACCATAGAATAAATCCATGCAGTACCTGTTCCCAGAGCAATTAACGTATCCATATTTGCACTATGATTTACAAAAGATTTCCAAGCACCAACATAAAAATGCTTACCTGCAAAATACATAATGGCTGCACATAAGATCCCTATAAATAACCAAATACCACGTTCCAACGTAGTTTCAACAGTCATTGGGCCACCTGCAATACTATAAATCATCAACGGTACGCCAAGGCCCAAGGCTATCCACATTTGTCTCATTAAACTTGTATAGTATTTTTGGTCTGCAATTTCCTTCTCATCTAATAGTTCATCATCACTTGTATCTTCTGCACTCCTTGCGTTGTATCCTATTGATTCTATGGCTTGCACAAGATCCTCTGAATCAACTTCTCCATCAACAACAACAGTCCTCAATGCAAAGTTCATCTGAGCATTATCTACGCCATCAATACGCTTCAATGCTGTTTCAATCTTGGCGACACAACTTGCACAGCTAGCGCCCTCAATAATCAGCTCTTGGCTATTTTTATGGCCAGTGCTGTCCTTTGGTTTATTCATAGTTATCTCCTTTTTCACGCGTTTTCTGCGTTATAACCAAGTGTTTCGATGGCTTTTATAAGCACTTCAGAAGCTACTTCTCCAGTTACCGATACAGTTCGCAAAGCAAAATTCATTTCTGCACTATCGACGCCATTAATGCTCTTTAGCGCCGCTTCAATCTTACCGACGCAACTTCCGCAGCCAGCACCTTCAATGATCAGCTCTTGATTATTCTGCTTGTCAGTTATGTTCGCTGATTTATTCATTATTTACTCCTATTTGCGCATCATCTCGAATATCACCTTCGATGAGGTGGCAGATCATATGCCCAGTCGGTGTTTTATCTGGCTTGTTTTGCCAATCATTAATGGCACTTTTCAGTTTTTTTCTTAAGCGTAGTGCGGCTTGAAACTGTTTTTCGGTTTCAGCAAGCCGATACTCAATAATTTTTCTCACTAATGGGCAAGCGGTATGCCCTTTGTCAGCCTCAACTAAAATATCTTTGATCTCTGCGACTGAAAAATCTAATTGTCTAGCACTTAAAATAAACTTAAGTCTTTGTTGAGCTTGTTTACCGTAAATTTTATAGCCATTTCCAGCACTTTTTATCGGCATAATTAGTCTAACTTTAGTGTAGTACCTCACCGTATCAGGTGTTGTATTCAAAGTTCTTGCTAGTTCTGTTACTTTCATTACACATGCCCTTATTCTTAATATGCAAACACAGCATTTTTTAAAATTATACTTAACTTACACCTATGCCTTAGACACAGGTCAAGTAGTCATCTGCAAATACTATTCTTTGTTAACAAAAATTTTGAAAGTTAATCACTAACAATTGACATCGTTTCATTATCTTCAAAAAAACAACATTAGGATTTAAATATCAAATAATTAAATGACGGCAATATAAATAGCATGGCGTATAATGCCGTCAAAAAATCATCCATTGAGCTTCGGTTATGCTATTGTTTTAAGAATTCAATAATTGCCGCGATATCTTCTTTAGTCATTGGATATTTAGGCATAGCAGAAGCGGCATTATTAAATTTAGGATCGATTAATTTTTGCAATACAAATGCCTCACCTTTATCTGAAATAACATCATCTAAAACAGGACCCAGCGTACCGCCTTCTCCTTTAAGCTGATGACAGCCCTGACATCCAAATTGTGTGACTAATTCAGCACCTGTCCTCTTAGGGGCATCCGCACTTTCATGACTTGGGGTATTTCGCACATCAGCAGTTAAGGTACTCGCTAGAAAAGCTTCTACTGCCAATGATTCCTTACCGGTCATATGTGCTTTCGCACGCATGTGAGGTATAACAACAGACCATTCTTTTTTAGAATACTCTTCTGCGGGACGCGCATTGTGGCAACGAGCACAATTTTCACCATAAACTTTGGCACCTTTCGCTACTAATGATGCATCGCTTAAATGTTGTGCAGGCACTGAAAATGCGCTGATGGTTAACGTAATCAATGGTAATAATAATTTAACTAATTTCATGAGTGTGCTCCTTAAAAGCCAAACGCTAATTGTAAAAATACGCGATCATCGACTATTCCACCGTGACCGGCACCTTCGTTATCGATAGAAGTACTTTCAGCTCCCAACTTTAACACTGCACTTGGCTCTAGCCAGTAATTGATACCGTAATATATACGGCTCCCCATTTTGCCTGCATCTTCTTCAAAATCATGGCCAATGCTGCCATCAAAGTCTGACTCAATATCAGAGTAGCGAACAACTAACTCAATAGGGTTTAACCAAGCTTTACCTAGTTGACGTGCCTGCCAAGTACCTTGGATATACCAGCCATTTTTGTCAAAGTCTTTTACCCATTCTTCCCCGTGCTCTCCTTCTACTTCTGCCTCAGTCTCACCTTCGGTTTCTGCGGTAGAGCCAAAAATCTCACCCCGGACACTGGCATAACTGCCAACCCAGTTAAAATCAATGTTATAAGCGCTGTAGTTCAAATCACCGTCGTCACTATAATCACCGCTATAATAAGAAACACCTATTTCCCATTCAGGCAAAAAGGCATAAGCAACACGACCACCAAAGGCCATACTGTCGTTGTTGTCACCTTTTTTAGCCTCCATTTCAACGCCACCACCATGATCTCCTGCTTCTTGACGGGGACCACTTACCGTATAAAAATCGGTAAAAATACGACCTGCATCTCCTAAGGTCCAAGTATTGGCAATGTTAATACCCGTATCACCCATGATACTTGTAATACCTCCTAAA
>CAKZQF010000147.1 GCA_937139475.1 uncultured Gammaproteobacteria bacterium | reverse complement strand
ACTTTTACAAAGAAAACTCGAGCTCTAATTAAGGGATGTTTTGTATTAACCGAATCCGCCGCAGGATCGAATGCTCCAGGTTTTCTTTTATTCTGTATCATTATGTAAATCCTGTCTGCTTTTTTTTACTTGTTCAGTGATCTAAAAGAGTATTCTTCCCAAGAACTATATTTGGCGATTGCCTAATTCCTATTCACCATTAATTTGTCAGCCTTGACCTTTTATATGGAAACTTCTATGACTTTAACTTTATCACCTTCATTCTTGAGCTTGCTCAAAGAAAAAGATCTTCTGACTCGTTTAACTTCAAAGTCTTTCGATTGCTCTGCCGAACTTGGTTTCTCTGAAGAAAATATTTCTGTTAAAGTCTTGCACAACCTTTTAGCCAATAGTGTCGCTCACAATTGGCCTTGGGACAAGCCAAGTCTAGCACGGCCTATTTTGGCACATTGTAAGGAACTCTTTCATCAGGCTGCCGATAATAAAATCCATAAGGTTATTTTTGATCTTGGCCTTTTCCGTATTAAGGGAATCAATTCGAAAGAATACCCTGAAGCATTGGCAACAGCTCGACAAATTCTCAGCTTGAGTGAAGACTCAAATACGCAACTTTTCCTCCCCCTTCGTTGGCCAGCCGAAAACCCAAAATCAAGCCAACTGGCAGTGACTCGGGAAGTGGCTTCTGATTGTATGAATAAACGTTTGAAAATCTGTGCGGAAATTTGTACCGATGAACTGACGACTCCAGATGCTCTTGATGGTTTATTGAAACAAACATTTTTCCAAGTCGCTATGGTGCGTTTTCATAGCCAAGCGAAAGATCTCATCTCTGTTGATCATTACACTAAGTGGCAAGAGTCGCTGAAAGAACAGGGCTTTGATGGTTTGTTTGTCCATGAGATTCACGGAATCAATGAAGATAATCTCGATGAAATCCTCCAGCATTTTTCTTTACTCACTCCCGTCGAAGAAGAGCTCTTTAAGGTTTAGAATATCTGGTGTCAGAGCATATAAAAAGGTGACCTTTAGTTGGTCGCCTTTTTTCGTTTTGAGCAATCGTCTACAGGATTTAGTAGTGCTCAGTCCTTCTTTCTTTGAACTTAAGTTTGGACGTTTGGCCTTTAGGCTAATAACTCGTGCGTCCGTTAGGGCGCTGGACTTATAGCCCCCTGCGAAGGAGCTTGCGACGCCGCGGTGGGGTGGTGAGATCGAATAGAAAATAATTTCGTCCGTCAGGGCGAGGGAATAAGGAGGATTGTTTGGAAAGAGCTCTAGTCCTTAGAGGAAACTTCTATTCCTCCGTCCTAATGGACGAGAAGCACATCGGAGGCGTTTCTCTTAACCTAGAGCGGCGGCGCTTCGCTCCTTCGCACTATCGAGGTAGAGCAGCCAGTTTCCTGGCTGACCCCTCACAGATCCCAGCGTGCGGTACTACCGCACTGGGCTCTTCATAATAGCTCACTTCCGCACGAGCAAGCATGATCACATAAATGAAAATAACTCTTGACGACTTCCTTGCCTTTTCTCGGTCTTTTGACCATGAGTAATTTTAGGCGTTGGAATATTATATCGTTTAAGCATCTTATTAAATTCAGTCCAGTTAAAGCTCTTCCTCTGACTGCGTCTATTCAGCCATTTAAAGAGGTTTTGCTGACTCCAGTAATAATATTTAGTCATTCTTTTAGAGTTACCGATGACACCATAGTAATTATAATGACCTATCAGTTTCCGCCGAACGCTAGCCATTATTTTCCAGAGTTTGAGACTACGGTTTTTTTCTATCCATTCTTTGAACTCAGCTCGTTTCTTCTGTAGTTTCTTCGGATCGGTTTTCGTCGTTACCAATGGCTTGCCTCTTCGGCTTGTTTCACGACGAAATTCAAAGCCGACAAAGGCAAATGTCTCATTTCTTTCTGCTGTCGCATATCGAGAGAAACAGAGCAAATTCGTTTTCTCAGGAGCTACTTCAAGATTAAATTTCTTCAACCGTTCGGGCAACTGCTGATAAAAGGCTTCCGCATCCACTTTCCTTTGAAAGAGACAAACGAAGTCATCCGCATAGCGAACAATTTCACATTTGCCACTACAGAGCTTACTAACTCGCTTTTTGAACCAAATATCAAGAGCGTAATGCAGGTAGATATTGGCTAAGACGGGTGAAATCACACCTCCTTGAGGTGTCCCTGTATCGGGGTGAGTCACCTTGTCCTTTTCCATTATACCCGCTTTCAACCATTTCTTAATAAGACTTACAAAAGCACAGTCATCGACTCGTAATTCAATCATTCTCAATAGCCAGTCGTGATCAATATTATCAAAGAAACCTTTGATGTCGGCTTCTACAACGTAATGATATGGATCAAATTGAGCTCTTTGAGCAACTGTCTTGACTGCATCATGAGCACTTTGACCTCGACGATAGCCGTAGCTGTGTTTGATAAAATCAGCCTCATAGATTCCCTCTAGAATTCGGCTACATGCAAGTTGAAGAATTTTATCCTCAAGTGTAGGAATTCCCAAGGGGCGGGTCTTTGTGGCTGATTTTGGAATATGAACTCGTCGAATGAGTTTAGCTTTGTAATTTTTCTTCTTTAATCGATCAACTAAGTCGTTTAAGTTCTCCTCTAAGTTTTGACCATATTCTGAATGCGTCACTCTATCAACGCCCGACGAAGCCTTCTTGTTAAGATGCTTGTAAGCCCAGCGTAGATTATCGGTATTCAGCAGTCGGTAAAGGCCGCCAAAACGATGTGAAGCATCCAGTGTTGCTCTATTGTTTATTCCCTTCAGTGAGGTTTGCATAAGTTTATCAACCTATCTAAATTGTTTATGTTTCCTTTGAAGGCTACACTATTACGTCATCCCCTTCCCCATGTGCACGGCTTTCCCGCACTCAGAGTACTATGAGATGATCTGACTTCTTACACCTCGTCGGCTTGGCTTCTTATCGTTACCTTTGCCTACCCATCTAACATCCACATGTCTCCATGATCGGTTTGGGAAAGTGTAAGATCTCCCAAGTTCACTAAATTAACTATACCAGCATGCGATGCCTCTAAACTCCGACGATGCCAACATGAACAGTCTTGTTTATGTTCATGCGGGTTTTGGTTTCCAAATAGCCCAAGCTGTCACCCATCGTGTGTCAATCTAACGAAGCTTATAAAGACCTCAAGACAATGCGGATCGTCCCTACCGCCTACTGGCTTCCCTGTGTACGCTTCACCTGTTTTGTTCGATACCCATCTCAGATGGCAACCGATTAATTTCGCAGTTGTCAACCAATCTGAATCTCCGCCACAAGCGCAACACTCGGTACGAATTGTCAAGACTACTTTATTCGACAAGGACTTTCACCTTGCAAGTTAATTTGTGCTTCTTGGCGCACGGGCTATTACTCAAATGACTCTACGAGTTGGGAGTAAAGAGTCTTACGCACTTGCATTGCCTGTCTTTTACCTGCAGCTCCACATATATCACTTTCCCCTCCTTCTTTCATCTGTGTTTATCTGCAGACTATTCTCTCCAGTATTTTGCCGACGAGACGTCGAGCACACCCAGGCACGGACTATTTCCTCTCTCCTGTTTTTTGCCCACAAAACGTCGAGCGCTCTCAAACAAAAAAAACCACACGGAGTTAACTCTGTGTGGGTTCGTTTACTTATGAGTTTTCTAACTTACTAGGCTAATTGAAGCCTCAACTCTTTGGCGGCGTCAACCATGTTTTTCAGAGCGTCTTTAACCTCTGGCCAGTTGCGTGTTTTAAGGCCGCAGTCTGGATTAACCCAGATATTCTCTGCCGGTAAAACTTCATGAGCTTTGTTCAACAACTCGAGCATTTCCCCTTGTTTAGGAACACGAGGTGAGTGAATGTCGTAAACTCCTGGGCCAATGGCGTTCGGGTATTGGAAGTCAACAAAAGCTTGCAAGAGCTCCATATTCGAACGAGAGGTTTCGATCGAAATCACATCAGCGTCGAGAGCTGCGATCGAGTCGAGGATGTCATTGAACTCACAGTAACACATATGGGTGTGAATTTGTGTTTCATTCTTCACTGCCGCTGTTGCCAATTTAAAGGCATCAACCGACCAATCTAAATATTTTTGCCAATCTCCACGTCGTAAAGGAAGACCTTCACGAAGAGCTGGCTCATCGATTTGAATAGCCACAACACCAGCTTTTTCGAGATCCTGTACTTCATCGAGAACGGCAAGAGCGATCTGCTTTGCTGTTATCGAACGAGGCTGGTCATCACGGACAAAACTCCATTGTAAAATAGTGATCGGTCCAGTCAACATTCCCTTCACAGGTTGCTTCGTTTGACTTTGAGCATAGGAAGTCCATTCAACCGTCATGGGTGCAGAGCGATAAACATCACCGTAAATGATCGGCGGTTTCACACAGCGGGAGCCATAGCTTTGAACCCAAGCGAATTGAGTAAAGACAAAGCCCTCGAGCTTTTCGCCAAAGTACTCCACCATGTCATTTCGCTCAAATTCACCGTGTACTAGCAGATCGATTCCACATTCTTCTTGAAAGCGAAGACTTTGATTGATCTCCTCTTTGATGAATTGATCGTAAAACTCTTGAGTGATCTCTTTTTTCTTTAACAAAGCCCGTTGACGGCGCACTTCTGGAGTTTGCGGGAGAGAACCAATGGTTGTGGTCGGGAAAGCAGGAAGAGGAAGTTTTTTCTGCTGGAGTACCTGACGCTCTGCAAAAGGAAGCTGACGCAGGCTGTCTTCCGGTTGAACTTGTCCCACACGATCTTTAACCAACTGATTATGAATAGCTGGACTTTGACGACGCGATTCTAAATCTTTTTGATTTTTCTCAAAGGCTAATCCTGCCAATGGACTCTTCAAAGCGAGGGCTTTGAGATCCTTTAGTTCAAAAAGTTTTTCCGTTGCAAACGCCAACCATGATGTCACTTGTTCATAAAGCTTTTCTTCGCTTGCTAAAGTCACCGGAGAGTGAAGTAAAGAACAAGACGGGGCGAGCCAAATGTTCTCAAGAACTGTCTGAGCTCTTTCAATTTGACCAAGTGATTTTTGATAATCATTTTTCCAAACATTACGTCCATCTACCAAACCTAAAGAGAGTATTTTTTCTTTCGGAAAGCTGGCAAGAACAGAATGAAATTCCTCTTCGGCGCGACAAAGATCGATGTGCAAGGCTTCGACTGGAAGACTCAAAAAGAGCTCTTTATTCTCACGTAAGTCACCGAAATAATTGGCGATGAGAACTTTAGCGGTGGATTTATGATCGGCAAAATATTGATAAGTCGCTTTTAAAGCCGCCTGTTGATTTTTATCCAAATCGAGGCTGAAGATAGGCTCATCAAACTGAATCCATTCACAGCCCTGGCTTTCGAGAGCGTTGATGACTGAACTGTAAAGTTTGAGGATTTGCGGTAGAAGTTCATAGCGATTAAACTCTTCGCCCTCACACTTAGCCAAAGTGAGGAAAGTCACTGGACCAAGAAGAACTGGCTTAGTCTTAATACCAAGCGCCAGAGCTTCTTTAAATTCATCAAGTACTTTGGTGGAGGCTATACGCAACTTACTATCGCGATTGAGCTCTGGCACTATGTAATGGTAGTTAGTATCAAACCATTTAGTCATCTCTGAAGCACGAGAACCACAACAAATATCTTCGCCGGGACGAAGTCCACGAGCTAATTCAAAATAGTCATCAAGACTGACCAATCCACTCTTCTTCTCAAAGCGCTTGGGAAGTACTCCAAGTAGACAAGAGGTATCGAGGACTTGGTCGTAGAAGCTGAAGTCGTTGGAAGGAATAAGGTCAATGCCAGCTTCTTTTTGTAAGAGCCAGTTTTGTTGACGGATTTGACGTGCGGCGTCTTCAAGTTGCTCTTGGGA
>CAKZQF010000146.1 GCA_937139475.1 uncultured Gammaproteobacteria bacterium | reverse complement strand
GATGTATTCGCGGTAAAAACCGATGGCGGCGCAAAAGTGGTGCTGTTTGACCGCATCAGCCAATACATTGCCGACGACTCTAAACGTGATGCCTTCTGCCGCGCCATTATCAATAAACTGGTTGAGTTCAGCTTTGAGCGTATCTTCACGCAAAAATTCGACTTCTACGCCACCATCTTTGAATACCTGATCAAAGACTACAACAGCAATTCCGGTGGCAAATACGCCGAGTATTTTACCCCTCATGCGGTAGCACGCATTATGGCGGAAATTTTAGTGCCACAAGATCAGCGCGGCACAGTACGCAATGTGAGTTGTTACGACCCATCGGCGGGTTCGGGTACGTTGCTTATGAACGTGGCGCACGCCATTGGTGAAAACCGCTGTAGTATTTACACCCAGGATATTTCACAAAAATCATCCAACTTACTGCGTTTAAACCTGATCTTAAACAACTTGGTGCACTCAATCCCGAATGTGATCCAAGGTAATACCGTGCTTCATCCTTATCATAAGGATGGCAAAGAGTTAAAGCGCTTCGATTATATCGTCTCTAACCCACCGTTTAAGCTGGATTTTAGCGACTTTAGAGATGAGCTAGACAGCAAAGAGAACAAAGAACGCTTCTTTGCCGGTATTCCTAAAGCACCGGCGAAAGCAAAAGACAAAATGGCGATTTATTCGCTGTTTTTACAGCACATCATTGCCTCACTCAAACCAAACGGCAAAGCAGCAGTCGTGGTGCCTACGGGTTTTATCACCGCACAATCGGGTATCGACAAAAAAATCCGTGAGCATTTGGTAAAAAACAAAATGCTGGCGGGTGTCGTCTCCATGCCATCCAATATCTTCGCTACCACAGGCACTAACGTATCCATTCTGTTTATCGACGTCAGCAACGATGGCGATGTGGTACTGGTAGATGCCTCAAACTTGGGTGAAAAAGTCAAAGACGGCAAAAACCAAAAAACCGTATTAACCGCCGATGAAGAACAGCAAATTATTGATGTGTTTAACGCCAAAGAAACCATCGAGGACCTATCGGTAGCGGTGAGTTATGACGACATCGAAGCCAAAAACTATTCGTTAAGTGCTGGCCAGTATTTCGATGTCAAAATTGAATATGTCGATATTACCCCAGCACAGTTTGCTGAAAAGATGCAGGGCTTTACCAGCAATTTAGATAGCCTGTTTAGTCAGTCTCGTGAATTAGAAACAGAGATTAAAAAGCAGTTGGCGGGGTTGAAGTATGTTAAGTAGCGCTTGGAAATATGTTCCTGGTAATGAGTATTGTGTAAAAGTCACGGATGGCACACATGACTCACCAAAACAAGCTGAGTGTGGAAAACCACTTATCACCTCTAAACACATAAAGGGTGACGTGATTGATTTTGATACTGCTTATCTAATAAGTGAACACGACTTCAATGAGATCAACAAAAGAAGCAAGGTTGATCAGTGGGATGTCATTATCAGTATGATCGGTGCGTATTGTGGTTTCTGTTTTATTGAAAGCAATGAAGAAATAGAATATGCCGTAAAAAATGTTGGTTTATTTAAAGCTGGCACTGAAGTTAATGCCAAGTGGCTCTACTACTATCTCAACTCACCAATAGGAAGAGCCCATCTTGATGCTGTTAAAAGTGGATCAACACAACCATATATAGCGTTAGGTGCGCTTAGGAACCTTCCAATTCTCGTCCCTAAGGAAGATGACGTTAAGGAAAAAATAGTTGCTATTTTAGATGCCATAGATACAAAAATACGAGTGAACAACCGCATCAACGCCGAGCTCGAAGCCATGGCTAAAACCCTGTACAACTACTGGTTTGTGCAGTTCGACTTCCCCGACGACTCACCACAAGGCCAAGGCAAACCCTACAAAACCTCCGGCGGCAAAATGGTCTACAACCCAACCCTAAAACGGGAAATACCGGAGGGGTGGGAGGATTGTCAGCTTGGTGATTACCTCAAATTTAAACGGGGTATTTCATACAAAAGTGGCGATATTCAAGACGAAGGAGTTCCATTTCTAAATTTAAATTCGTTTTCCTTATCTGGTGAATTTAAGCAAACAGGAACCAAATATTACAACGGGAAGTTTAAACCAGAGAATAAGCTTGATGCTGGCGAATTAGTTATTGCCATCACCGACGTAACTAGAAATGCAGATATTATCGGTAAAGCTTTCGTTATCCCTGATGTTTTTGATGAACAACCACTAATTTCTTGTGATGTGGCGTGCGTGTCTTCCAAAATTTTGGGTGAGGCTTACCTTGAACAGCTATTTAATTCGGATAGTTACCATAAGTACATAAAGCACTTCGCTTCAGGAACACTGGTTCTTCATTTAGATTTACAGGGCGTAAAGTGGTTTAAAACTCACCTTCCACCAAGCAATCTACTTGAAAAATTCAATCATCATTGTGACTCACTATTTAAGCAACGGGACATAGTACTAAAAGAAAACGTATATCTTGAGTCACTCCGAGACTGGCTTCTCCCCATGTTAATGAACGGCCAAGTCACCGTTGGGGAGGCGAGTTAAATGTTAAACCTTACACCACACCGCTTAATCAGGAGGCAACATGAAATTTAACTTTGCACAGTTAGGCGGTATTGATAAAGGCACCGTTGAGCTGGGTGATTTAACCGTGATCTGCGGCCCCAATAATATGGGCAAAACCTATATCAGTTATGCCATTTATGGCTTGTTACGTCATTTTAAACAATGGATTGATTTGTCGGTCTCCCGTGAGCGTTTAGCGCCGTTGGCAATCGGGGCTGCAAATGGCTAAAGACCTAACCGCATCATCACATGACCGTCAAAATATCCTTAACAACCGCTACGCCCTGCAACAAGCCGAGCAGCACTTGGGCTTGGGAGGAGTGATCTTTGAAGGTGAGACCGTATTCACCAAAGCGCAGGTGGTTGCCTTGTATGACGTTACAGACCGTACTATTGAGCGCTACTTATCTAGCCATGCCGATGAGTTAAAAAGCAACGGCTATCAGGTGATAAAAGGGAAAAAACTAAAGGAATTCAAGTGTTTAATAGATGGTACCGACATCAATGACGGTACCAAAACCAGTGTATTAGGTGTATTCAGTTTTCGTGCCGTGCTGAATCTGGGTATGCTGCTTACCGAAAGTGAACCCGCACGCCTTTTGCGTTCACGTCTGCTGGATATTGTCTTGGATGTAATGGCTGAGCGTGTGGGTGGCCATACCAAGTTTATTAATCAGCGTGATGAAAATTACCTTGTTTCTGCTCTGCAAGAAGAAAACTACCGCCGTCAGTTCACCGATGTATTGGATAAGTATGTAGAGGTCAATAAATGGACGTATGCACGCTTTACTAACCTTATATATCAAAGCATTTTTCATGAAAACGCGACGGAATATAAAAAGGTTTTAAACCTTGCAACGAAAACCAATATCCGCGAGACCCTATATTCAGAAGTGCTTAATCTGATTGCCAGCTACGAATCAGGCATTGCTCATGAACTAGAGCAAGCCAGCAATAAATTAGGCCGCAAGCTTTCGCAGAAAGAGGCGGAGGGTCTGTTTGCGAGTTTCGAAAGTCATCCTCTGTTTAAACCTCTGATTTTGGATGCCAGAACTAAAATGGCCAGCCGCGATTTGTGCTTCCGTGATGCCTTGCATGAAAAGCTGGAAGCTTACATTCAATCGGTACCCGAAGCTGATTTTGATCGCTTCTTGGGTGAAAAGAGCCGTTCTTTGGAAGAGCAATTGAGTGATCCAGAAACATTGGCTGTACTCAAACGCTTGAAAGATCGATAAGCAAAGGAATGTGGCTATGAGCGATTCTACAGACACAGGCTTACGGTTCTTCTATTTCGATGTGGCGCATGCAATTAGCGTTCACGATTGGATTATAGAGCATTCTGGTGGGCTAGCAGGCACCAAGGACGTTGGTCAGTTAGCCAGCCCCTTAGAACACATACAAAATGACTGGTATTATCCAGAGATGGAGGACAAGCTGACTCACTTGGTATTCTCCATTAATAAAAACCATGCTTTTAATGATGGCAATAAGCGATCATCTTTGGTGTTAGGCGCTTATTTCCTTGAATTAAACGGTTTTGACTATGTGGTAAAGCGCTTTGCCAAAGAAATGGAAAACATCGTCGTTTGGGTTGCAGATAACGTGATCGACAAGGATCTATTACGTCAGATCATCAGCTCAGTACTTTATGACGACGATTATCCAGAGTCCGTTAAATTGGCTATATTTGAAGCGATCGAAGCAGCTAAAGATTACTAACCATTTCGTGGATCATCACGAGATGGTACGAGTATATGGCCATTTAGCATTGTTAATATTAAAATCGCACCAACAACACCCCTCCCGCTACCCGTTAGATCAGCGCCCTGTGAGGGGTTACTCGTTTCTGGGGCTTGTGATTTCGGGTAGTTTTTAAGAGATAAGCCCCAGTCTTAACGGCGACTGAGGCGCAGCCACGAGCCAAAACACTAGGGCGTGTTGATCTTTGTGGTATGAAAAATAAACAGCATGAAGATAAGGTATAATTGAATTCGCCAGAAAACTTTACACCGAACCTACATGCCAAGATTAATGCTAACAGACGGGACATGGAATGTCTTATCAAAAGTAATGTACTTAAGTGGTCGAATTTATAATAAGCCCGACCATAGAAAAACGCTCGAAGGCATACTGTATAAGATGCGCACAGGTATTCCATGGCGAGATTTACCTTCTGATTTTGGCCGTTGGAGTGCTATCTACAGACTGTTTAATTTATGGTCCAAAAAAGGGATTTTGAATGAACTGTTTCGCGCATTATCTCGTGATGCGGACATGGATTGGGTCTTCATTGATGGCAGTATTGT
>CAKZQF010000145.1 GCA_937139475.1 uncultured Gammaproteobacteria bacterium | reverse complement strand
TTTTTAAGGGTAATCCAAATATTTACGCCTCGTTCATGGCAGTGGTCGCGGCCTGCATGACCAATAACGGGAAGATGATTGCCATTGTTCCCCGCAGCTTCACCAATGGCCTGTACTTCAAAGGATTTCGTCAATATCTAAACCACACCATGAGTCTTGAGAAAATCCATATTTTCAGGGCGCGAAACCAGGTATTTAAGGAACTAGCAGTACTGCAAGAAAACATCATTTGTGCATACAGCAAAGGCTCACAAGAAGCCACTATTCAGATTTGTGCATCAACTGGATACGATGACCTGAATCATGCAGAAACCCAGTCCTATCCAGCTAAGCAATTGATAGACAAATCCAACAACCATGAAATAATCCGCATCCCAGAATCAATCGAAGATGCCAAAATACTGGAAGGAGTAGAGCACTGGCCATCTAACTTTCAGGATAACGGATACTTCATTTCAACTGGCCCTGTGGTGGAACACCGCACCAGGGAATATATTACCGATGCAGAAAACAAAGCCAGTAGTACCCCTCTGCTAAGAATGCACAACATCAAAGCGTTTAAGACTGAGTGGACAGGGGCCAATAAAAAAGACGCCAGATTCCTCCTTCTCGATGGCCACGAAAAACACACCTCGGACAATTTGCCCTATGTCATCCTGAAGCGCTTCAGCTCCAAAGATGAAAAGCGCAGATTAGTGGCTGGAGTGCACAACCCAAACACTATCAAAGGCAAGCTAATTGCTCTGGAAAACCACTTAAACTACGTTGGCCACAACGGTGGCCCACTTGACCAGGCAGAGACTTACGGCCTGGCATTGCTGTTTAACTCAACCTTGCTGGATAAGTATTTCCGGTGCATCTCCGGTAACACTCAGGTAAATGCAACCGAAATTAGACTATTAAAGCTCCCCTCCCGTGACACGATCCGGCAAATTGGGCTGGCCTACCAGCCAAACGAAACAATCACTCAGGAGCAAACTGATAAGCTAATAGATCGTTTTTTAAAGATATAGGAATCAATCGAAACATGGACAAAAAAGAAGAGAAGCTACAGCAAGCTCAAATGCTACTTAAAGCTTTTGGACTACCTAAACAGCAATATAACAACCGCTCGGCTTGGGTTTTCCTTGCCCTCGCAAACATTAAACCAGGGGACGATTGGAGCAGGGCGCAAGCGCCCCTGCTTCCCACCGTGGACATAATGCAATTTATACGGGAGCACTACGGACAGGACTACAAACCCAATTCCAGAGAAACAATACGCCGCCAGACACTTCATCAGTTCGAACAGGCTCGCATGGTAGACCGAAATAGGGATGACCCATCTAGAGCGACAAACAGCAAGGACAACAACTATTCCTTAAACCAGCCCATTATCGAAGTACTACGCGAATTCCCAGATGGGCAGTGGATGGCAAAGATAGAAGAATACAAAGCCGACCTTCAGAACCTTCAGGAACTTTACCGCCGCACTCTGGATATGCAGAAAATCCCAGTAAAACTGCCCAACGGGCAGGAAATCAAGTTATCACCTGGTAAGCACAACCAGTTACATGCTGACATCGTGCATGAGTTCTGCCCCCGTTTTATCGGTGAGGGTGGGATAGTACTTTACATAGGCGATACTGCCAGCAGCCGCAATGAAGGCGGCAAGCTTATGGTACTAGAAACCGGAGCATTGGAAGCCTTGGGCGTTCCCCCTATGTCACATGACAAATTGCCTGACGTGGTTGTCTACGATAAAAAGCGGGAATGGCTGTTCCTTATCGAAGCTGTGACCAGTCATGGTCCAGTATCACCAAAACGCTGGATTGAACTAGAAGAAGCCCTGGAATCCTGCAAAGTAGGCCGAGTTTATGTAACCGCCTTTCCTGACACTGCAGAATTCCGTAAAAATGCGGCAGATGTAGCCTGGGAAACAGAGGTTTGGATCGCCGATAATCCAGACCACATGATCCACTTCAATGGTGATCGCTTCTTAGGGCCGCACGATAACGCCAAGGGTAAATAGCACTAAAAGGGTACCAAAAAAGCACCATATCGACTCCGATTTAGCGTCTTTTTGGTACCTTTATAAAGCAATTCAACACATTATTTAATATTAGACAGCCACAACTTGGCCGGAATTAGCTTAGAAAGCTCAATGTTATAAATTTCATGTCCTGGGCGTATTTGATAATTTGAATGCACCCATTCACCAGCGGAATAGAACCGCGACTCTCTCAAAAAAACGTCCCGAGGGATACCACCCAATAACCACATTCGACGCTTGAGGATTTCATACGTCATGAAAAAATAGTGATCGGTTGGTTCAGCAGCATGGCGGGCTGTTATCTGTGCGGTATAGTCTTCCCTTGGAGGAACCTTTCTTTTTACCGTCTTAACGCCAATTCTTATATTTTTAGCCGTTACAAAATCGGGCTTTCCAGCTGCATCATCCAACACCCATTCAAAGCCCTGAACCCCTTCATGCTTTAGCCATGAGTTAAATGCTATCTCCCCAAGATCGCCAACCCAGCGCTCATCAGTATCTGATTCAACATAAATGTTTCCATATTGCTGATCACGCTCAGCACGCATTCGTTTGGCTCTATTCTCGTGTTCTTCCTGAATATTTACGGAAATCCAGCCTTGCGGATGAACCTGGCTATTGGCCATACCATTCCCTAATTAATAATAAAATTGAACCCATTGTAACCCAGAGGTAAATTTTTTGGATCGTACTATCCAAAACCAAAAAACCACCGTTTTCCGCACTTCATAAATTCACCCAGTTTCGCATGCGAAACTGGAGTAATGCAGTGCAAAAACCCGTATACTTATCAATGTTTAAAAAAGGTATGTTTTATGGATATTGATAACACAAATAACCTAGGCAAGCACTGGGCTGCGATCAGAGGGAATAAAGTCATCGCCGTGATACCTATGCTTGTTCCATCTGATGTTGATTTTGAAGCATTCAGAACCCAAGCCATCGACACTTTGCAGCTACTTGGCGAAGTAAAAACAGGCGACTTACTGGACGATTACGGAGACCGGTATTTCATCCCTAGGAAGAACCACAGCAACAGAAGTAAAAATCCAAAGCCAGTAGAACCGATAAAAGTCTTCCAGCCATCAGACACATACAAGACAGGTGGTAATATATGAGCGGATTTTTACTCACCAGCTTGGCCATAGGATTCAGTTTGGCTTTTTTGCTTATAGCCATACTCAAATCATCGGTTGGAAATAGAGACAAAATCTCTTTCCGAAATATGGGCAATGACAGAACCGATGTATCCCGTAAATGGCACCCAAACAACATTCACAGAGACTACTAAGGCATGAATATTGGCTACGCCAGAGTATCAACAACTGAGCAAAACACCACCCTGCAGCGTGACTCTCTACAGGCTGTTGAATGCCAAC
>CAKZQF010000144.1 GCA_937139475.1 uncultured Gammaproteobacteria bacterium | reverse complement strand
ACCGCTTTAGCAATTGCTGCTCCGTGTCAGTGGATGCGCATTATAGAGATCCAATGGAACTTGGCAAGCGCTAATTTGAACTTTTTATTCGACTGCTTATTTTTAGCACAAAACGGTGAAAATTAGCGATCCAGGTCACCTAATATCTGTGTTTTATGAACAATTAAGTTTTGGCATATTTATTTCAAGGTGCTTTTTCAGCATTTAGCCAAATTATCCAATAGTTTAATTGCATTTTTGACTATAATTTATATACTTTCATGTTACTAAAATGTAAAGGGAGCGTTAGAAAACAATGAAAACTACCAAGATCCTTCTAATCACATTACTCGGCACCTTACTCGCCACGCAAAGTGCAATGGCCGCAAAAAAGGTCGTTCGCTGGAAACTTGCTGAAACCTGGCCAACGAATTTTCCAGTGTTTGGTGATACAACAAAAAACATGGCTAAAATGGTCAAGGAAATGTCTGATGGCCGTTTTATCATTCAGGTTCACTCTCGCAATAAACACAAAGCGCCATTAGGTGTATTTGATATGGTTAAAGCAGGCCAGTACCAAATGGGGCATTCGGCAGCTTATTACTGGAAAGGTAAAGACATTAATACAATGTTCTTTACCACTATGCCATTTGGCATGATAGCACCAGAATCTTATGCTTGGTTCTATTATGGTGGTGGCATGGAACTTATGGAAAAAGTTTTTGCTCGTCATAATATGCTTTCATTCCCAGGCGGAAATACCGGAAACCAAATGGGCGGTTGGTTTAAAAAAGAAATCAACTCCTTAGCAGATCTTAAAGGTCTAAAAATGCGGATACCTGGTTTTGCCGGTGAAGTGTTAGCCGAACTTGGCGCAAAACCAACGAATATTCCAGCTGGCGAACTGTACACTGCACTTGAAAGAAACACCATTGATGCACTTGAATGGGTTGGCCCATCTTTAGATTTACGCATGGGTTTCCATAAAATTGCCCCATTCTACTACACTGGTTGGCATGAACCTGCCGCAGAGTTGCACTTTATGGTTAATCAAAGAGCTTACAAAAGACTCCCTAAAGATCTTCAAGAAATCTTAAAGGTTGCAATGAAAGCTTCAGCATATGATATGTACGCAAAATCAGTACATGAGTCAGGCAAGAACTTAGCAACAATGAGTAAAGAATACCCAAATATCAAGATCAAGACCTTTCCGGAAGATGTGATGGTAGCTTTACGTAAAGCCAATGAAAAGCTTATTGGTGAATTTGAGAAAAAAGATCCACTAACTAAAGAAATCATTGAGTCACAGCGAAAATATTTAAAACAAGTACGCGCTTGGACAGAGATTTCCGATCAGGCTTATCTAAACAGTGCGAAGTAGCATTAATATATAAAAATAATATGGCTCATCAATAGGTGAGCCTTTTTTATTTATGCTACAAATAAAGTATCAATGCGTATGGAGCACAATCATGCTACAACTACTTAAAAACTCCCTTTCTCGATTTATTGATTTCGTTGGATTGCTTGTCGCACTCTGTATGTTGGTTCTATTAGTCACTATTTTTTATAATGTAGTGATGCGTTATTTGTTTAACGACGTATCAATTGGAATGCAAGAACTGGAATGGCATTTATTTTCCTGCCTGTTTTTGTTCGGCATCGGATACAGTCTAAAAGAAAATGCTCACGTGCGCGTAGATGTGTTCTATGAAAAATTCGGGGCAAAAGCACAAGCGATTATTAATATTTTAGGTACGTTAGTTTTCCTCATTCCTTTCTCGGCACTCGTCATTTATTACGGAATTGACTATAGCAAGGAGTCATACGCGCTTAACGAAATGAGTGGAGACCCCGGCGGTTTGCCTCATCGTTGGGTTATCAAAGGGGCTATTCCATTATCTTTCGGCTTCACTATCATATGCGGCTTATATTTAATTATCGAGCAAATAGATGCGCTATATGGAAACACTACGTATCATAAAAATGACCCGATGGCCTAAGGAGAACGACTCATGACTGGTATTGTATTATTTATCACGGCGCTGTGTTTGCTCTTTATCGGATATCCAATCGCATTCACATTTGCGGGAATTTCGTTGATTTTCGGCTGGTTCGCTCTTGGACCTGACCTATTCGCATTTATGCCATTTCGAGTAATGAGCATAATGCAGAATACGATATTGATGGCGGTACCAATGTTCATCTTTATGGGGATCGTGCTGCAAAAATCAAAACTTGCCGAGCGCCTGCTAGAGTCAATGGCTATTCTATTCGGAGAAATGCGCGGCGGTCTTGCAATTTCAACCATTATCGTAGGTGCTTTCTTAGCAGCCTCCACAGGTGTAGTGGGTGCTTCTGTAGTCGCTATGGGCGTAATCTCTTTACCCGTAATGATGAAGTACAACTACGATAAGCGATTAGCAACAGGGGTTATATGTGCATCAGGTACCCTAGGGCAGATTATCCCACCTTCAATCATCCTAATAATTTTAGGTGATGTTATGGGACTACCTGTTGGTGATTTATTTCAAGCAGCTTTATGGCCCGGTGTTGCACTCATCATGTCATATGTACTCTATGTAACAATTGTGGCTTGGCGTCATCCAGAGCGAGCACCGGCGATAAAAGTAGATGAAGCGGAGAAAAGAGGGGCTGTTAAACGCGCCATTTTCGCTATTGTTCCCCCATTGCTTCTTATAATCGCAGTCCTAGGCTCCATATTTAGCGGTATTGCAACGCCAACGGAATCTTCAGCACTAGGCGGTGTTGGCGCTATTCTTCTTGCAATACTAAGCGGAAATTTAAAGCCCCAAATGTTGATCGAAAGTGCGAAGGAAACAGCAAAAGTGACCTCAATGGTTTTCGCTGTATTAATTGGCGCAACCGCTTTTGCCATGGTTTTCACCTATACTGAGGGCGATTATTTGGTTGAGGAATTCATGCTTGGATTACCAGGTGAAAAGTGGACTTTCATCGGCCTATCAATGCTAGCCATTTTAATCTTGGGATTCTTTATCGACTTTGTGGAAATCGCCTTTATAATAGTACCGATTTTGACTCCAATAGCTGAATCATTAGGGATCAATATGATTTGGTTCGCTATTCTTATAGCGATGAACCTACAGTCCTCGTTCCTTACCCCTCCATTTGGCTTTAGTCTGTTCTATTTAAAAGGGGTTGCTCCCAAAGGGGTTATGACAACAGATATATACAAAGGAGTCATCCCTTTTATCATAATTCAAGTAGCCGTATTAGCGCTCCTAGTTATTTATCCTGACTTATTTGGGCTAGGTGATTAAAAAGTGGGAATTATTGGTATATTGTTGAAAATATAGTAAATATTTATAACAATTCTTCGAACTTTGCTATAGTTACTTGTGTAATGTGATTTTACTTTTACTTTTAAAGTATCAGTGCTAAGTTGTATTAGAGTAAGAATCATAAATCAGGTGTTATTACCCCCGTTCATGCACTATGGGTAATTAGTTACTAAATAAATATAGCCATAAGGTGCCAATGAAAAATATTCCGATATATATAGTTTCTAACGCAATGGATAGTACGTTAACTAAGTTAACTACTATCTTGCAGTCTTTAGATTTAAATATTAGCAACATTCCATTTGATGATGTTAATCAACAACCTGAGGGGATCGTACTTTTAGATACCCGGACTCTTGAAGTCGACCAACACGGCATTCCAAGTGCGTCTGCTAACATAAGCCGAAAACACCAACTCGCCTTGCTCAATGTTGAGAAAGAATCAGTCAATGAATATATTTGTGTGCAAATGGGAATTAAAGCAGCATTCTACGTCGGTATAGAAACTGACCAGTTGCTAAAAGGCTTACGTTGTTTGATGAATGGAGAGTGGTGGTTTTCAAGAAAAGTATTGAGCCAAACATTAGCAACTTTGTTTGAAAATATGTCGGACTCAATTCCTCAGCCAACTTCAACACCGCCAATGGCAGAGCAGTTAACTAAACGTGAAAAAACGATTATTAAGCTAGTATGTCAAGGTGCAAAAAACCAGGAAGTTGCTGACACATTGAATATAAGCCCACACACGGTAAAAACCCACTTGTATTCGATCTTTAGAAAAACAGATTGCCGTAATCGTGTCGAGCTGCTTAACTGGGCTAAACAACACACATTAGCTTATCAGTTAATGGTTTAGTTACCACCTCTATGCAGTCCAGAAGCCAAGGCTCCTATCATTTGATATAGTTTCACTCAGTTAGCGATAAGACTTGTAACTCAACGAGTATCAAAATGACCTATAAAGCACTGAAAGCGTATGCATTCGGTGTTTTTTTATAGCGCGACAAAATCTTAGTTTCTTTCAGTTGAAGTATCGTAGCGAATGCGTGATACATTCGTGAGACTAACCGTGACACATTACGTTCCACAATTAGCCTCACAGGGTTTGTAAGCTATTGTTTTATAACAGCCCTACATATGGGGCAAAACTTACATCATGCCGCCCACCCACAACTTAAGCAATTGATATTAAAATAAAAAGAAAAACTCACTAAGTGGGATACCCCACATTATACCCCGATCGCTCAAGGGGCTTTGTTAAGTTCTTAAAAAATAATAAAAATAAAGTGTTTTTTATTAAAATCAAACATCGTGGTTCACCACTAATCCAACACAAAGTCTAAAATTGTTACTACTCATTATCTGCATAGCCACCCATAGTGGTCATAGGATATTAGTTGAGCCTTACGACAGCTGTTAGCCAAAAGCGGAAGTTAGCTTTGGTGTTAAAAACGGTAGCTCAGAGCTCCTAAAATTGTCATTTTTATATAAAAGCTCACATCCATTCACAATTGAGATTGTGCCGAAAATCTTTGCACGGAATTAGATCTAAAATCTCCAAAGCGGACATTGAACCACGTAAGCTTTAAATAAATTTAGAATATAAACTCTATGGCGCTTTCGCCCCCATTCCGAGTTAAGGCTAACCGTCACTATTACCATATAGATCTAGATATTTTAATCTTATTTTATCGTTTTTTGTTTTAGGTTCACAAAATCCTCACGCCTTCTTATCGCCTTGAATTCAACCGATGGTGGCAATGCATAGGATAAATTAAATTGCTGGTGTTGTACTTATACCAAGTGCACTAAATAGGTGATCATTTTAAGGCGGTCTAAATATCCAATAACCGTGTTGCTCTCAATCACAATAACCCGCTATTATTCAATCAAGTGCATTGTTCTTCAATATTTATCCATACTAAAAATTGATCACTAATTTAATGCAATCGGTATTATTATTGACCTCCCACCACCTAACTACATTAGTCATTCGAATTAGTTGAGCAATCGTTGTTTAAATACTGCTTGAATGAAGTCCACAAACGCTTTCACTTTCGGAAGATTCAGTCTGTGTTTAGGATATAACGCATATACGTCCACATCTGGCATACCCCAGTTTGGTAACACCTGTACTAATTTTCCTTCTGCCACTTCGTGCTCGCACATATATTCAGGAATAATTGCCACTCCTAGGCCCTCAATGACCATTTGTTTAAGTATTAAAAAATCATCAACAAGCACCCTCGGCTTAACTTTTAATTCGTGTTGCTTTTCTTTAGATGTTAAGAATATACGACCGCTACCTTGAATACTGCTCATCAATAGAAAATCAGCATGGCTCAGTTGTTCTATTAATTTTATTTCTCCATAATGTTTCATATACTCAGGGCTAGTGAATATTTTTCTTCCCACCTTACCAAATCGTTTAGCGACCAAACGTGAATCAGATAATTCACCAATACGAATAACTAAATCATAACCTTCTTCAATCAGATCGACATGACTATTTAATAAACTTAGCTGCAAGTTTATCGCTGAATGTTGACGCAAAAACTGGCCTAATACTGGTTTAATAATTTCATGGCCCATGCCAACTGAAACACCAATACGCAGTTGTCCTTTAACCTCAGTTAGACTCTGAATGATAGATATCTCGGCGAGATCTATCTCCTGACTGATACGTCGGCAATGAGCTAGGTAATGATTGCCCGCTTCGGTAATGTGCTGTGTTCGAGTCGTTCGTTCTAATAAAGTCACACCTAATTGTTGCTCTAAACGTGAGATTTTTCGACTTAGATTTGCCTTAGGCATATTTAACCGCTCTGCTGCCAGTGTAAAACTACCTGCATCTATTACGGCGATGAATAACATCATGTCGTTGAGATCTTTTGTCTTAGCCACGAAACACCTATTGTTGTTGAAAATGAAATAGTAAGTTTACTGCACTGGTATTTATCAAACAATAGTTGTTATCTAAAATACCTTCATCAACTAAGCAAACAACAAAACACACAAAAAGTAGAGAGTATCATTATGAACATATTATCAAGAGATTCATTACCACTAGGCGGTTTTGCAGGTATTAAAGAACACAGATTAGTGACAGATAGTCGTATTTTTGGCAGCCGTAAAAAACCAGAAACTTCAGAAGGGTTAGGCAATATGGTTTACCTAGCGGATGCTAAATACAATCCTAATGGCGAGTCTGGTATGCATCCACATAGCGAGATTGATGTCATTTCAGTGATTATCGATGGAAGAGTCAGTCATGAAGGCTCAATGGAGCACGGTAAAGATCTTGTTGCCGGAGATGTACAAGTGCAACGTGCCGGTGGTGAAGGTTTTGACCATAATGAAATCAACCCCGACAATCGCAAAAATAGAATGTTGCAAATATGGGCTTTGCCAGAAGTTAAAGGGCAGCCAGCTGCATATAAATTCTATAGACCAAAATTGGATGGCGCTACTCGAATTTATGGTGGTAGTAAAAATCAATCTACAACCTTTGATAGCCGTACCTTAATTGACATAGTGCACTTAAAAGCAGGAAAAAACCTTACCTTAGACCGTGGACAATTATCCTACGTAATTACAGGTAAAGCGGTAATTAGCGAACTTAAAAACACCAAAAAAAGTGGTAACTACAACGTCAAGGAAGGCGATTTAATTCGCAGTAGAGATGCCCAAATAACTGCCATTGATAATTTGCATATACTAGTGGTAAGCACGGAAGGTTAAAATCAGTCAAGATGTTATTGATCCCTGTCCTTAGAGGCAGGTGAATACATTAGCTTACTTCAATACACTGCTAACTTTACTGAGTAAAACACCGTTGACCCCTTTTGGTTTTGTTCCATTACTTTAATTTTATACTCAAAAATTTAAAGATGCTTGGGTATATATAGGTCATTATTTTGTATTCTGTATTATTTTCCACCCTACGCACTGCACTATTATTATGTTCATTTTATGCTACGGCTCAAGTACAACTTCCGGCCATCAACTTAGGCGATAGTAGCTTTTTAGATGGTATGGGCGGGCCTGGCACTTTGTTGCAGCAGACCATTAACTACCATACAGAAAATACATTTACCGCTCATAACGGACAGCGTTTAGCGTTGCAAGGAAGTGTAGAAAGTACCGCAGGCGTTACGTTACTCGGACACTTTACCGAACATAAAATTTAGGTGGCTATTATGGTTTTGAAGCCTTATTACCGATAGTTAACGTTGATATCGATTTGTTTGGCAATAATAAAAACTCAGGTGTAGATGATATAATCGTCAGCCCTTTTATGCTGCAATGGGTCAATACAAAGTTATGGGGCATGACTTATAATCACAGGTTAAATTTCATATTTACTTTGCCATCTGGCTCATACAGTGAAACTGAAGCAATTAATATTGGCAGTAATGCATGGAATTTTAATCCTTATTACGCTTTTACTTTACAAGCAAGCCCGCGTATTGAAGTTAGTATGCGCCTGCACTATTTATGGAATAGTAAGAATGATCCACCGCCTATGGCTACTGGCTTACAAGAAACGAAAGCAGGACAAGCTTTTCACATAAATTATGCCAGCTCATACGCAGTTAATGAAAATTTAAATGTTGGCATTGCCGGTTATTACCTAAAGCAATTAAATGAGCATAAAGCTAACGGTGTAAATATAGCCAACTCACAAGAACAAGTTTTTGCCATAGGTCCTGGGTTTCAATACCACAACAAGCACTTTACTCTAAATTTTAATAGTTATTTTGAATCAAGCGCTAAAAACAGAGCGGAAGGTAAGCGTTTTAGCTTACGTTTATCTAAAGTTTTTTAGTCATAAAGACCAATGACACTAAAACACTAATCATTAAACTTTAATTAAACCGTGAAATATAGCTTTGGCTATTGCTTGCGGTCTATTTACGACATTTAATTTTTTGAATACATTAGAAAAGTGAAATTTAACTGTTCGTTCAGAAATAGATAATATCATTGAAATATCCCAGCTGCTTTTGCCCTCTTTAGCCCAATGCATGACTTCCCTTTCACGTTTTGACAAATGAGGGGCATGTAAATTTTTACGCTGATTCTCACCTGCGCGGTTAAACACTTCATGAATGTGCGGAGTGAGGTAGTTTAATATGCTGAGATGCTCTGAGCTGATAGAGCCTTCGGCCATTGCCAAGGAGAGTATAGTGATTCCCTCAGTAGTAGTGTTTTGAATGGAAAGCCCTTGTTTACCAAGATGTTCTTCGTATAAGCTTTTAAATTTGGGGTTTATATCTTGATATTTGCTAGCGGCCGATTGCCACTCAACGGGAACGGCTTTTTTTGAGATTTCAGCAAGAACATAATCGTCATGCCAAAATTTCTCTTGCTGGTATATTTCAGGCCAGCATTCATTAACATTTCGCGTAAAAATTTGCTGTTCAGATGTTAATGAAAAAATTTGCCTGTTATCAATTGCGAGCACTGCATTTTCAAAGGGTAGCAATAGGTTGACTTTATCTAATATCGTCGAAATATCTTTGGGGTCACTTTTTGCCTTTAAACAGGTCTCAGCTAGCTCTAATAACTGAATTAATATTTTGTTATTCTTTATCATTATACCGAACGATTATTTTTGCGAGTACCCATGTATAAAATAGGTAAGAGAAAGCCATATTGGCGATTGTCAGTTATGACGAACTCTTCTTTTAACAGAAACTTAGCATAATTTTCACGTATATAGTAGCGACCAGTAAAACTGCTAGGACAAACAATAAACAGATTAAAGTTGACTATGAAATAACAACAGCGAGGCATTATTGAAAAAATAATGTTTCTGTGTTGTTATCACCTCACCTAGCGCGAACTAAGTTACTGATAAATTACCTCATACTTTTTAGCGAAGCTAACGTTTCTCTTTTACCGAAGGATAGAGCCATGGCGTTAGTAGCCGAGTTAAATTTGGCATTACAGGGTACGCCATCAGCATTGATATAGCGATAACGGAGAAGAAAACGCCGAGTAAATAGGGAGCAGCTGCTATTATCGGTGCAAAGATAAAATTCACCAGTAATACTAATGGGTAGACAGCTAATATCCCCATTATTACTTGTTTGTAATAAGGTGGCGGTGCTACTTGTCGCTGAATATTGTCGGGTAATGCAAACCAAAGTTCTAAACCGCTCGCTTGTCTAGATTCACTTTGTCTGACCACGACACTTTGTGTTTTTTTTAACCAATTTATGCAAATTTCAGACTGCTGCCAAACTTGCAAGTGTTCAGTGGTATCGAATCTGACTATTACCACATACTCTAGATATTGTGGATTTCTTGGTTTGATAACCTCAACGCCCATAAAGCCAGGAAACTGTGCGACAGCTTGATTCACACCTGTCACCCACAACTCATATTCAGCAACTTTCCCTTGTTGCACCAGTTCGGATATTACAATAGTGACCGGTTTTAAACTTACTTGATTATCCTTCATTACTTACTCTCTTTAACGACTAATTTAGTTAGGATCTCACTGATAGGTGAGAGAATAATGATTAGAGGAAAGGCTAGAAATAATGACCAAACCCAAGATTCAATCCAAAGAAACATGAAGTTATCTATTAAGCCAATATGCGCAGCTGTAATAGCCGCAGACATCACACCAGACATTAAGATGGCCATAAAAAGTATATAAATAATGCTTTGATACTTACTATCTAACACGTGTAACTTCCCCGCAATTTTTGAGCCTTAATGCTTTTTATCGCAACAAGGCCTTTTTCTATACGAGTTCTGCTACTTGTAAGCTGATAAGAAAGTCGGAAATTACAGACTTTAACTGTTCATCTTGCTCAGCCAATAATTTTCCATCAACAACCGTGTCATAGAAACTACCTAAACTGAAAGAATTAATAATCTTAGCGCCTTGCCATGGTAATAATTGCGTTAAGCTAGCTAAATTTGTAGCGCCACCGTTAGCGCCGGGTGAAGTACTCAGTAGTAAAACAGGTTTGCCGGCAAAGGTAGAATCACTTTGTTCACCGATACGAGATAACCAATCAATTAAGTTCTTAAATACCGCCGGGCTACCACCATTGTGCTCTGGGATAGAAAAAATAAAGGCATCGTTTTCAGTAAAAAGGCTTTTCAACTGCATGGCTATCTCAGGAATTCCTTCTCTTTCTTCGGTATCTACACTGTAAAAAGGTAGTGAGTAATCACGAATGTCTACGGAGGTAACGTTATGACCAGTTATTTTCTTACCAGCTATTTCAAGCAAAGTGCGGTTAATTGAATTTTTACTATTACTAGCTGAAAAGGTAATGATTTTTTTCATGTTTAGTTACTCGTTTATTGTAGTTGAGAAGAAGTCAGTTTTTCGTGTTACTGATATCGAGTTATACTAAAGAATACCTTTAATTAATTACACCTGTACTTTAGAACAGAGGGTAAGCTAATCAGCAGGCTTATAGATCGTCTCTAAGTAATAATGTTTTCTATGGCACTATGTGCCCCAAACCGCCTTAGAAGTATGAAATCAAATTAAAGTTATTATTCGAAAGAATAAATAAAAAACCTCATGAATTAAAAAAGCCTGAATATCACTATTCAGGCTTTCGTTTAAATGGTTAGAGCTAGAGTTTTAGATTAAAAAATCCACTACATCATGCCGCCCATACCGCCCATTCCACCCATGCCGCCCATATCAGGCATTGCAGGAGCAGCTGCTGCATCTTGTGGTGCATCAGTGATCATTGCTTCTGTTGTGATCATAAGACCGGCAACCGATGCGGCAAACTGTAGTGCACTGCGCGTTACTTTAGCTGGGTCTAGGATCCCCATCTCAAGCATGTCGCCGTAAGTACCATTAGCTGCGTTGTAACCAAAGCTACCTTTACCGTTCTTAACTTCGTTACATACAACTGATGCTTCATCACCTGCGTTACCAACGATTTGACGTAGCGGAGCTTCCATTGCGCGAAGTAATAATGCGATACCATGATCTTGCTCTTCGTTGTCACCCTTAAGGCCAGCAATAGTTGCAGCGGCACGTACTAAGGCAACACCACCACCAGCAACAACACCTTCCTCAACTGCAGCGCGAGTTGCGTGAAGCGCATCATCAACACGATCTTTCTTCTCTTTCATTGCTACTTCAGTGGCTGCGCCAACTTTGATTACTGCAACACCACCAGCAAGTTTTGCCATGCGCTCTTGTAGCTTTTCTTTGTCGTAGTCTGACGTCGACTCTTCAGCTTGTGCCTTGATTTGTGCAACACGCGCATTGATTGCTGCTTCTTCGCCAACACCATCGATAACTGTAGTGCTATCTTTAGTGATGATAACGCGCTTAGCACTACCTAAATCTTCAAGTGTTGCTTTTTCTAGCTCCATACCGATTTCTTCTGAAATCACAGTACCACCAGTTAGGATAGCTAAATCTTGTAGCATCGCTTTACGACGATCACCAAAACCAGGCGCTTTAACAGCTGCAACTTTCACAATACCGCGCATGTTGTTAACTACTAGTGTAGCAAGCGCTTCGCCTTCAACATCTTCTGCAACGATAAGTAATGGCTTACCAGTTTTAGCTAAACCTTCTAATACAGGAACAAGCTCACGAATGTTTGAAACTTTCTTATCAACCAATAAGATAAACGGGGTTTCTAGCTCAACGCTACCAGCCTCTTGGTTGTTAATGAAATATGGCGATAGGTAACCACGGTCAAACTGCATGCCTTCAACAACATCTAGCTCGTCTTCCAGTGATTGGCCTTCTTCTACAGTGATAACACCTGATGTGCCTACTTTAGCCATTGCTGTTGCAATGATTTCACCAACACTTGAATCAGAGTTTGCTGAGATAGTACCAACTTGCTCGATTGCTTTATTGTCAGTACATTCTTGAGATAAATCTTTTAGTGAATCAACTGCAGCAACCATCGCTTTATCGATACCACGTTTCAGATCCATTGGGTTCATACCCGCAGCAACCGCTTTCATGCCTTCGTTAACAATAGCTTGAGCAAGTACTGTTGCTGTGGTTGTACCGTCACCAGCCGCATCATTTGCTTGTGAAGCAACTTCTTTCACTAGCTGTGCGCCCATATTTTCAAATTTATCTTCTAATTCGATTTCTTTAGCAACAGATACGCCATCTTTAGTGATGGTTGGAGCGCCAAAGCTCTTATCGATAATTACGTTACGACCTTTTGGTCCCAAGGTTACTTTTACTGCATCTGCTAATACGTTTACGCCGTTTAGCATTTTTACGCGTGCGTCAGTTGCGAATTTTACTTCTTTAGCTGCCATGATAATTTCCTACTCTTAGTTCCTGAGAATGGTTAAACGAGCAATTACGCTTGTACAATTGCAAGGATGTCTGATTCAGACAGGATTAAAACTTCTTCGCCATCAATTTTTTCAACTGATGCACTGTAGCCTTCTTTAAAGATAACCGTGTCACCAACTACTACGTCCAGTGGACGAACCTCGCCATTTTCTAACAGGCGGCCATTACCAACAGCAAGTACTTCACCACGTGTTGATTTCTCAGCAGCACTACCCATAAGTACGATACCGCCAGCCGATTTAGATTCTACTTCTGTACGTTTAATAATAACGCGATCATGTAATGGACGAATGTTCATTGATGACTCCTATAATATATTTGAATGCGCAGGGGCTATTCCTGCTCTTAGCTTATCAATATTTATGGGGGCTAATTATTCAGTTGCAAGAGCTGCTCAACATTTTTTACACAAAATTTAATAAAAGGCTACTCAATACAGCAGATAACGATACAATTAGCTCACTAGCCAACAAAAGAATCCAGCCATTGAAACACGACTTACTCAACTCATCGCCCAAGGAAGTGCTAACCAAAATGAGCATTCCCTCAGGTCTTGGCATCTTGAGTTTATTGTTTTTTAATCTTGCTGATACTTATTTTGTTAGTCTATTAGGGACCAATCAACTAGCCGCTTTGAGTTTTACTTTTCCTGTCACCTTTATTTTTATGAGTATTCTCATCGGCTTGGGTACAGGGCTTTCATCTTCATTGGCGCGTTTAATTGGTAAAGGTGGCAAGGATAATATCGCTGCATATACCATCAATGGTTTACTGCTTGGCTTTTTACTTACCCTTGTGTTGAGCAGCATTGGGCATCTCACCATTACCCCGCTATTTAACCTGCTGGGTGCAGAGTCGGTGCTCATCCCGTATATCAAACAATACCTAAGTGTTTGGTATATTGCGGTTCTATTTCTCGTTGTGCCGCTGATGGGCAACAGCGCATTGCGCGCAACAGGCAATACCAAATTTCCAAGTTTGGTGATGGCTGTTGCCGGGCTTATCAACGTTATTCTTGACCCGCTGTTCATTTTTGGCTGGGGAGTCGTCCCTGCAATGGGTATTCAAGGCGCAGCTGTCGCCACGATGATATCTTGGGCGCTATCAATGGCCGCGTCAGTCATTTTATTGCGCCGAAGCCAGCTTGTCGCGAAGTTTCCTTTTAGTTGGGCTTATACCCGGTCGGTATGGCGAAAAATATTACGCATAGGCCGCCCTGCGGCACTTTCACAAGTGGTGAATCCGATAGGAAATGCCATTTTAATGTCCATGTTAGCCGCCTATGAATCAGCTGCGGTCGCTGCCTTCGGTGTAGGTATTCGTATCGAGTCTCTTATGCTAATTGCCGTCACCGCACTGTCTTCATCCTTAACACCATTTATTGCGCAGAACCTGGGTGCGGGCCATACAACCAGAGCGCGCAACGCTTTACTAGGTTCAGCCAAGTTTTCAATTGTATGCCAATTCGTGTGTTATATCATTGTCGCGATGTTAGCTAAGCCAATCGCAACGCTATTTAGTGATGATCCGTATGTCATTCAATATATCGTCGTTTTCCTACGAATTGTGCCTTTTGCCTACGGCGCACTGGGAATTGTTATTATCTTTGCCAATGGCCTAAATGCCTATAATCGCCCCGGCAGCTCACTATTACTAAATTTGGCGCGGCTATTTTTAATTCTATTGCCAATGGCTTGGCTTGGCAGTGAATTGTTAGGCCCAACCGGCATATTCGCCGCTATCGCAATTGCTAACATCCTCATCGGTGGTGCCAGTTATTTATTGGCAACTCAAATCAGCGAAGGCAAAGAAGTATAAATACAATTGTGATAGAGTTTGAGAAAGTCATAGCTTAGTCGATTCAGATCTTGACCCATTCTACAAATCAGTGTCTTATCAATACTATCTTGACGAATCAATCATGTTAGTTAGCCATATCGTGCTACAACACAGATTATTAAAGGCAGTAGTATGGATTTTTTGCATCCCGAACAACAGGCTAAAAGCCGAATAGAAAAAGCTGATGGGTCGTTTTCTAAAGAGTATAGCAAGCTAGCAAAGCATAGCCGCTTTAGTCAAAGTTATGCGGACTTACATGCCCGCCCATTTCCTGTATCTGCTGCCCCGATTCGGACCTCGCAACTTTCTTTTTTACATCACGATAGCGATGATGAAAATAGTGAAGTGGTTAGTCAAATTGATGAGATCAACCACTTGAAGGAATTATGCCAACGCTACAGTATTCATCCCCCGCAAGAGAGCGATGCTTGTTTTTATCAAAACTTTGGCGAGTTTGAAGTACGCTGGGAGCGCCATACAGAGTTTAGTACCTACGCTTTTGTGGTTCATGATAGCAGCCCTGCGCCATTTGAATTTCCGCCCATCGGTTTAGTACCTATTGATTGGCTACAGGCTATACCAGGCCAAGTGATCGCCGCAGTACATATTGATGCATTAGAAGGCGACGGCAAGCGCCCCGATCGCGAAGTATTACGTCAGTACTTCGAAGGACAGCGTTTAATCGGCTCAAAGCTGCATGATGGCGCTGCAACGATATGGAGTGCACTGCGATTACACAGTGATAACTTCAACCGCATCTTATTGGTAAACAATACGCTCAACGAATGCCAGGCGGGGCGGGTACTGCGTGCGCTATTAGAGATCGAAGCTTATCGAAATATGACCCTACTCGCCTTCCCTTTAGCTCAGGAAGTTAGCGCTAAGGTGAGTCAAATGGAGGCGCAACTAGCACGCCTTGTCGAGTATCACGACGGCATACGCTCTGCCATCAATGAAGAAGAGCAACTCGCTGAACTATCGAAAATGGCCGCGATAATCGCGGAGTTAATTGCTCGCTCTCGTTATCGTTTTGACGCTGGTAGCGCATACTATCAAATGGTTCAAAGCAGACTAGAGGAGCTACAAGAGCAAGAAACCCAAGAATTACAAACAATGGCAGCATTCATTGACCGTAAATTGTCACCATCTTATAGAACGGTAATAGCAGCTAAGCGACGTCTAGATGATTTAGCTGAGCGAGTTGACCGTGCAAGTGATTTTATTCGTACTAGAATAGACATGGCAATCGAAACACAAAATCAAGCATTATTGAAATCGATGGATCGCCGTGCACAAATGCAATTTAATCTACAGCAAACCGTTGAAGGCTTATCTGTTGTTGTATTGACCTATTATGTACTGGCGCTTTGTGGCTTCTTGCTAGATGCAGCAGATGACCTTGATTTTGGCATTAGCCGACCAATTGCCGTGGCAGGACTACTCCCAGTGGTGCTAAGTATTGTCTGGCTATTGAGTCGCCGATTGAAAAAACGCTTACGTAAAAATACTTAAAACCAATTACATCAAATAATAAGGTTTTTATTGAGCACAACGCTATCAACCTTTTTTGCGGACAATATGGTTATTTATGCAGTTACCGAGAGTTACAACAAAACGGTTCTAAAAGTTAGCATTCGCCGCTAAGTAAGCCAAAACACTATAAGCGGCGACATTTTTATTTAACTGCTCCTTTTTATCCCGCTCAATGGTGTCTCCGTTACTATGGTGTACCTCAAAATAATCACTTAACTCCTGTTCGATATCGGCTATCAGGCATTCTGGTAACAATTTCAGAAGTTAACGACTCAATGTAATCACGTGAGTTCACTCCGTTTATCTAGTTATTTTTTAAAAATGAAATTGCGCTATCAAGCTGATTATCAAAACCACCAACTAGCAGTGAGTGCGGCGTAGGTTGCACCTCATTATCAACGGTAATACCGCGTCCATCATACAACAGGCCACTTGGCTGAAATGACACCATTGACGCAAGGCGCACTGCTATTTTTGAGTTAGGTAACTTCTCCGCAACCGTACGCGCACTGCCGCCACCCGTTGCTGTTCCCATTAAGGTAATGTTGCGCCAACCTTTCATCGCGCCAGCAAAAATATCTGTGGCACTAAAACAGCCATCGTTGGTTAGTAAGACCACCTTTTTGTCATAGAAGTAACGATGATCGCCACGACGCTTTGACGACATAAAATAGTGGTAGGGGCTGAACTCTGACTTATCAAACTGCCACTCTGGAGAAAACGTGGTTTTGAATTGATTAATCGCATCGCGTTCTGTGTCATTTAGGCGCCCATCTTTAAGCATATAAGAAAAGCGTCCACCAGCTAGGTGGTCTTCTTTAAATTCAGGATATAACCGATAGGCTGCGATGTTACCAATATGCGTTTCTCCTTCTTTCATAAAATAAGGCATCAACTCCAACCATGCTTTACGTGAACCTCCGCCATTACCACGAACATCAACAATCAAACCATCAGTCTGCTTAAATTTCGGCATCCACTGACGAATTTCTTTTACGGCATCATCGTTCATCTTTGCGATTCGTAAGTATCCTAAGTTTCCATCGAGTAAACGTGACTGATAAGTTTTCTTTGGTAAGCGTGTCTTGGGCTTCTGTTCTGGAGCAATTGTATCTAGGGTCAACTCTTTACTTTTACTAGCACTCTCGTTAGTCAAACGCACCGTGACCTGCTTTTTAGCAGGTAGCTTAGCGAATTTTCGCATCGTCCCAATCTCAATAATAGCTCTTAGCGCACGACGAGAAACCATTTGCTCAGAGCCCTTAGCGATGTATGGCACCATTAAATCACGCCAAAAACCAATAGGCTTTCCGTCAATATGGGTAATATATGGAAAATCTGCATTAACAAAGCTTTCGCCATCGGTATTAATTGCCACAAAACGCTGATCGATGCGTGTCACCACAAAAGGAGAAACGGCATCATCCTTAAATTTTTGCCCGGGCCCCGCATGACCATCGATAAACATTGCAGTAACCTCACCAACCAGGTTGCGTATTTCGGTTACTGTATTGGTTTTTCCAACACGTTTTTTAATATTGTCGATAGCTCTCTGATGGTCAACACCATTGGCCTTTAGATAGGCGAATCGTTCAATTAAGTCTTGATGATAAGCATCAATGTCTTCAATCGCCTGCTCATAACTCAATAGAATCTCGTGTTTTTTCTTGTTCGGCTTATGCTTCGCTTGATGCTTTCGTAAGGCGCTATGCTTTTCTTTAGTTAAAGTAACATTTTTGATATCAGAAGGTAGCTTTGTGTCCATTGTAAGCGCATCAATAGTGACTTGATTATCACTTGGCATCGCAATATCAAGTGCAGATAATACATCCGCCAAACGCTGGGTTAGCAGCATCCTGCTACGCCCTACCGAAAAATTTTCTTTGTTGATTAACGTATCCATTATCTTAGTGACGCTGGCATCATTAATTCGCGAAATAATGAGCCACTGTTTTTCGACCTTTGCAGTCAGGGTACCGTCTTCTAGCCATTTAACCTGAGCAAATGGCGCTGCAGAGCTTGCTCGTACGCTGTATTGATGGAGATACGACGCTTCATCTGATGCTATAGAGTCTTTCGCTAAAAGTGGTGCCTGCCATAATGCTAGTGCGATAGCTGAGGCTTTCAAAACAGTGGATACATTCATCTTATTTAGTTAACTCCGATACATCGATAATATACATTTGGCGTTCATTTTCATGAACAGAATCAATACAGGCTTTAGTACCATCATGGTTCCAGCGCGGGTGCAAATCACAACGGTTAATTTTTCCCAGATTAGGGTCGGCATAAAAACTGCCAACATCAATACGCGCATCAGTGTCTTGATGATATAAAAATAAGATGCGCTCATGAGTTTGGTCATTAGGGTAGGTATCACTTAACATCCATTGACCATCATTTGAGTAAGTCATATGGCCATTTTCATTAAGGTACTTTTCTCCGACAACTTCCACATGTTCTGTTTGGTCACGGTATAGGTGATAATGGATGCGGCCATTATGTGGCCCCCACACCATGATATGCTCTTTGTCTTGCCACGTCGGGTGCGAAATTTGGTACTCAGACTTTTCATAGTCGAAAGTTCCGACAGCATTTGCATCAAAATCTTCTTGTAATTGAGGGATTGGATGATCAGAACACTCTAACAAGTGCATATCACTACCATCAGGGTTCATAGTGATTAAACGATGCAAGAAACAAGTTTCGTCTTCAACTCGCTCGCTCCAGCGATGTAAAAATAAGATACGATTAGCGTCCGGCGCTATCTCAATATGCGATACCCAGTGGGCCGCTTTATCCATAGAATCAACATGGTGGAACTGAGTTAACTGTTGATAGCTAACCAACATCTTATAATCGCCCGAGGTAATATCGAGATAATAGATACCGTCATCACTTGGCGCTAAGTCCATGTTGCGGTATTGCTCTGCGGCTTGATAACCGATCGTCTCATGGGTCACAAACAATCGCTTATAGTCAATGCACAAGGCATATTTACTATTTGGCGCAGTAATGTACACAGGCAAAGGCAGTTGACGTTTTTCACCTGTATCGACATTAGCAATCTCACTGGCAAACTCTGGGTATGGATGAGCAGGATTATTAGCGCGAACATTGTAAATAGCTTGACGGCCGGCAAGTCCATCGAGCCATTGCGACTGGCACCCCATCTGCCAATTCCATGTTGTCGTGGTAGCTAATAAGTGAAACTCTTTTTTGTCATCAAAAGAATCGTAATACCCAATTTCAGCGGTATCGGTTAATGCAATATCCGCCGTCATCATGTCAACGCGGTTTGTCAAAATGTAGCGGTTAGTTTTATCCCATACGCTCTTATTGTAATAACCAAAAAAGTGATGTTTTTCACCACTACCTATACGCTCGATGGGGCAAGTATGCGTGCGAATTGTAGGACCATTCATCATCTTCAAGAACCTTGGAATCAATCTTATTTTGTTACTTTCTTATCTGTGCAAACTCAAGTTGAACAATAAGCAAAGGGAAACGGTTTATAGTTATACAACAGTCATGAATACTTGTATACAAGTTTTATATTGAGATGAAATTAGAGCAATTTTCATATTTAAGCAAGCAATGGAGGGCTATGGCCCGGTGGCCATACTTATGTTAGATAGGTGGTCTTGCTGTGCTAACAGAAAATAAAGCAGTACGGTGAGCGTTAATTTAAGTTAGCACAAGCAGGCGGGTATTAATGTAAATGGTATTGTTCATACCATTTGTGACTTACTTATTTATCTCATCAAGCTGAGCGCTGTAATTTGCCCGAGCATTAGAGAAGTGATGGTTTAACGCATTTATCAAGTCCATTTGATTATTAGCCTTAATCGCCGCTAATATTTCATCATGCTCTTCAACAATGCTTTCAAATCGCTCTTCTTGTTTTAAGATAAGGTAGCGGTAGGGCTCCATCGCCAGCATGATTTGATCGAGCACACCAATAGCGACATAGTTATTACAAAGAGATTCCATTTCTGCATGAAAGCGTCGCCCCAAATCTAATTGCAATTCAGGCTCTCCCAACGCTAGAAGTTTTTTCATTTTTTGATGCGTGGCCTCGACTTGCTCCAGGCTAATCTCATCGTTATGCAATCGCTTCATTACGTTGCTAACAATAAGCCCTTCCAGGCTTTCTCGGGTATAAGAGAGGTTGATTACATGCTCAAGACTTAACAGCGCAACACTCAACGTTCGGTTCTTATGGCGAACAATAAGCCCTAAACTAATTAGCCTTTGAATAGCTTCTCGCAACGGTGTACGGCTAATATCAAACATTGTTGCAAGTGATTCTTCTGTTATCGCTTGTCCCGGTGTCAGCTTTTGCTCAACAATAGCTGTCCAAATATTATTAAATGCGATATCAGACACTTTGGTCTGATTTCTTACGTTATAGCGCTGTCCAGAAACTCTAAGTGAGAGCATTTTCCATCATTTCCTTTAAGATCTTAGCGCCATGGCCAAGAGAGGTTAACAACTGATACCGATTTCAACATTATCGAGAAGAATATATTTATCTTCACTATACCTGCATTCTATTCAAAATTTTAAATAATTAAAGAATAATTTATTTCACGCTTGCACTGTATACAAGTATACACTAGTCTAATTATTGGCTCTCAATATAGCTCACTTTCGACCTTTAAGTAGCTAATTTTACATAATTTACACTAGTCGCCGTAATAAATAGAGCCCCCATAAATTAACCTGCGAAAAAATATATGAATCAACTAAAGCGTATCCCCAGTTATATCTGGACATTACTAAGCTTGTTTATCGGTTTACTTCTCGGCGGTTTGTGTTCTTATGAGCTTGCAGGCGTGGCAGAAGCAACCCACACAGGATTAAGAGGTTTCATTAACGTTGTGCCACTTTTAATTTTTATCGCACTAAGCCCGGCAGTAAGCAAACTAACCTCACAAGGGCGTGGGGGCCTTTTGGCTGGTAGTGTTATCGGCTGGTATTTATTAACATCGTTGCTAGCTGGTTTACTTGGCGTCACCCTTTCATCAATAATTTTTGATATAGGGTTTAGCGCAGGTGAAGATAGTCTCATTGCCGATGCAATGGCAATGTTTAGCACCCTCAACGGGTCCTCAGGCGCTTCATTACCCTTACTTGCTATCGTGATGGCCATTATCGCTGGCTTGCTTGCCGGTATAATCCCGCCCCTGCAAGCGCAGCTCGACAGGTTTGATTACTGGATGAATAACGCCACTCCCCTATTAAGCCGCATCATGCCCTTTATTGTTTTCTTTCTCGGCATTTCGTTGGGCGTGAATACGGGCGCTACACAAAGCATGACGTATTATTTATGGATAAGCCTATATACCCTATTGCTGTGTGTCTCTTGGCTAGCGATTTATCAAGTTATCGCGATTAAATTGATTGCAAAGCAATCTATTCGCCGGGTGCTAAAAAGCTATTTTTTCCCGACTGCGGTTTTTGCTGCAGGCACCTGCTCATCTCTGGCAACCTTGCCTGTTAATCTACAGAACGTGAAAAAAGCCGGCGCAGATGAAAATATTGCTAATTTTGTACTGCCAATAGGGTCGGTGGTTAATATGGATACCAGCGCCTTGGCTTACGTCGCCTACGCCCCGTTTATTATGACTGTTGTATTTGATGCACCATTAACTTGGAGTGTATTGCTTGTTGCATGGCCTGCTATCGTGCTATTTACCATCGCAGCGCCGGGGTTGCCTGCTGGAATGGGTACTGCTTTATGGAGTTCAACATTATTTGCCTCCTTACTTGGCTTGCCTGAGGCACAAGCCACTGTCTTCATTACAACATGGATAGCACTTTCTGGCGGGATCCCAGATATGTTTAGAACAGCAACCAATTGTACTTGCGATGGCTTTACTGCAATACTATTTAGCGAAAAATTTAAAACGAAGCCTGCGGTGGTTAACGCCAATGAGGTAACCACCTAATACACTTAAGGAGTTGGTGTGAGAAAAGTACTCATTTTTGGTAATTCGGGTTCAGGAAAATCTACGCTGGCTCAACAACTTGTCAATGAACATGGGCTTGCTCACCTCGACCTTGATGTCTTGGCGTGGCAACCGACAACACCGCCAGTGAGAACCCCTTTAGCGGAAGCCTTGATACAAATAAATACTTTTATCGGTCAACATGATGCTTGGATTATTGAAGGCTGCTACGGTGATTTGCTTGAGCTAACGGTCCCCCAAGCCAATGAAATGATTTACCTTAGTCTCGACAGCAATAAATGCGTCGAGAATGCTAAGAATCGTCCATGGGAATCACATAAATACCCAACAAAAGAAGCTCAAGACGCCAATCTAGAGATGCTAATCGGCTGGATTAGTGATTATCATCAACGAACAGACTCAACCGGGAAAGATGCGCACGATGCGTTATATGATAATTTTGATAAATTAAAAATAAAACGCACCACAAATCAGTAAACTAACGGGTAACTGGTGTATACGGTTAAAGCACCCCTTGCTTTCTTAGATGTGCCATCACCATCTCTACACGCCGCGTCTTTACCTGGGCATAAGTTGGTGCCGTTATATTTGCTGAAAAGAAATGAACCCCTTGTTCAGTCTCCACAAATCCGACGTACCAACCGAGCATTGACTTGTTTTCAAGCTTCCCTGCACCAGTTTTAGCGTATATCTTATAGTCTTGTGTTTCCTCCATCAGCATGATTTCCTTTAGGGCAGCAAGTGAACTAGGTTTGAGGTTGAACGTGTTGTGATAAACACCTTGTAAGAATTTAATTTGCTCGAGTGCGGATATCTGCAAGCTGCCGCCAAGCCAAAAACTATCTAAGCCAGATGAAATATCGCCATTGCCATAATTCAACCGTTTAACCTGCTGTGCCATCGCAGGTTGACCAATATCGACAGCGAGCTGGCGAAACACTGAAACCATCGAATACTTAAATGCGCCATTTAAGTCGTAACGCGGCAACTTCCATACGGGCGGCCACCACGCCTGTGGTATATATTTACTTTTATCAAAGCTCAATGTTTGTTTGGTATGTTTAATAACACCACGCTCAAGGCCAATCAACGCATTGGCTATCTTAAACGTAGAATAGGGAGTCAGGCGGGTTTGCGCACGCTGCTGATTTACAACATGAGATAGCGAACTTTCACTTGCTAAAACGAAAGTGCAATTTTCATTATCATCAGTACAAAGCGACGATGTTGCCCATGATGTGGCACTAAAAACAATAGCACCAAGCAATAGAACAGATTTAAACATACTCAACCCTAGAAAAATTAATTGAGAGACAGCTTATCTCATTCTATGGCGATAAATAGCTACCTAAATCAAGTTTACGGTTTTTTATCTTCATCATGCTCAATATGATGTTCATGATCTTTATTGGTAAATTCTCCGTCAATGATATCTTCGTTATCGCGGCGCTGCTGCCCAAAACCTGCATCAAATGGTTGTCCACCGCTCATCCCCTTAACAATCAGCTTTGATAAGAAGTAGTTAGCAATTGGCTTACGGGTAAATGGAGTCAATACAAGTAGACCAAGGATATCAGTCGCAAAGCCTGGAGTGACCAGTAAAACCCCAGCAATAGCTAACATAACACCTTCGACAACCTCCTGCGCCGGTTGCTGACCTTGTTGAATCTTTTGCTGTGCAGCCATTAATGTTTGCAACCCTTGACTTCGCACAAGTGATGCACCAATCGCTGCGGTTAAAATAACTAGCGCCACTGTCGTGACAACACCCAGTTGCTCGCCAACTTGAATTAGAATAGAGATCTCAACAATCGGCACAACAATAAAAATTAGAAATAGAGCAAAAACCATAAGGACCTCTTGGTTAGCGTAATTAGCTTAAACAATGCTGAAACCTGAATTTCACGTAGTATGGGTATATTATTGGGGTAGAATGATAAAATTCAATTGGTCGGTAGAATAATTACGCGACTTAAATGTAAATAATTGTGGCAAAGGGCTAACGATGACTCAAACCATTCAAATAAATTGCAACTGCCCAGAACAAGAAGTGGCGGCCACAATAGCTGACGCTTTAATTACGTCCAAGCTTGCCGCTTGTGTTAACATCTTGCCCGCTGTAGCGTCTATATACCATTGGCAAGGTAACGTAGAGCAGGACACAGAATTTCAATTACAAATTAAAACGACAATGGAACTATATTCACTGGTTGAGGACAAACTCTTAGAGCTACACCCTTATGATGTTCCAGAGATCATTGCATTACCAATTATAAGCGGTCATCAACCTTATTTAGACTGGATTAAAGAAAGCACCAAAGCCTTATGAAAAAATTAATTACTTGTTTATTGTTGTTAATTGCTAGCACCACGTTTTATAGCAATGTCTCAGCCTACTCTCTTGATAGCCTCTTTGGCCAGCAGCCTAAATTCTTGCCTGAACAAGAGGCATTTCAATTTAACTTTGAGCAGCAAGGCAACCAAATCGTCATACGCTGGACCAATGCAAGCGGCTATTATTTATACAAAGAAAAATTTAAGCTAAGCAGTGCCACTACTGATTTTAGCAATATTAATTTACCGCAAGGCAAAGCGCATTTTGACGACTACTTTGGCGAACAAGAAGTTTACTATGATAGTGTTGAATTCAGCTTTACTGTCAATAATCCCACCCAAGAGCATGAAATTACCTTAGCCTACCAAGGTTGTGCCGATGCCGGGTTATGCTACCCACCCGGGAAAAAAGTGCTCTTTTTTGATCCTAACCTTGCTACGACCATTAGTAGTGCTACAGCAGGTATATCAGCCCCTATCGTGTCGACAGAGCAGGACACACTAGCAGGATTACTGACCAACGATTCAATGCTAATCACGCTAATCATTTTCTTTGGATTAGGCATTGGGTTAGCGTTCACTCCCTGCGTATTCCCAATGTACCCGATTTTATCCGGCATCATTGTCGGCGCAGGAAAGAAGCTTTCAACTAAGCAAGCTTTTGCACTATCGTTCACCTATGTACAAGGTATGGCGTTAACCTACTCGGCGTTAGGACTTGTTGTCGCATCATTGGGTCTGCAATTTCAAGCATACTTCCAACACCCGATTGTATTAGGTTCACTGGCGGTACTTTTCTCAATCCTCGCATTATCAATGTTTGGCGTATTTAATTTTCAGCTGCCTAGTGCATGGCAGGAAAAGCTTAATGGCTTATCAAACAAGCAAAAGGGTGGACACTATACCAGTGTATTTGTGATGGGAATGATCTCGGGCTTAGTTGCCTCCCCCTGCACTACCGCCCCGCTTTCTGGCGCCCTTATCTACGTTGCACAAACAGGCGACCTGGTCTTAGGCGGTTTAACACTTTACATCCTTTCGCTAGGGATGGGGGTCCCACTGTTATTGATGGGAATCTCTGGTGGAAAATTATTGCCTAAGGCAGGAGCATGGATGGAAGTCATTAAAGGCATCTTTGGTTTCATGCTATTGTCAGTTGTGATTGTGCTACTTGGGCGCTTCGTTGAGGACATTTGGGTCAACTTAAGTTGGGCAATTTTAGCTATCGCATTTGCGGGCTACTTACTTCATCACAATGGTGAAACCGTTAATAGCACGGCCAAAAGTATCCGCCAGCTTATAGCGCAAGTATTACTTATTGCGGCAACCTTATTTGCGCTAAAGCCATGGTTAGGAGTAGAGCAAACTCAAAGTCAGCAAATTGAACAACAAGCGGTCAAGTTTATTCAGGTAAAGGGGATTGACGAGCTTGATCAGCAACTTGCTATTGCCAAATCAGCCGGAAAGTCTGTAATGTTGGATTTCTATGCCGACTGGTGTATTGCCTGTAAAGACTTTGAGCATAAAACCTTTTCTGATCCTTTAATTAAACCAATGCTTGATAACATGGTATTAATTCAAAGCGACGTAACGGCGAATGACGAACTGGATATTGCACTACAAGATAAGATGCGGGTACTGGGCCTGCCAACCATTGTTATGTTCAACCCTCAAGGCGTTGAGCAGAAACACTTGCGCGTCGTTGGCTTCCAAAACCCGCAACAGTTTAAAAAAACCTTAGATCAAATCAATTAGCCTTCATTAAGATCTTAATGGCGCGCAGCATACCAAGGCAGCGCGCTATCAATACACCACTAAGGAGTCCATACACCGGGCAATGGGTGGAATGACAATCGTCCCAAGCTTCACAGTGCGGTCTTTGCTATGAATGTAGACTAGGTGCAGTAATCCTATCCCCAGCTCCAAATAGGAGTGTGTTTAATTATCTCTGACCATTCCACGTTATCAATTTTCAATGACAAAAGCAGAGTTAAAAATTCAAAGCGACAGCTGAGCGTTTTTATCGCGATAGAGAACATTTGGTCGCTTGATTAGTGTTTGCTACAATAGCTTCAATCTAAGCATCCAAGTCCTATAAAAGCCATGAAATATAACGATCTGAGAGACTTTATTGACCAACTAGAAAAGCTTGGTCAGCTAAAGCGTATCAAACAAGAAATAGACCCTTTTTTGGAAATGACAGAAATTGGCGACCGCACCTTGCGCGCCAAGGGACCGGCACTATTATTCGAAAATCCTAAGGGCTACACCACGCCTGTACTTGCCAACTTGTTTGGGACTCCCGAACGTGTTGCATTGGCAATGGGCCAAACAGATGCATCAGCACTACGTGAAGTGGGTGAGTTAATGGCACAACTTAAAGAGCCGGAACCACCTAAAGGAATAAAAGACGCGTGGGATAAGCTGCCAATGTATAAGCAGGTGCTTAACATGCCAACGAAGCGACTGCGTAAAGCACCATGTCAAGATGTTGTTTACGAAGGCGATGATGTTGATTTGACTAAATTACCAATTCAACATTGTTGGCCTGGCGATGTTGCCCCTTTAGTCAGCTGGGGATTAACCGTTACGCGTGGTCCACACAAGGAACGTCAAAACTTAGGTATTTATCGTCAACAGTTATTAGCTAAAAATAAATTAATCATGCGTTGGTTGTCCCATCGCGGTGGTGCCTTAGACTATCAGGAATTCCAACAAACCAATCCAGGGGAGCGCTACCCAGTCTCTGTTATTATCGGAGCCGACCCGGCAACAATTATCGGTGCGGTTACCCCTGTCCCTGATACATTATCTGAGTATGCTTTTGCCGGGCTTTTACGTGGCAGTCGCAGTGAGGTGGTAAAGTGTCTGAGTAATGATTTGGAGGTGCCTGCCAGCGCAGAATATGTGTTGGAAGGATACCTCGAGCCAGGAGAAATGGCCCCCGAAGGACCTTATGGAGACCATACTGGCTACTATAATGAGGTAGAAGAGTTTCCCGTGTTTACGGTGACTCATATGACCCACCGTAAAGATCCTATTTACCACAGTACGTACACCGGGCGCCCACCTGATGAACCAGCAATTCTAGGGGTCGCGCTCAATGAAGTTTTTGTGCCGATCTTAAAAAAACAATTCCCTGAAATCGTTGATTTCTACCTGCCACCAGAAGGTTGTTCATACCGCATGGCAGTCGTCACCATTAAGAAACAATATCCCGGACATGCCAAGCGGGTGATGATGGGGGTATGGTCATTCTTACGCCAATTCATGTATACCAAGTTTGTCATTGTTTGTGATGATGATGTGAATGCGCGCAGCTGGGATGATGTGATTTGGGCGATTACCACACGCATGGATCCAGCGCGAGATACAACACTTATTGAAAATACCCCCATTGATTACCTGGACTTCGCTTCACCTGTTGCTGGTTTGGGTTCAAAAATGGGAATGGATGCCACCAATAAGTGGGAAGGTGAAACAACGCGAGAGTGGGGAGAGCCAATTATCATGAGCCAAGAGATTAAAGATCGTGTCGATGATATTTGGGATGATTTGGCCATTTTCGAACAATAAAGTAGAACAAATTAATTAGTTGCTAAAATTCTATTAGCAGCTAATTTAAGATACTCTTAGCAATATATGCCTAAACACGCAAACAAACACCTTTAAGTCGTTTGGGCATACTGATTAATCCAATATTTTAGTAAAGGTAATTTAATGTCCCAAATTCAATGTAGCGTTGAGCGCTTAGAAGCACTTAACGACTCTGTTTATCACGTCGTATTACGTCCAGAACGAAAAATCACTTTTGAAGCGGGCCAATACCTGATGGTAAAAATGTCAGAGGATGACAAGCGTCCGTTCTCTATTGCCAGCTCGCCTGCAGATGGGGATTTGCTTGAACTACATATTGGAGCATCCGAAGTTCACAGTTACCCGATGCAAGTTATTGAGCGCATGAAGCGCGACGGTAAAATAGAAATCTTGGCTCCTCACGGTGAAGCACAGCTAGATAACAGCAACCAGCGCCCAATTATTTTGATCGCTGGCGGAACAGGCTTTAGCTATGTACGCTCAATCGTTCGCCAGTTGATCGCCGATAATGATCAGCGCCAAATCACCGTTTATTGGGGCTGTAAAGATGCTAGCCATATGTATGCATTTGACGAGATGTCAGAAATAGCGACTAGCAACGCCAATATCACCTTTGTTCCTGTCGTAGAAGAGGTTCCTGCTGATTGGCAGGGGGCTAAAGGTCAGGTCCACACCGCGGTACTCGCTAATCATAGTGATTTAGGTGACTTTGAAATTTATGCCGCAGGACGCTTTGAAATGGTTGGCGCAATTCGCGATATCTTCCTGACAAAAGGCATGAAAATTGAAAATATGCACGGCGATGCTTTGCCCTATTTGAAATAATACCAATTGCATTAATAAAGTGACCTATTTTGTAGTGTTGATAAACGGATTATAGCAAGGCATTTATTTACGTATGTAGTTATTCTACATAGAAAATAAATAACGTAGCTATCATTCGTTTAGCACATGAAAAATGATCAGTTAATTTGTGCAATTGGTATAATCACCTTCACGTGGAGAGTCAAATGAAAGATAACTATCATTCTTTTAAAGAGTTCTATCCTTTTTATTTGACTCAACACCGCAATAAAACCTGTCGAAATTTACATTTTGTTGGCAGCTTGTTAGTCCTTATCGTGCTGACGCTAGCGATCATCAAATCACAATACCTGCTTCTGTTGGCATTACCGCTGATTGGCTACGGCTTTGCCTGGGTTGGCCATTTTGTCTTTGAAAAAAACAGACCAGCCACTTTTACCTATCCACTTTGGAGTTTAATGGGTGACTGGAAAATGTTTTGGCAAATGCTAACGGGTAAGCTGTGAACGCTGATGAAGCCTGAAATAATTTAGGCTTAAGCTCAGTCCCCTGCAGGCCATAAAGCATAATAAAGCAAGCCACAAACCATGATTATTTAGTTGTTGCGCGACAAACCAAACAGCAAAAAATACGCCAGCAGATAGCAACATCGAATTACGCATTTCTCGTCCCCGGGTTAAACCAATATAAACCCCATCCATTAAGAATGTCACCCAACCAATTGCACATATCGCGACAAGCCAAGGCAAATAGCTAAATGCCATCTCTTGAACAGCAACAATATCGGTTAAAAACATAATCCACCGATCTCCCCAAGCAAAAAGAACGAGCGCGAATGCACCACCAACGATGCCACTAAAAATCCCACTACTAACGACAACTTCGTGCAAGCGCTCTTTATTGCCTGCACCTTTGGCTTCCCCAACTAGCGACTCAGCGGCATAGGCAAAACCATCCAAACCATAGGACGCGAACATAAATAGGTTTAACAAGATCGCATTAGCCGCTACCGTAACGTCACCTAGCTCAGCACCTTTAATGGTGACAAAAGCGAGACAGCCCTGCAGCGCCAAAGAGCGAATAAATATATCGCGGTTTAAACTAAACAAACGAGAAAAAAGGGCAGCGTGAGGTTTAGTTAATACACCTAACTCGAGTCTCTTGAGCTCTGGCATTAACACAATAATCAACAATAATGAGCCACAATAGTCAGCAATAACAGAAGCCAATGCTGCGCCAGCGACTCCCCACTCAAGCCCTAATACAAAAAACAAATCGAGTGCGATGTTAATTACATTGATTGTAAAGAGTTGATAAACAACCCATTTAACTTGTTGCCTGGCAACAAAAAATCCAAGAAAGACTAAATTTGCCAGCGCCGCTGGAGCAGAGTAAATTCGTATCGAAAAATACTCATCGGCATAGTAGATAACCTCATCACTTGCATCAATTAATGAGAAAATTCCGCTAATTAATGGCGTTTGTAATAGTATCAATCCAAAAGCTAAGACTAGCGCTATAATGAGCGAATGGAAAAAGTAGCGCCAAGCCTGTTGATTGTCTTGATTACCAACACTTTGCGCCACAACCCCCGTGGTCGACATTCGGAGAAAACCGGCAAGCCAAAAGATGATACTAATAATCATACTACCGACGGCAATGCCGCCTAAATAATAGGCGTGCTCTAGATGGCCGATAACCGCGGTATCAACCATTCCCAACAGCGGAGTGGTAATATTTGACAAAATCATCGGTATAGCAAGCAGCAATAACTTGCGCTGATTAGCAATGGAGGTGACAATGTTCACTACTTTTGAAGTTCCTATGAGTTTTTTAATGTGGTTTAAACGATTAGCATTTATTCTTTTCGCCTGTTCTTTTCAGGCCAGCGCAGTAGTGGTTCTGCAATACCATCATGTTAGCGACGATACACCGCCATCAACGAGTATATCCGTAGAGCAGTTTTCGCTTCATATGAATTATCTAAAACAAAATGATTTCAATGTTTTACCTTTGCCACAAGTTTTGCAAAGCTTGAAAGAAAAAAAATCATTACCGCTAAACACAGTCGCAATCACCTTTGATGATGGCTATGAAAATGTGTTTACCAAAGCTGCACCTATACTAACCCAATATAACTTTCCCTATACTATTTTTATTGCACCAAAAGAGATATCTGCGGGCTATAGCAACTTATTGAGCTGGCAACAAATCAAACAGATGAGTGAGAATGGCGTTACCTTTGCGAACCACAGTTTGGAGCATTTGCACCTTAATCGAACGCTCGAGAATGAAACACAAGAACAATGGTTGGCTCGTATTGAAAAAGATATTACCAGCGCACAAACGCAAATTATTGAAAAAACAGGACAGGACCATAAGCTGCTGGCCTACCCATATGGCGAATATAACAGTGCGCTGCAACAACTTGTTGCAAAGCTTGGCTTCATTGGCATCGGGCAACATTCCGGTGCAATATCCCAAAAATCAGATTTCACCGCGCTACCACGCTTCCCTGCGTCGGGGCGATACGCAAGTTTAAAGACACTTAAGGTAAAACTTAAATCAATGTCGATGCCCGTGATTTCATTATTAAATGCCAACCCGCAATTAGACCAGCACCCTTTGAATGGCCCTCAATACAAGCCAGAATTGACCGTAAAAATAGACAGTAAAGATCTCTACGTTCAAACACTAAATTGTTATATCCTTGGCGAAAAAGTAGCGCCAAACTGGATCGACAAACAGCACTTTACAATCGTATCGCCGGTAGCAATACCTAGCGGACGCTCGCGCTACAATTGCACAGCACAGAGCCGCACAAAATCTGGCTACTATTGGTTTTCGCAACCGTGGATAAAACGCAATAGTGATGGCTCTTGGTATAAAAATTAAGGATAAATAGTCAATGACAGTTATTGGAATACTCGCCAATGGAAGAATGGCGCAAGCTTTTGTTGATTATATGATGGGACAAGGAGTCACTTGCCGGCTAAGCCAGAATGAACAAGATGACTTTGTTATTTCAACGAATGAAATAACAAAGCTGTCCTATACCCAACAACAGTTTCAAGAGTTTTTACAAAATCCTCAAGATAATAAATATCTGGCTGCATCATGGCATAGTGCTAACCCGCAAATAAGCACAACCAATAACCATCATGCTAACCTGTCACTAGTTACCGACTTTATCATGCACGCAGGCCCCGTCACATTGGCCATCTTTTTTATTTGTGTGTTTGTATACCTTACAAAGCTGATAAATGTTGTGTCGCTTTACAACTTATTTAGTTTTTTTAATCCATTAATCTTAGATAATATCAGCCATATTTGGCGCCTGTTTACACCGGCCCTGCTCCACTTTTCAGCACTTCACATCATTTTTAACTTGTTATGGTGGTGGTATTTAGGTGGTCAGATAGAACAGAAACTGTCGTCGACAAAGCTAGTAGTGCTTTTTGTTTTAGCCAGCAGTTTACCTAATTTGCTGCAATATTTTATGACAGGGCCTGCCTTTGGCGGTTTATCTGGTGTGGTGTATGCATTAGTGGGCTACTTTTGGATACTTGGACGCTACAAACCGCAATCCGGATTATTTTTACCTCCGCCCTACATCGCTTTTATGCTGTTATGGTTAGTCGCAGGTTTTTTCGACCTATTAGGCGTGCCCGTTGCAAATGGTGCGCATCTTGGCGGGTTATTGGTTGGCTGCGGCCTAGCTTGGATTGACTCAAAACAACCAAGCTAACGCCATGCTAATGATAAATATACTTAGTAAACAATAAACGCTCTGCGAGCTCTTTACCGGTTTCTTCCTTTAGCAACTTATTAATCGCGTTAAGGCATTTTTCGCGTATTTCAAATTTGCCGGATGCCGACTTTACTTTTATTTCAGTCTGCTCGCCGAGAATTTCAACAACTGTCGCTCGAATTAAAGGCGCATGATGTTCAATAATTTCTATATGATCCGGGCTTTTAACCATAATCTCCATAGTGATCCGAACAAAACCGACTTTATTACCATCACTAATATAATTAGTAATAATATCTGGCTCAAAGCCAAAATAAGCATAATCATCAACCACAGCTTCTTCATCTGCACCTACAGCGCTAAAACTGAAACAAATCAGCAAAACACACAACAAGGTACTAAACAGCTTTTGCATACTCACATTATCCTTTTGATGCACCGGGCTAATCAACAGAGACTAGCTAAATTTAATTAGTTGAATAATCAATGGTAAATCGAACCAAGGTTTTTAGCAATTATTTCCCCCAAATCACATGATTTTTGGGCCAAGCTCAAGCATAATAAGCCGTCAATCGCCGATAACTAATACTCGTGAATTTAAAAACAACTGCAACAACTATTAACCCAAGTACCCTGCCCTTTAGTAAAGGTTGCACCAATAAATGGTCCCTTCAGGAAAGTGATAGCACAAAAGCGCTGCCAAAGCGGTTAATAAGCTGGTTGTTTGATGAACGTTCTTTAACTCAGCGATTAATATCCCATTGCGAGCATTTTGAAGTGATTGTTTTGCGTGAAGGCAATGCGATCGTTGCGCCTGATGAACAACACTTGTTTCAACAGGCTCGGCAGATTAATAGCCGTGAAGTATTGCTGATGTGTGACGGTAAGCCTCAAGTGTATGCCCGCACCCTCATTCCCCAAGTAACGCTAGAATATGCCAATAGCCTGTTGAAAACGTTAGGCAACACTTCGTTAGGCGAAGTGCTTTTTAGTGCTGATAACATGCAGCGCCAGGCTATCGAGATCACGGAGTTTTCACAGACTTCATCAATGGCAAACTTTGCCTCTTCACTCGACTTAAACGTGGAACATTCGCTGTGGGCCCGTCGCTCAATATTTACTCTGGATAACAACCCATTAATGGTATCCGAGGTATTCTTACCCGACAGTTATGCATATGAAAAGGCTGTAAAATGATAAATCGCGCCACCCTCGTAGGCTTTAGTCAATTGATGCGCTTAGAAAAACCAATTGGCTCACTATTATTACTATGGCCAACCTACTGGGCACTATGGATAGCGGCACAAGGTTTTCCTCGTTGGGATGTGCTTATCGTATTTACCGTCGGTGTATTCTTTATGCGCAGTGCCGGTTGTGTCATTAATGACTTTGCCGATCGCAAAGTTGATGGTCATGTAGAGCGCACCAAACACCGCCCATTAGCTGCGGGAACAGTGACTAGCAAACAGGCACTAGGCTTATTTTTTACTTTGCTAATAGTATCATTTTTATTGGTCCTTACGATGAATAGCCTAACCATTGGGCTTTCATTTGTCGCCGTAGCGCTAGCTGCCACTTATCCTTTTATGAAGCGTTTTACCCATATGCCACAGGTCGTTTTAGGCATGGCATTTGGCTGGGCAATTCCAATGGGGTTTGCAGCGCAAAGTAATGAATTGCCTACCGTATGTTGGTGGCTGTTTTTGGCTAACATCGCCTGGACAGTCGCTTATGACACGATGTATGGCATGGTAGATCGTGAAGATGACTTAAAGATTGGAGTAAAATCAACCGCGATATTATTCGGGCGTTATGATCTGATTGCCGTAGGACTACTGCAGATTATCACCTTAGCCTGCCTCATTAAGGTCACCTTATTAGCGGCTATTCACCCGGTGTTCTATGTGGCTATATTCATCGTGGCGATACTGTTTGTATTGCAACAACGCAACTGTATAAAGCGTACAAGAGAGGCATACTTCGCCTCATTTATTGCCAATAATTACGTCGGACTCACCTTATTTATAGGCTTGGTTATCGCTTACCTACTCGACTAATTTCACTTTTCATTAAGCCGAGTAGGCGATAGCAACCCAATTAAGTTTTGTTAATTCAAACTCGCCTTAATGGTCGCTAATACAGTCGGTCTGAGCAGCCCGCTAACGGTGCCTACCAGTTCACCAATTGTTTCATCATGCCCTTGCTCACTGTCATTAATATAACCTTGCTCTCTTAGGCCTGAGATAAAGGTAGACAACACCGCCTTATCAAAAAATTCAGGGGCGTTAATGCCATGAATATTCGATAAGCGCTTAGCTAATACATGACTATCATGACTTAATGCATCTCTGGCGATTTGCGGCTTTTTCTGCATGATTTTCAACACAATTGCATAGCGCTCAAGCGTTTCTTGGATATGATGGGCCATAATCATCATCTGAGGCTTTTTATCTGTCGCCACAGCGTAGCAATCTCCTACTTGGGTTATCACACCAAGGGTTACCATCGACATTAAAATATGGTCAACATAGCCAACTAAACTCGCTTGGTCATAGCCGATAAACAATTCATTTTTAATCAGTGGGAATAGCTGCTTGATAACCTGATTAATTTCGGTCCGAGTTTGGCAATTATGGTGCACGATGGCCGCTGCAACCAACGATGGCAGCGCAAACAGATGCAAAATATTATTGCGATAATAAGTCATTGTCACTGCACCTGACACATCCAGGCTCACCACTTCACCTAGTTCATCAGCACTCACCGTAAACTTCTCTAATTCCACAGCGCGTTCATAGAGCTCGTGCCCGGAAATTGAAGGGACAGTAACACCACGATGATAAGGGGCTTGGCGCAACAGTGCTAAGTAAAGGTCTAGTTGGGCAATGAGTGCATCTTTGGTGATAACACGGCGCTCGACACCTAACAGTACTAAGGCCGATAGGGTAATTGCCGAAACAGCTGCCGCATTATTGATATTCACCATTATATTATTGGCGATACCATTAACTGTTGGCGTTAGCCAAGTGGGTTTTTGAATAGCAACAGGATCAATATAGGATTTCCAATCCTCTACGTTCTCATCAAGGTATTTATTTAGTGCGATAGGCTCGCCAAAGTTAACATAAGCACGGCCAAAGTTTTTCAGCTTCCGCAACGTTTTTAAAACCTGCCCCACAGATTCTTTCTCTTTCGATTTACCTTTTAATTCACTATGGTAGGTGCTCACTTCCATCACATGATCATAACCAAGGTAAACAGGAACCAAGGTGATTGGGCGCTCAATACCACGTAGTGCACCTTGCACCGTCATCGCAACCATACCTGTTTTAGGGTTAAGTAAGCGTCCAGTTCTTGAACGTCCACCTTCAGTGAAGTATTTAACCGAATAGCCATTACTAAACAATTGATGTAGATATTCTCTAAATACCGCGGCATAGAGCTTATTGCCTTTAAATGTACGACGCATGAAGAATGCACCACCGCGTCGAAATATCGGACCCGCTGGCCAAAAACTTAAGTTAATTCCTGCCGCAATATGTGGCGGCACCATGCCCTGGCGGTAAATAACATAGCTTAGTAGCAGATAATCCATGTGGCTACGATGACAAGGGACGAAAATAATCTCTTCGCCATCTTGGGCAAGTTGTCTCACGCGCTCATCATTGGAAATACTGATCCCCTTGTAGAGCTTATTCCACAGCCAGGTTAATAGCCTATCGGCAATTCGCAACAAACGCTCTGAGTAATTAGCCGCAATCTCATCGACCATTGCACTCACTTCTTGACTAACTTGTTCTTGGCTAATGGCTTTTTCTTTGCCGTAGTCTTCCATTGCTTGCTGCAGCGCTGGTGACTTCATTAAGCGCTTATCAAGGGATTTACGATACACCAACTTAGGGCCAAGCATCGCTTTGGTTTGGCGGTAAAAATGAAAGCGTGCCAAGCGGCTGAGTTTATGTGCAATTCGCTCATCACTGGCGCGAGTGCTCAGTAATTCAGTCATCGAAATTGGTTGGCTAAAGCGCACAAAATTATCGCGCCCCAAAAACAAAATCATCAAAAATTTACGTAACCATGATGCTTGGTCGTCTTCCAGCATTTCAGCACGTACCGAGCTTTTTTCGCGACCTGGATCGCGCCCCCACAAAATCGATACTGGTACCAATTGAATGCCATGATTGTCTTGCTCTCGCAACAGGTGAACCAATTCACTGAAACGGGCAATAAATTTCTCTCCGCCAGGCGCTTTACCAAACAGCGGCTTGCGCCCTTGAACGCAGAAATAGCGGGGCATTTTACTGTCACCAACTTTTAATTCATCTGTCGGTGCCGGTAGCGAAAGTCGCTGAGTTAATCGTTCCAATGCTAATAAATCAGTTACCGATTCAGTTTTGAGCACATAAATAATAGGTTTCTTTGGATCAATATCCAATTCCTGACAAGGATTTTTGGGAATCAGCTTACTTCGAACAAGCAACCGCACTGGCCAACGAAGAATATTGGTCCAATATGAAAAAGACTTTGCCATAAATTTAACACCACAGAGATAAAATAGAGAACGAGCGGCGTAATTATAGCAAACTAACTAAGCCCTCAATAGCGTCAGTTTATGAATTGTTGTAAGCAAAGGTGAAAAATAAGGCTGCTGTGTTAGGTAATATTCACCGTTTCCACTATATTTGTGCAATGCCATCACCCAATCGATACTTAGAAGGTGAAACACCGGTCCAATGTTTAAATGCACGGGTAAATGAACGGGGCTCACTAAACCCTAACTTAATCGCAATTTGAGCAATAGTTAACTTTCCACCAGTCAAATACTCTAGTGCCAAATCTAAGCGAATTTCATCCTTAATTTGCGGGTAACTTGTCCCTTCGACTCTTAACCTGCGACGTAATGTTTGGGCGCTTATATTTAAAGATGCCGCTAATGCCTCAAGCGTTGGGCAATATAATTCTAAACCATTTTGATTCAATAGCTCTGCTCGGATCATCGACTTAACACTACTATCTCCCCCTGGAATGGTAATTAAATCAGCGGGTGAGCGATGCAGAAATTGGGTTAGCTGTGCTTGCGTCCTCGCACATGGCAGTTCGAGATATTTCGCCAAAAAGCATAACTTTACACTGCTGCTGCCAAACCGATGACGACATGGAAAAAGTAATTTTAATTGCTGGTGATGCTGCGGCTTTGCATAATCAAACGAAACCAGCGTTAGTGGAATTTTCTCATCGATTAACCAACTCGAAAAGCGATGCCAAATGATCAGCCAGAACTCACAGAAAAAATAGCCGGGATCGCGCCTGCGACAAGGGAATGAAAACTCTATCTCAGCGTTATCACCCTTTTCAGTTAGGCTCATCTTTACATCATCGGTAACCAATGAATAGAAATGAAATGCTTGTTTAAGCATTTGCCCTAACGATTGAAATTGCATGATATGCCGTGCCATAAAAGGAAAGGTACCACGCTTACATGGCGTATTGGTACAGCCTAAAAATTCGTCTTCAAGGGTAGCCCAAACAAACTGAACAAGACGTGTCATATGTTGATCATCAACTTGGTGTGCGTGCTCAGGTAAATTGATATCTAACTTCGTTAAAATAGCTTCGCTATCATAACCTTGCCGTACTGCGCATTGCATTGCCTGATAAAAATAGTGAATATCAACTCTAGCCATAGCTCACTCTTGCTCTTTCGATTTAAGACTCACAGTGTAACCTTTTGTGACTTTTATCGTAAGCTTCTGTCATTTAAATTAACTTTTAATTTACTCATCATTAGCAGATACTAGAAGTAGCATTGGGCTGCCAATAATAAAGAGAAATACCATGGATCTTTCCTTAACCCAAGACCAAGCCATGATTCAAGATATGGCACGAAAATTCGCTGAAACAGAACTAGCACCTGCAGCTCAATCTCTTGATCATAACGGTGACCGTCAACTTTTCTTAAACAACTTAAAGCAATTAGCTGAACTCGGCTTTATGGGGCTAAATGTTGACGCACAGTATGGCGGTAGTGAAGCAGGTACTGTTGTGTTTAGCCTGGCGATGACAGAAATTGCCAGAGGTTGTGCTTCCACTGCCGTAACCATGTCAGTGACCAACATGGTAGGTGAAGTGATCCAGTCAGTGGCCAATGAAGCACAAAAAGCCAAATACTTACCCAAACTGTGCAGCGGTGAATATGCCGCTGGCGGCTTTTGTTTAACCGAATCTAGTGCCGGTTCAGATCCGTCCAATATGAAAGCCAAAGCTACATTAGATGGTGATGAGTGGGTGTTAAACGGCGCCAAGCAGTTTATTACCAGCGCTGAATTTGCCGGTGTATTTGTTGTTTGGGCGGTTACCGATCCACAAGCACCTCGCGGCAAAGGTATTTCTTGTTTCTTAGTTGAAGCCGATGCGCCCGGGCTATCTATATCGCCTGCAGAAGATAAAATGGGACAAAAAGCCTCAGCGACAAATGAAGTAGTGTTCACAGACTGTCGTATCCCCAAAGACGCATTGATGGGTGAGCTAAATCAAGGGTTTAAAATTGCTGTGTCGGAATTAGCTGGCGGTCGAATCGGTATCGGTTCATTAGCCTTAGGCATCGGCTTAGCGGCAATTGATTATGCGCGAGACTATGTCAACGAACGCCAACAATTTGGCCAGAAAATCGCAGACTTCCAGGGCGTTCAGTGGATGCTTGCCGATGCTTATACAGACCTTGAGGCATCACGTTTACTGCTAATGAATGCTGCAGATACTAAAGATCGCAACTTACCTTTTAGCAAGCAAGCCTCGATGGCCAAATTGTTTGCCTCTGAGAAAGCCAATAAAGTTTGCTACACCGCTCTGCAGTTAATGGGCGGTGCGGGTTACATAAAGGAATATCCGCTAGAACGTTTTGCGCGTGATGTTCGTATTACCTCTATTTATGAAGGCACTAGCGAGATCCAGCGTGTGATCATCGCCCGTGAATTACTACGCGAAATACAATAAGGAATCCCCATGGATTTAAACAATAAAGTCGTTGTCATTACTGGCGGCGCATCTGGCCTTGGCTTGGTTACCTGTCAGGAACTTGCTAAAAAAGGCGCCAAGGTTGTTGCTTTTGACCTTAACCAAGAAGCAGGTGAAGCACTTGCCATTGAACTTGGCAGCAATGCATTATTTGCCAACGTTAACGTTACCGATGAAGCTTCTGTCGCTGCGGGACTAAAGCAAGCGGTTGATAAATTCGGGGCAATTGACGTTTGTATCAATTGTGCCGGAATTGCACCGGGTGGAAAAACAGTGGGTCGTAATGGCGCCTTGGCCTTAGAAAAGTTCTCACAGGTAATCAACATCAATTTAATTGGAACATTTAACGTACTACGTTTAGCCGCAGAACACATGGCGAATAACACGCCTGATGAAAACGGCGAACGTGGGGTAATCATTAATACCGCTTCGGTTGCAGCATTTGACGGTCAGGTTGGTCAAGCGGCCTATAGCGCGAGTAAAAGCGGGATCGTTGGTATGACATTACCTATCGCGCGCGATTTGGCTCCGCTAGGCATCCGTATTATGACCATTGCTCCGGGAATCTTTGATACCCCACTAATGCAAGGGATGAGTGATGAAGTCCGCGAGCCATTAATCAAAATGGTGCAAAGCCCTAAACGCTTTGGCCAACCGACAGAATATGCTGATTTAGCCACTCACATCATTACAAATAGCTATCTAAACGGCGAAGTTATTCGTCTAGACGGCGCCATTAGAATGGAGCCTAGATAAGAGGTGTGATTAATTTGGTTGCTGCCATTTTGATTAGTGCGGATATATGATGTGCTAATAAGGCCTGACTTTTGAATTGATTGCTTCATGAGCACACCAGTTACTTTTCTTTATGAAATACCTCCTTGTATTTCAACCTGCGGGCCAGCCTTCGGCTGTTCAAATTGGTTCCAGACCAATTTGTGCTTCTTAAAGAAAAGTAACCAAATGATTAAATTTTCTGGAAAAATTTAAGACAGCTTTAGCTGGTCCGAAGGACAAATAACATGGAAGTTATTTGCAAAGGCGAGCCGCAAGTTAGTTGCTAATCTTAGGATAAATATCTGCCTTAACGAAACCGATTTTAATCCGCATCCCGGCTTTAGCATCCTGCGTCGCCCTACCTACGCCATCCATGGCTACGCCTTCGGAAAAATCTAAAAAATTATCAGGAATAATTTTTAACAGCTTTCGCTGGCCCCGAAGGGGTGAACGCATGGATAGCGTGAATCAAAAATCGTCCTGATTTTTTCTTCTAGCGGCTATTTAGCCTAAGGCAACTAAAACGGGATTAGGCGCACTCTTATGTGTCTGTGCTACCAAATATACAGCTTAATAAGAGTGAGTTAGCATCAACTAATTGCTCTTAATTCTTATATAACTGCTGGATGCTAGAAAAATCCAACGCCCCTTTATCCTCTCCACCGCTATTTTTATGCAGATTAAACAAACTACGCGCCGCTGATCCCATCGGTACTGATGATTTCGAGCCCGTGGATGCTTCCATGGCTAAACCTAAGTCTTTAAGCATCAAGTCCACCATGAAACCACCTTGATAGTCATTAGAAGATGGGACTCCGTCCATAACGCCTGGCACCGGATTGTATTTTTCTAGCGACCAGTTACAACCCGAACTTTTTAGCATAATTTCCGACAACGCCTTAGGATCTAAGCCATTATCCATACCTAACTGCAATGCCTCTGCGGTTCCGGCCATATGTACGGCCAGTAGCATGTTATTACAGATTTTAGCCACAGAGCCAGCACCAATATCTCCAGCTCTAAATGTATTAGGCCCCATTGCCGATAACACTTCTTTTGCCGCTTCAAAATTGCGCTCACTGCCGCCAACCATAAAGGCCAGAGTTCCCGCATTAGCAGCAGCGACACCACCAGAAACTGGCGCATCAACAAAAGCGATACCCGCATCTTGTGCGGCCTTGCCAACATGACGAGAGTTAGCAGGTGCCACCGTTGAACAGTCAATTATTAATGCGTGCGGCGCGACATGACTTAACAACCCGTCATTGTTTTCACCTAAATATACTTGCTCAACGATAGCGCCGTTAGGCAGCATGGTCAGCACGAAATCAGCACCATCAACCGCTTCTTTAGCGCAAGTAAACGGCTTGCAGCCTGCCGCTTGTGCAGCATCAAGGTTTGCTTGCACTAAATCAAACGCGTGCACCACAAATCCAGCTTTTGCGATATTGGCAGCCATACCGCCACCCATGTTTCCTAGCCCAATAAAGGCAACTGTTTTGCTCATATTCCTTCCCTCATTCTAATCGGTTGACTAACGAACGACATCGGTTGCGTCGGGCTCCAATATGCGTCGCGCGGTGATCAAGCGCATCACTTCATTAGTGCCCTCTAAAATTTGATGAACCCTAGCATCTCGCATGAAGCGCTCAATCGGATATTCTTTGATGTAACCATAGCCACCATGAAGCTGAAGTGCGTCATTACATACAGTAAAGCCGACATCAGTAGCAAAGCGTTTGGCCATTGCGCAATAGGTGGTTTTGTCACTATCGCCGCCGTCCAGTTTTGTTGCCGCAAGACGAACCATTTGCCTTGCCGCTACAAGTTCAGTGACCATGTCAGCTAACTTAAATTGCAGCGCCTGGAAACTGGCTAGTGTTTTACCAAACTGTTCACGTTCAAGCATGTAGGCCTGAGCATGGTTGATACAGGCTTGTGCTGCACCTATTGAGCAAGTGGCAATGTTAATGCGCCCGCCATCAAGGCCTTTCATCGCTATTTTAAAGCCTTCTCCTTCGGCGCCCAGCCTGTTTGCGGCAGGAACACGGACATTTTCAAAGCTAATAGCCTTTGTTGGCTGAGAGTTCCAGCCCATTTTTTCTTCATTTTTACCGTAACTAATACCATCGAGATCGGCTGGGATAGCAAAGGCGCTAATGCCACGAGCACCATCTTGCGCAGTTCCCGTGCGTGCCATCACGACCAACATTTGGGTACTGCCAGCGCCACTGATAAACATTTTACTGCCGTTGATAACATACTCGTCACCATCTTTTTTCGCGCTAGTACGTAACGAACCTGCATCGCTACCTGCACCCGGCTCCGTCAGACAATAGGAGGCCAATTTAGTGCCCATCACTAAATCACCACACCACGCTTGTTTAACAGCATCAGTTCCCCAAGTGGATATCATCCAACTGGCCATATTATGAATCGAAATAAAAGCGGCAGTCGAAGTACAAGCACCTGCAAGCTCTTCCAAAATAATCGCGGTATCAAGACGCGACAACCCTAAGCCACCGACTTCTTCCGGACAATACATGCCACAAAATCCAAGCTCGCCCGCTTTGGCAATAACATCAACAGGAAAAATCTTTCGCTCATCCCATTCACTCGCTAAAGGCGCCATTTCACCTTGCGCAAATGCACGTGCCGCTTCTTGATATGCCAATTGATCTTCATTTAAATCAAAGTTCATTACTAACTCACTTAGCTCTATTTCAAGGTAATTGTCATATTCATGTCTGATTGATGATCATCTTCGAACCATCGTGCGGTAATCGTTTTAGTTTCAGTATAAAACTTAACGGCCTGTTTACCGTAGGCATGTTGATCGCCAGCGAAGCTAGCGCGCCACCCGGTAAATGAGAAGAATGGTAATGGCACAGGAACTGGTACATTAATTCCAATTTGTCCCACTTGAATACCATGTTGGTATTTGCGTGCTGCATAGCCGCTTGCGGTGAATATAGAGGTACCGTTGCCGTTCGGATTGTCGTTTATCAGCGCCATCGCTTCATCTAATGTATCAACAGTAACAATCAGTAGCACCGGACCAAAGATTTCATTACGATAAATCTCCATGTCGGTGGTCACATCTGTAAATATTGTTGGACCAACCCAATTGCCGTTAGGGAAGCCTTCGACGACACAGTTTGAGCCATCTAAAATACAGTTTGCCCCTTCCTTTTTACCTTGCTCTATAAAAGATAGAACACGATCACAGGCGGCAGGGTTTATTTGCGGACCGTAAGCTGCCTCGGGATCATCCCAAGCACCTGGACGAATTGCGCTAGCCGCCTCTTTTAATTCATTAACCCATTCCTTTGACTCACCAACCATTACAGCCACCGAGATAGCCATACAGCGCTGTCCGGCCGCACCGAAACCAGCGCCAATTAAGTTATTAATAACTTGCTGCTTGTTCGCATCAGGCATCACAACCATGTGATTTTTTGCGCCCATCATACATTGCACACGCTTTAAGTTATCCGTACCTGTACGGTAGATATGATGGCCAACGGCTGTCGAGCCGACGAATGAAATGGCGCGGGTTTCGGGGTGGTTAAGCAAGATATCGACTTGCTCTTTACCACCGTGAACCATTTGCAGAACACCTTTGGGTGCACCAGCTTCCTCAAACAATTCGACTAAGCGTGTCGGTGTTAGTGGATCTTGTTCTGATGGTTTTAAGATAAAGGTGTTACCACAGGCTATTGCTAACGGGAACATCCACAATGGAATCATCGCCGGGAAATTAAATGGGGTTATCCCTACACATACTCCTAGAGGCTGAGTATAGCTATAACAATCAATTGAGCTCGCAACGTTTTCTACGGTTTCTCCCATTTGCAAGCTTGCTACATTACAGGCATGCTCAACTACTTCGATACCACGCCATACATCGCCTTTGGCATCTTCAAAGGTTTTACCCGTTTCTTTGGCAAGAATCGTTGCAATTTCATCATGGTGCTCTTTGAGCAATGACTGATACTTCAGCATTATTCTGGCTCGAACAGGAACTGGCACATCTTTCCATGTTTCAAATGTTTTGGCGGCTGAATCTATCGCCCTTGTCATTTCTTCATCAGTGGCACAAGGCACTTGAGACAAAATATTTTGAGTTGCGGGATCAGTAAGCGGAATCCACTCACTCGTCGTGCTATCTATCCACTGACCATCAATAAAAAGCGGCACTTGCTGGGGGAATGGCTTGCTCATGTGACTATCTCCTACTCAATAATGTGTTTAATTTAGGTAATTTATATTCTTTATATCAACACAAGAGAGACATCAGGAACATTGACAATATTGCCAATGTAATGGACTATATTGCGGTAGACTTTAGTTTTAGATTTCATTGAAAAACCAAATTAAAGCAATTTTTTCTTTTAATATCAAGGGATAGAGATGAGTATCACCTCTGGCTGGCCACTATCAAATGAAGGTATTCGTTTTTTAACCCCGCGCTCCTTATGCGACCAATTAGCCAGTGATCCACTAACCCAGAACCTGTATTTAATCGCCATGGGCTATTACCCCAAAGCGCTGCACCATAAAATGGAACGCCAGAAACACCACAATACATTAATTATTTATTGCACAGCAGGGAAAGGAGTCGTGGTTAGTGATGAGGTAGAGTACCAAGTAAAGGCCGGGGATTTGATTTTATTACCCAAGAATCAAGCTCACCAGTACCGCGCAGATGACATCGACCCTTGGTCTATATACTGGTTGCATGTTGACGGGCTGTTAACGCAAGCGCTATGTCAGCACTTAGCCATGGAGCAACCCGTAGTATCCATCGGCCTGCAACCACAAATAACAGCGCAGCTGGAGAGTTTATTTAGCTTACGTCATAGTGGTTATAATTTGGCGGCTTTTATCCATGGCAGTCATGCCCTACAGCAATTACTCAGCTACTTTGCCTTATTGGTCAGAAATCAACGTAGCCAAAGCGATAAACGTATTAATTTGGATCACATCCAAGTATTAATGAATGAACACCTGCACGGTCATTTGGATCTCGACACCATGGCAAGTCATAGCCAATTGTCAAAGTATCACTTTTCCAAACGATTCAAAGAATTAACCGGGCACTCACCGGTCCAATATTTTATTATTTTGAAAATGCAGCATGCATGTTGGTTACTCGATATCGGACAACAGCAAATAAAACAGATTGCCAGTGCAGTAGGCTATGATGATCCCTATTATTTCTCGAGGATTTTTAAAAAAGTGATTGGGCTATCGCCAATGCAATACCGGCGTAGCAAACATTAAATTGGGAAGAAAAGTATAAACCAGAACATAAAAAAGGCCATGCAATGCATGGCCTTAAAGGTTAACTGACTAAATAATTAGAACTTGTAACCAACTGAAACAGTGTAAACCCATGGGTCAATATCAACATCAACTTGTCCAGGAACTTCTAATGCAGTTGCTTTAAATGTACCAGTGGTATCAATGTCTGCATAACGTGCAGAGGCATTAACTAACCAGTTATCTTCTAGGTGATAATCAAAACCGACTTGAGCAGATAGGCCCCAAGAGTTTTTAAGGTTTAAATCTTTAGCCTGTAAACCAACTTCAGTTGTACCCTCTGGAAGACCTAACGCTCCAGCTAAGTCAGCAATCGCAGTATTATCCAGTGCGCCTACTTTCACCGCATCGCCTGACATGGTTGCATTAAACTTATCATCGAAAAAAACGGTATAGTTTACGCCAACACCGACATAAGGCTGAAACTTAGCCTCTTTATCAGCAAAGTAGTAAAGTGCGCTCAATGTTGGCGGTAACTGTTTAGTGCTACCTAAGTTCAAGGTGGTTTCACCAACATGGACATTAATGTCATGCTCAAAAGGGGTAGCAGCAAGTAGCTCTATTGCTAGGTTATCATTATAAAAATAAACAAAATTTAGACCCAGCTGCGCATTGTTTTCAACAGATGCTTCCAGTGCTGGTCCACCTTGTGCCAAATGCACTGTAGCGCCAGCAGCATAAATTGTTGGTTGGTCGCTCGAAGGCGCAACGTAAGTTACACCAACACGGGTAATGATATCACCGGCTTGATTTGCTACAGCAGCAAATGAGCTAACGCTAATTGCAGATAATAATGCGACATTAAGAATTGTTTTTTTCATTGTATAAATACCTGATTTAAAGTTAATAAAGTGAAATAATCTAATGCGGCTATTATCAATAACTGCCGATTTACCATGTTGATATAAATCAAGGAAACCTTGCTGCATGTGGTCTAGGCGAAATTATTAATATCAACTTAAGATCTCGATCAAATAAGTACGCATTAGCGAAAAAATATGCAGCTAAAAATTCAAAAAACTGCTATTCACCAACCGCTTATCCTAATTAGTTCACTAAAACTATTATTAAGTTAAATTTGATTAATACTTGCACAATAGATTTTACTGTATATACTGACAGGACACTGTATGAAAACACAGCTTAATTCACTCACTAGGTAGCAGGACGTTTTATGAAAAAGTTAACTAATCGACAAGCAGAAATATTACAGCTGATTAAAGACAATATTTCAGAGACAGGCATGCCGCCTACCAGAGCTGAAATAGCTAAAACACTTGGCTTTAAATCTGCAAATGCTGCAGAAGAGCATTTAAAAGCACTGGCAAAAAAAGGTGCTATCGAGATGCTGCCAGGTACTTCTCGTGGTATTCGCTTAATGGGCGAAGCGGCAAATGAAGAAGTGGAAGAAGGGCTGCCGCTCATTGGCCAAGTTGCCGCAGGCGAGCCAATTTTAGCTCAAGAGCACGTTGAAGCCCATTATAAAGTTGACCCAAATATGTTTCATCCGCAAGCCGATTACCTACTTAGAGTAAACGGCATGAGTATGAAGGACATTGGCATTATGGATGGTGACTTACTTGCGGTACATAAAACACAAGATATCCACGAAGGCCAAGTTGTCGTAGCACGTGTCGAAGACGATGTTACCGTAAAGCGCTTTGAGCGACAGAAGAATAAAATATTATTACATCCCGAAAACCCTGAGTTTTCGACTATTGTTGTCGACCTTGAGTATCAAAATCTAGAAATAGAGGGGTTGGCTGTTGGTGTTATTAGAAATGGAGCATGGCAATGAAATCATTATTCATAAATCAATCAGCTGCACCAGAAAGCTTTCCGCTTGAAATAGCAGACAACCCTTGGATGCCGCAGTCTATTAATGAAATAGAAAGCAGTAACGAAGAGTTAAACGAACTTGCCCTATTAGCACCAACATTAGCAGAGCTTAGCCAACAGAACCGCTGGGTAGTGTTAGTTGGCGCGTCAAAGCAAGCGATTAACTATGTTAACCAAGCGTCTGAAATCAACAGTGAACGAATTTTACTCGTTCACCCAAATGATCAAACGGATGCCTTGTGGGCGATCGAGCAAGCACTGATGTCTGGTAACAGCAGTGCAGTATTAGGCTGGCCAGGGAGCATTAATTCGCGAGATCACAAGCGCTTATTGCTAGCTGCTAAACGTACAAGCGCGTTAGCCTTTATTTTCAATGAAACAGCAATTTCAGCCCCCGATATCGATTTGGGCTACCAAGATAAATTTACTGGGTTTAACCACACAAACGCATTTCATTAATCAATGCTGTTTTTCCCTAGTTAAGTAGGATCACGTTGTGTGGTCCTCACTTTCTCATAAAGATCAAAACTTTTAGTTCGCCCCTTACTAAATCAACGAAAAATATAGAATTTCGACTATCGTTGGCAATTCCCGCTAATCGATTTCGCATGTATATCAAACTATCGGCTTTTGCTAGTTCAGGTCTATTCGCTACCTAAGCGACCATTTTGACGAACTATTTAGCGTAAGCTAACTATTAGTCCACTTACCCTTAGGCAAGAGTGAGTAACAACACCTGCCCTTGTTTTTCCTGCAGGCATAAAAAAAGGCCACCGAAGTGACCTTTTTATGAACTATTTAGCGTGAGCTGAATATTAGTCCACTTACCCTTAGACAAGAGTTAGCAACAACACCTGCACCTGCTTTCCTATAGGCATAAAAAAAGGCCA
>CAKZQF010000143.1 GCA_937139475.1 uncultured Gammaproteobacteria bacterium | reverse complement strand
TTAGGTGGCGGGCACGGCTGTTGCCAAGGTGTTCACGCATTGCTGTTAATGCGGCATCGCTATCTTTATCTTCAATGGCTTGAGCAATATTACGGTGCTCTTGTTGAATTATTTTTAGGTAGCTGGCAGAGCTTAATGATTGTTCATTCTTAGTGATGATTTCACGAGAAGGAATAACACCAGAACCAATGTAATTTATAAAGCGAGCGAAATATGGATTACCAGAGGCGTCGGCAATCGCTAAGTGTAGTTTGAAATCTTCTTTAACTGCATCGTTGCCTGCTTCAAGTTGCTTATCAAAGGCCTCTAAGCATTTCCAAATTGTTGTCATTTGCTTTTTGGTGCGGTTTTTTGCTGCCATTACCGACATTTCAATTTCAACAGCCATACGAAGTTCTAAGATTTGTACTGCATCTTCAATGGAATTGAACTCTTCTTCTTCAATTTCAAAGGACTGTTTTACTTGGGTATTCGCTACGAAGATACCAACACCTTGACGACTGATAATAAGCCCTTCGGCTTTTAGTGCGGCAACTGCTTCTCGAACAACACTGCGACTAACGCCAGCTTGTTGCTCAATATCCTTTGCCGCAGGAAGCTTGGTTCCTGGTTCAAGGTTGCCATCAATAATTTGGTTGCGTAGCGATTCCACTAACTCATGAGTCAGACTGCGAGAGTTTTGAAGTTGTCCAATTTTAAAAGATGCTGCTGGCATTATTGATTTCCTTTGCTGGTATCGATGTTATCAGATCACAATACTACTATAATCAGTTGATCAATAGTAACAATAAATGAACTAGATTAAGCATTTTCTTCAATCATAGTGGCAATTCTCACAAATCCTAATTTTTATGATCATAATTCTTTATTTCACCTACATTGACTTGTATGATGTCTGATAAGTTAACGTGTGAGGTTTTTCAATGATCAATGTAGTGGTTATGGGGGAGTGCATGGTGGAATTTTCGCTAATCAGCCCCGGTGTTTATCGTCAGTCCTTTGCTGGTGACGTTTATAATACTGCCGTGTATTTAAAACGACTACAGCAGGAACAGGCTAATGTCTCTATTTTATCTGGTATTGGTAATGACTCATTAAGCCAGCAAATGTGTGCTGCTTTTGCCAAAGAGAATATTAACTGTGAATACTTGCAATCAGTTGAGCAGCGCATTCCGGGGGCCTATCTTATTCAAACATCAGATAGCGGTGAGCGCAGTTTTGTTTATTGGCGCGATAGCTCTGCAGCCAAATTCGTCTTGTCTAGTTTAACAAAGCAATCGCAAAAACAGTTGGTTGCATCAACTGACATGTTTTATTTTTCTGGCATTTCGTTGGCTATTATCACTCCAGAAGATCGTGAGTTATTGTGGCAGTTGTTAAGCCAGCTACGGAAAGCTGATGTGCAAATTGTCTTTGATAGCAACTATCGTCCGCGCTTATGGCAAAGTGCTAGTGAAGCGATGGCAATGTATCAACAAGCTTTTGAATATAGCGACGTCGTGTTTGCTGGGGTGGAGGACTTTGAATTACTGTATGAGCTGGCAAGTTATGATTCAATCCGCGATTATTTAAAACCATTTGAAATTAGTGAATTAATAATTAAGAACGGTAGTGAAGATGTGATGTGTATTAGTGAATCAGGCCAGGACGTTATAGCGGTTACGCCAGTTGATATTGTAGTCGATAGTACTTCCGCTGGTGATTCATTTAACGCAGGCTATCTTCATGCTCGAGCTCAACAAAAGAATATACGCCAAGCTGTCGAGTTAGCCTGTAGCGTTTCGGGCTTAGTCATTGCTCACCAAGGGGCTATTGTTGATACGGATATTTTCTCACAGTTTATAGCTAAAATTACATAGCCGGAAAAGACCGCACTTAACATTAGCTTTATATTTAACTCGTAGTCGCCCGATTACGAGTTTACTTCACCTCTAATTGACTCAATTGCTCATAGTTTTTTCATCCTATTTATATTGCAGCAAGATTATTTTTACCCAAGGTGTAATAATTTCAATTTCTTGCCACTAACTAAAGAAAACAATAATCAGGAGTGGAATCAATTTACTATGGGAAGTGATTTTTATACATCATCAATATTGCCCTTTGCTGCCATCATCATAAAAATCTGTCGTGCCTATACCAATACGCAGGAAGATTTTGAAGATTACTACCAAGAAGTTTGTTTGCAGATATGGCGTAGCAAAGACCGTTTTAATCAACAGTCGGAGTGGTCTACATGGATTTATCGAATCTCACTAAATGTATGTTTAACCTATCTAAAAAAGAAAAAGAATAATCCGCAAGAGCTTGCTTCGGATTCATTGCCTCCTCAGGCGATTGAAGATAGCCACTGTTTTGCCGATGAGTCAGTTAATCAGCTTTATCATGCGATTCGGCAGCTGTCAGAAACTGATAGGGCGGTGATACTGCTTTATCTTGAAGAGAAGTCTTATCAGGACATAGCAACAATTATAGGCACTAACGCTAACAACATTGGTGTACGGATTAAACGCATAAAACAACGCTTAAATAAAATACTCAATAGCGAGGACATTTAAATGAAAAAATCAATTGAAACAATTTGGAAAGAAGGTTTTATTGAAGATAAGGCGCTAATAGCCCCGAAAATAAATGATTTGTATAATCAAAAATCTCAGAATATTGTCGATAAACTAAAGCGTATGTTTGACCTTAATTTAAAGGGAATTGCAATTGGTGCAATATTAGTTTTCGGTGTGTTGACCTTTAATGGTTTACCTTTTTTAGGCGCATTTATCAGCGCAATGCTCATGTTTCTTGTGGTTAAGGGATACCAGCAATTTAAGCAACTTCAAAAAATAGACAATAATGTGAACAGTTATGAATACCTAAAGTCATTTGACGGTTGGATGAAAAAAGTCATTAAGGAATACACCACTATTTATCGGTTTATTTATCCAATGTTATTTGTCGCTTGTATTACCCGCTTTGGCTTTTCTGAAGTTGGTTTATCCATTATTGAAGGCATGGCAAAGGACTTTCCAAGTATACCGGTAGTCATGGGCATGCCTGTTGTCATCCCAGTAGCGATCGCATTGGTTGCTTTTTTATTGTCTTATTTTGCAGGGGTTATCTACCGCTTGGATATGAAATCGCTCTATGGACGACAGTTTAACAAACTGGAAGAAATAATCGCTGATATGGAAACGCTACAAACCCAACAGTCTACTAATTAGGTTATCTTCTCCTTCTAAGCCAATCTCCCAAATATCGGAGATTGGCTTTTAACTTTCCCTTGTGCGACAACTGTCGCAATTTGTTGTTGACTGCGTGTGACATTTGTCGCACTATGTGGGTGTCATTCAACAAACAAGATTACACCAATGCAACCTACGGCACCTGAGCTAGAAATTTTAAAGCTGTTATGGCAATCACAGCCTCGCACCGCGCGTGAGCTTCATGATGAAATTGAGCAGCTACTTGGTTGGAGCTATTCATCGACTCGCAAAACATTAGAACGCATGGGTGATAAAGGCTTCGTGGCGATGGAGTTCAAAGGCAACAAGAAAATCTATTGCGCGCAAGTAGACAAAGTGAAAACCCTTGCCGCATTTGCTCAGGATTTTGCCAAGCGGGTATTTGAATTAGATGGTCCATTACCTGTCGCAATGTTTACCGATAGTCGCTTAATCGATGATAGCGAAATTGCTGATCTTGAAAAGTTACTCAAAGATTTGGCACAAGATCAGGAACAAGAGTAAAACATGGACTATCCACTTATTCCCAGCGCTATTTTGTTGCAGGTATTGCTGTTTATCAGCTGGAGTATGCTGTTGTATGGCGCGGCGTTGAGCATCGCTAGCGTATTGCCGCGGTTGGTTCGTTGGGCGCGATTTTGGCAGGCTTGGCTTGCCGCTGCTTTTGTTCCCCTACTACCAATTTCTTTTGACCAGGCTGAGACGCTGATCCCCGAGCAATTGAGGCGAGCATTTGGCGACTCTGCAAATAGCTTGTCAAATCATGTAAGTGCAGCGGTTCGTCAGATTGACAATCAACCTGATATTTCCCTTTTATTGTGGGGCGTATGCGCTGTGCTTTGTGTTGGCAGTGGCTACGGTCTGTTGCGCTTTGGCTTAGGGCTATTAAAAGTTCAACAGTTTATCAAGCAAGCAGCTCCTTTAAGAGACTTCACCGGATTCGATTTAGCACAAAGGCAGGAAATTAAAGCCAAGAATATTGGTGTATTTACAACGAATCAAGCCGTTTCTCCGCTGGTTTTTGGATTTTTTAGGGTGCAAATGTTGTTACCAGAAAGTGTGTTTAGTATGCCACCACAGCAACGCTTTTTACTCATTGAACATGAGCTGACCCATATAAGAAGACAGGATCCGAAGGCCGTAATACTATTTCGTTTATGCGCTAGTGTGTTGTGGTTTAATCCCTTCATCAAATACTTTGAACAGCGTTTTTTACAGAGTATGGAATTAAATTGTGATATGGAGGTGGTTGCCGCGTTCCCACAAGAAAAACTCCATTATGCACAGGCTCTAATAGCGAGTCTTAAATTGAGTAAAAACTCATTAGATAGTGGCTTAATGACAAATTTTTCTGGCCCTCGGTTTCAAAAACAGGACTTTGAAGACAGAATTAAAGCAACCATGTCAGCACGGCTTAATAAGCAATACGGTATGAGCTATCAATTGTTTTTAATCTTTTTATTTAGCCTGTCTGTTGCTTTTGCTGTGGTTGCAAAGCCAATCCTGCCGCAGTATTTATTTGAGCCCAATGACAATGATGGCAAAATCCCGGTAGCCAATGCCAGAGTTTCTTCTGGTTATGATGTGATTAACAGTTTTAGAGGTCCCAAACCTCATCAGGGTATCGACTTGGCTGCGGCAAAAGGAACTGATGTTGTTGCCAGTTTTTCTGGCAAGGTTTTGATTGCCGATGATGTTACCTTGCATCGCAATTACGGCAAGGTAGTTCTAATTGAGCACGAAGGCCAGGTTCAAAGTTTGTATGCCCACCTCGACAGCTTTGCCGTTAAATCTGGACAAACTATCTTTGCCGGACAAAAGCTAGGAACAGTCGGGGAAACTGGCCGAGCAACGGGCCCCCATTTGCATTTTGAAATACTCGAACAAGGCAAACGTGCAGATCCGAACCTTTATCTGAATTTTACTAACTAATGGGGAAATCATGAAAAAATCTCTGTGCTCTTTATTAGTTGGTCTTTGTGTTGCGAGCAATAGCTTGGCAGGCACGCTTTATACCAGTTTCCCAGAGACTGTTTACCCTAGCGAAAAGTATGTTTTTTATTCTCATGGCCTGATTGTAGAAGGCGAGAATGTGATGCCAGTGGATGAGCGCTGGGGAGTGTATGATTTCATCGCCGTGAGGCAGGCATTACAAGATCCTGATTATAATCTGATTTCCTATCATCGAGGGGAGAATACTATTGCCGATGAGTTTGCGAAAAAGTTAGCGAATGATGTAAGGAAATTAATCGCTAGGGGCGTTAAGCCGGAGAATATTACCTTGCTAGGTTTTTCTCGTGGTGGTGAAATTTCTTTGCTCGCAGCAACCAAGCTTAGAATGGATAAGATTAATACTATTTTGCTTGCTGTTTGTGGCGATTTCATTAAAGAGCATTCTGAATATAGCGGATTCGGCAGGATTTCTTCAATCTTTGAAACCTCTGATTTTGCTGGCTCGTGTCAGCTGCTAAAAGTTAGAAATAAGCAAATACAATCATTTAGAGAAGTTTCGATTAATACCGGAAAGGAGCATGGCGCTTTTTATCAACCCTTACCACAGTGGCTCGGACAGGTGAAAAAGTGGCTCAAAGCAACATCTGATTAAACGCCCGCACTAACTCAACATTACCATTATTTAACAAACCTATCGTTCCCCAAAGAGGGAATAAGGACGCTTATGCTTAAAATTTACATTGCAGGCCTTTTGGCTAGTGCGATTTTATCTTTGCCTAGTTATGCGACAAAGATATATGAAAAATTTCCAGAAAAGATTCAAGCCAATGAGAAGTACGTGTTTTATTCCCACGGCTTCATTGTTGAGGGGGAGAATCCTAGGCCAGTAAGTCCAAGATGGGGAATATACGAATTTCCAAAAATAAAGGCTGCACTAGCAAATGAAGCATATAACTTGATCGCCTACCACCGGCCAAGTAAGACACAGCCCAACGAATTTGCTAAAAAATTAGGCGCTGATGTAAATCACCTGATTAAACACGGTGTCAGACCGGAGAATATCACCTTAGTGGGATTTTCCAGAGGAGGGGAAATCACTGTCCTTACCTCAAACTACTTGAAACTGAGCAAGGTAAACATCGCGCTACTTGGCACGTGTTCTAACTTCATCAAGGATAAAGCCAACTATAAGGTCGTTGGTAATGTTTATTCAATTTATGAAACTTCCGATGGCAACCGTTCGTGTCAGTTTTTAATTGATCAAAGTGAAATGGTTGATTCTCTTGAAGAGATCTCTATTAGTACCGGTGAGGAGCATGGCGCATTTTATAGGCCAATGCCGCAATGGATAGAACCATTAAAGGCTTGGCTTAAACGATAACCATGTATCTATTTTTGCAACCGCGACCACGCTCCCCAAAGGAATCTTCGTTGAAATATCTACTACTCACTTTGCTAATCGTTACCAGCCTGTGCAGTTTGCAAAGCCTTGCTGGAGAAGGTGACATCAAACCTTTTCATATCCCAAGAAGTTTGGTGGTCGAAGTGACAGATCCTGTGACCAAGCGTGTCTATCCGTTATTTATCAAACTTCCTAAGTCTTATTCAAGCAGTGATAGGAATTACCCAGTGATTTATTTGACCGATGCTTGGTATGCCTTTCAAATAGTCTCTGGCGCAACACGTTACCCGATGAACACAAAAACCATGGAGCAGGCGATTATTGTCGGTATTTCACATGCCAAAGGGTCGCAGGGTGATAGTAGTCGCGTGCTTGATTATACGCCAACAGTTAATAAGTCCTGGCGTAAACAGACGGGGGGCGCCAAACAGCATATGGAATTTATCGAAAATGAAGTTTTCTCCTATATGGCACGAAATTATCGCGTTGATAGTAATAATAGAACCTTTATTGGCCATTCCCTTGGCGGATTATTCGGTAGCTATATCTTATTAACCAAGCCGCAGTTGTTTAAAAACTATATATTGGGTAGCCCGTCGTATTGGTTTGATAACAAGTTCATCTTTGGCTTAGAGCGATCGGTTGCGAAAACAATGGCAAATGTGAATGCAAATGTATTTATCGCTATCGGTGAGCGTGAAACCAAAGCGCTTGAAAGCTCCCATGACATGGTTGATGACGCGAAAATGTTTTATGAAAAAATGCTTGCTTGGCAACAGCCCGACTTAAAAGCAAAAATAGTTGTTATTCCTGAAGCTAATCACCAGACGGCATTTCCAACCACCGCAATTCAGGGGCTGCATTGGGCGTTAAGTAGATGTAATATGTCAAATAAATGCACGTAACAATGCAGCAAATTCAGCTGAGTTTCCACTAATAAATCGAATTTAACAATGAAAAAAATTGTCTTCTTAACGCTGCTAGTTATCTTAACAGCCTGCCAACAAACCCCTGAAACTGCGGTAAAGCCGCATGTTACTAATCAGGTGGTTGAAGAAACTCCGTTGCTTAAAGAGCAGCATGTGCCGCAACAAACGGCGCAGGTTCCCCTGACTAAGCAACCTCATGAGCATGAAGACGTGTGGCAACGTATTCGCAGCCAATTGTCAATTAACGTCCCTGATAATGCTGCGGTGGCGAAATGGCGTAAATATTATTTAAGCCATCCAAATTTTATGGTGACTATCGCGCAACGAGCGGAGCCATTTTTGTATTATATTGTTAATGAAATTGAGAAGCGCGATATGCCAATAGAGCTGGCGCTACTACCTATTGTTGAAAGTGCTTATCTGCCCTATGGTGTCTCAAATAAAAGCGCTGCCGGGCTGTGGCAGTTCATGCCTGTCTCTGGCAAGCGCTTTAACCTTGAGCAGAATTGGTGGTATGACGGGAGAAGAGATGTTGTTGAGTCTACGCGGGCTGCGCTTGATTACTTTCAGTTCTTTCATCGCACACTCGGCCAGGATTGGCTCAATGCTATTGCCGCATTTAACTCTGGCGAAGGTCGTGTTGGCCGCGCGATAGCCAAGAATAAAAAAGCTAATATGGCAACCGACTTCTGGTCACTTAAGTTACCGTCTGAAACCAATGATTTTGTCCCCAAACTGCTCGCTATTGCCGATATTCTGAAGCACTCAAAGGAATTAGATTACACCTTTGGGCCAATTAAGAATAGCCAAGCAGTAGCGCTTGTTACCATTGATAGCCAATTAGACCTGACGCTTGCAGCGCAGTGGAGCAATGTTGAAACTAAAAAATTATTACAACTTAATCCGGCTTTAAATCGCTGGGCGACAGCCCCTGATAGGCATTACCAACTGCTGGTGCCTGTTGATACGGCGGATGCTTTAAAAGACAAATTAGGTTCTACCAACAAGAAAGATTGGCTTCGCTGGCAAAGATACCTGGTGAAATCTGGTGATAGCTTGAGCGAAATTGCCGCTAACCATGCAACAAATACTGCTGCTATTAAAAAACTAAATCAACTGAATTCAGACACCATTCGTATCGGACAAAAGCTCATTGTGCCGCTAACTCAAACCGATATGGAGTCATGGTTATTAGCCAAGGCCAACAAGAAAAAGGTGATTCACACGGTAACAAATGGTGATAATTTGTGGGACATTAGCCGTAAATATAAGGTAAAAGTTCGCGACCTAATGCGTTGGAATAAATTGTCGAGCAATAGTTTGCTACAGCTCAGGCAGAAGCTGACTATCTTGTTATAAGGATTAGCCAGCTTTATCTTGGAAAATATCTTCAATCAGCATGTTAAACTAGATTGCCAAATACTACCTTGCCGTCAATGATGGTTGTTTGTACTTGGAACTTGCGATTGACGATGGCAAAACAAGCACGTTTTCCAATGCTGATACTGCCCAGTGAATTATCTACGCCTAAAAACTTTGCTGGTGCGAGGCTTGCCATATGGACTGCTTCAAGCACTGGGATGTCAGCTAATTTGACTAGGTTGTCTACTGCTTTATCTAGGGTTAGGGTACTACCAGCCAGTGAACCGCTGTTGGTGCGTGCCACGCCATTTTTGACGGTCACATCAAGCATGCCGAGTCGATAACTACCATCGTTTAATCCCCCTGCGACGATACAGTCGCTGATTAAGCCGATTTTTTGTGGGTCTTTTAAACGGTATATCAATTGTAATATTGCAGGGTGGAGGTGAACGCCATCAGCTATCACTTCACAGTAAGCTTGCTCATCAAGTAATACTGCTCCCGCACAGCCCGGATCACGATGGTGAATACCGCGCATTCCGTTAAACACATGGACGCCGCCACACGCTCCCGCGTCTAGGGCGTTACAGGTTTGCTGATGGGTTGCGTTGGTGTGACCAAGCATAACCTTGATGCCTTTGGCTGTAAGATAGCGAATTATTTCATCGGAATCGGGCAACTCAGGCGCCAATGCCATCACTTTAAGTGAGCCTTTAGACGCCTCGATTATCGCGTCGATGTTTTCCTTGGTTAAAGCGAGAAAGTACTGCTCGTCATGGGCACCTTTATGGTCTTCAGTAAAGAATAATCCTTCGTTGTATGCCCCTAAAACTAGCGCGCCCTGTGGTTGGTTATGAAAGCCGTCACCGACACTCGCAAATGCGGCGAGGGAGTTTTCCCAGGTGGAAGTTACCGTGGTGCCAAGAAACCCCACAACACCGTGTTTAGCTAGTGAGCTGGATATGGTTTCAATTGACTCGCGAGTCGCATCCATGATGTCGCTGCCTTCACGGCCGTGAATGTGCAAATCTAGAAAACCCGGTAATAGCTGCTGCTCGCCTAGCTCTACAATCCTGATGTTAGGCTTGGGGGCAGGGCAGATATCAGCGATTACTCCTCCCTCCACTAATACATAGTGGTTATCTCGAATCCCCCGTTCGGTGAAGACCTCGCTAGCATGTAAATAATAAGGATTATGCATCTTGGCTCCCTAAAATTGCTGCACCACGGACACCGCTTGAGTCACCATATCGTGCATGAGTGATCAGTGGCAGCTTGATGCCTGAAAATACATGATTTTGAGTGGCTTGTGGTAGAGCTTCAATAATTTCATCTATTTTCGACAGGCCACCACCAATGACAATGACATCAGGATCATAACTGAGCGTAAGGGTTGCGATTGACGCGCCAAGTAAGTCGATATAGCAATCGAACGTTTGCTTTGCAATTGCATCGTTGTCCCGTAACTGTGCCACAAACAGGCTGGTGGATTGTTGCAAACCACCAAAGTGTTTATAGAGCCAGGCCAGCCCCGGCCCAGCGATATAGCTTTCTGCACAGCCGGTGAGGCCGCAGCCACAGTGACGAATTGGTAGATTATATTTTCGGGTAAGCGCGGCAGAAACAGGCAAGTGACCATACTCTCCTGCCACGTTATTCTTACTTTGTAGTAGTTTGCCATTGATGCATAGACCGCCACCTGCGCCCGTACCAATGATGGCGCCGTATACCACTGGTTTAGCATCACCCGCACCGCCATGACACTCTGATAGCGCGAATAACTGACAGTCATTGGCGATGGCAATATCACGTTTGAGCATGTGAGTTAAATCGGCTTTAATCGGGTGACCTGTCGCGCAGGGGACATTGGCTGATTTAACCAAGCCTTGAGCGTCGATTATTCCCGGCATGCCAATGCCAATTTTTCCTGGTGTAGTACATCGCTTATCAGCATCGCTAATTAATGCTTTGATGCAGGCAAGGAATGTTTGGTAGCAATCAGTTGGAGTTGGTACGCGCCAGCTTTCGATGAGGCTGTAGGCCTCATCAAACAAGCCGATTTCCATTTTTGTACCACCGATATCAAGTCCGTAATAAGCCACGTTGTCGTAATTTGTTTGTGACATGACCTTAGCCTTATTTAAGCGTTAATGGGTAAAGTGTTACACCTTGTACTACACGGTTAACCTCGCCCGTTGGGCATGGATTATCAGGCGTAATATCGGCATCAATGGATTTGTAAAATGCCAGTATTTGGCAGTAGGCAATGTAAGGTAGAGAGGCCCACACATCTTGCAGTTCGCTGCTGTGATTGAAGCTTGATTGATCAAGTTTAGTGATTGCCAATGCTTGGTCATCCCTTGCAAGCTCGCTCAGTAGATCGCCATCATAAAGCTTGGTGTAGTTGTCAGAAGAAGAAAAAAAGATTACTTCAGTTTCATCATTCATTAATGACTTAGGGCCGTGACGGAAACCCAATGGGCTTTCAAAGTAGCTAAGTACTTGACCTGCAGTAAGTTCGAGTACTTTTAATGCGGCTTCTTTGGCAATGCCTTGTAGGCCGCCTGCACCTAGAAATACCAAGCGTTTGGTGGAGCGTTTCGCGCGCTCTTGTAGTTCGTCTGTGTTAAGTAGTAGGTTCTCAGTCCATTGCGCTGCGGTTTCTAGTTGCGCGCTATCAGGAGCAAAGATGCATAGTGTGCTCACTAGCATTGAGCTAAAGCTACTGGTCATGGCAAAGCTTTGATCTAGCGTGCCTTGGGGCATTAGCAAAGAAAATGAATTGTCTTGCTGTTGTGCGTTGGTTGCCAAGTCGCCATCAGGGTTACAGGTAAGCACTAGGTGATAGATATTATCAACCACTTGATCTGCTAGTTTAACCGCAGCAACACTCTCAGGACTGTTACCTGAACGACCATAAGAGATGAGTAAGGTTGGTACTTCCTTGAGTAAATATTGCGTTGGATTACTAACGATGTTGGTGGTACTTATTGCTTCAAACAGGCGCGCTGTTTGTTGGCTCAAATGTGCTGCAATGCTATCGCCTACATAAGCTGATGTGCCAGCTCCTGTTAAGATAATACGTAAATCTTGCTTGGCTAATACCGGTGTTAGCCAGTCATTTAGCGCGGCGCGGTTAACTTCGACATTGTTTGCGGCTTCACGCCAAATGCGCGGTTGTTGGCAAATTTCTTTAGCAGTCCAGTAACCATTTTGGCTTTTTAAAAATTCTTCGCTGTAGTTTAGATATTGTGACATTGTTATTTCCTAAATTTGGTGTAGCTATGCCTACTGTTAGGTTTGCTACGGTTGCAACGGTACTAACGAAAATCGCTGTAACCCCATCCCTTGGCGCTCGCAAAGTCATCCATGACTTTAATGTTTTCGAATAGTATTGGTTACATCCTCATTGAGATTGAGTTGTTTATTGTTGCCAGCACGCCTGTGCATATGACTGAGTGACTTGTTTTATTTTCGCTCTGACCAAAGCATGCGGTGTCGCACTGAGTGAATTATTACGAATTTCTTTATATTGCTCAGGTAAGAACTGGCTGATTAACGGCAACGGAATTGGGGCGTTGCTTAGGTTCTCGAGCAAGGTTTCAATGGCGTTTGAAATGCGTGGTTGGTTCCAGTAATAACGGATCCGATCGCTGTAGCTGTATTGGCGATACAGCGTGCCTTTGCTCGCTGGTACGGGGTAGAATTTTTTCCAATAGTTAGGTGACTCTAACATTTCTTGTTCACAGACTTGGCGCAGGTAAGACTGCTGTTCGTTGCCAATGAGCTGTTCTTCGATGTAGCTTAATGCAAACAGTGCTTCACGCATTGCCAGGGTCAGCTGAGGGCCTACCTTGAGGATCGCAAAATGATCGTTAATGAGATCGATATAGGCTTGATCATTTTGATAATCAGTTGAATGTGCTTCATAAGCGATATTATCAATTGTTTTGATAAAGCGCTTTAGCTCTAGTGCCTTGCTTGGTTGATAATCGATGATGCTGGTGTGATCAAATTCAACGCCTGGTTGAACCACTAATCCAATCACACGTTGCCACGCATCTTGTAGATTACGTGTGTTAAATGCTTCTCGGTGTAAGTCGATTGTCTGTTGCACGCGTGAGGTAGGGGTCAATTCCAATTCTTCAATTTCCTCTGTCGCGCCGCCCGGAGGTGGCACTTCGGTGCCAACAACAAATACTAAATCAGATTGTCCAAAGGTGGCGATTGCGGTCTTTTCTGCAACCTCACATAGATCTGCTGCTCGCTGTGCGACAATTTCATCTGGTAGTAAATCTGGATCGTCACTACATCCCATACTGGTATCTAGATGAATTTTTTTAAATCCGGCGGCAACGTAGCTTGCGATTAAATCACGTGCCTTGGCCATTGCTTTCTCACTTGTTTCAGCCACCCAGCAGACGGGACCAAGATGATCGCCACCGGCAATGATGCGACTGCGTGGATAGTCATACTTATCAGCGATTTTACCGATGAATTCTAGAAAGTCTGCCGGAAGCATACCCGTGTAGCCGCCAAATTGGTTAACTTGATTGGCTGTTGCTTCGATGAGAATTGGCGTGTCATCTTGTTTAGCTTGCTCGATTGCCGCTTCAACCACTAACGGATGAGCAGAACAAATGGCGTAGATCCCACGCGCTTGCCCATTGCGGTTTGCTCTAATAATTTCGGTAATGTCGTTCATGACAACTCCTCTAATAAATGTTGATTTTCTATTGCACAATACATACTTCAACGCCGGCGTCTCGCAAGGCGTCTATATATTGGGATTTGATACCACTGTCGGTAACCAGGGTGTGTATTTCGCGGTAATGACAAATTACATGGCAGCTTCGATTGCCTAATTTGGATGAATCAGTAACCGCAATAATCTGTGATGAATTGGCGCACATCATGCGATTTAAACTTGCTTCGGGTTCAAAGTGGGTTGTGATGCCTGCGTGTAAATCTAGTCCATCGACACCTAATATCACCTTGTCAAAGTGAAGGTGTTTTAAGCTGTTTATTGCCTGTTCATTTGAGCAAGAAAGAGATTTATTGCGCAGACTGCCCCCAGTCGTAAAGACCTCGATATCGGAATTACTTGTTAAGGCCAAGGCAACGTTGATGCCGTTGGTCATGACCGTGAGGTCTTGATGATTGGCCAAACAGGCGGCAATTTCCTGTGTCGTCGTACCCGAGTCCAGAATTATCGAGTCGCCATTATTAATCAGTGTTGCAGCATAGGCTGCCAGCTTTTTCTTGGTGACTTGATGACTGTTTTTCTTCTGTCCAATCGATAGCTCAGGGCTTAGCTGTGAATTGGCTAATGCACCTCCATGGCTTCTGACGACAAGTCCCATTTTATTTAATGCATTGAGATCCTGGCGAATAGTAACTTGAGAAATTGAGAATTTTTCAGCTAATTCAATAACCGAAACTTTGCCCTGTAAATTAGTTAGGGCAAGGATCTTGTCACGTCGTTGGGCACTACAAATCATAAAATTATTCATTTACCTAGCTAGAATTATCATGTTGATAAGATGTCTGGTTGTCTGATAACATGCTAGCAGGTTAATTTGAACTTTCAAAGACTTTCATTTTAAGAAATGTAATCTGACGAAAGAATTGGATTTATTTTGAAGGTTTAATCTGATGTAACAGGTTGAATCAAATAACAATAAGAGAGAACAATATGGAAGCATCAATTGAAACGAGACCTAGAGTGCAGTCGAGTTTTCTGCCGATGATGATTATCGGTGGGTTATTTTTTGTCTTTGGTTTTGTCACTTGGCTTAACGGATCGTTAATTCCCTTCTTAAAAATGGCCTGTGAGCTAAACCACATGGAAGCATACCTCGTCACTATGGCTTTTTATATTGCTTACACAGTGATGGCATTGCCTGTATCCGCTGTTTTGTCACGTACCGGTTATAAAAATGGCATGGCACTGGGACTCTTATTAATGGCGGTCGGCGCACTTATTTTTATTCCGGCAGCTTATGAACGTGCTTACGCCATCTTTTTGGTTGGGCTGTTTGTGCTGGCATCGGGTTTGACCTTATTGCAAACTGCCGCCAATCCTTACATCGTGCTGCTTGGACCTAAAGAGACGGCAGCAGTACGTATTAGTTTAATGGGACTGCTAAATAAAGGCGCCGGAATAGTCGCCCCGATTGTATTTACTGCCTTTGTTCTTAGTGATATGTCGCAGTTTAACGAAGCCTACTTAGTAACTCTGGATAGTGCCGCTCGTGAGGCACAATTAGTTGAGTTGTCGCTGCGCTTAGTCGATCCCTATATGGTGCTTGCGGTGATGTTATCGGTGCTGGCGCTGATCATAAAATTGTCGCCGTTACCTGAACCAGCCTTAGAGCAAGACCATGGCGATGACTCGAGTGCGATGGACGTATTGAAATACCCACAATTGGTATTTGGCGCACTCACTTTATTCTTCTATGTCGGAGTTGAAGTGGTTGCTGGCGATACGATTGGTTTATTTGGTCAGGAATTAGGGGTTGAAAATTTCGGGCAGCTTACCTCATATACCATGGCCTTCATGGTGGCGGCTTACATTCTTGGCATGGTCGTTATTCCGCGTTTTATTAGTCAGGAAACTGCGCTGGCGCTCTCCGGCGCACTAGGTGTGGTGCTATCGGTTGCTATTTTGATGGCCTCGGGTACGAGTACTGGTGTGTGGGATTTACTATTTAGTTGGACGGGGGCTGGCGCGATCCCAGATGTGGTGTTGTTTGTTGCACTACTTGGTTTTGCCAATGCGTTGGTGTGGCCAGCAATTTGGCCGATGGCTCTCGATGGTCTTGGTAAGCACACCAGTACTGGATCGGCCTTATTGATTATGGGGATCTCTGGTGGTGCATTATTGCCAATGCTGTATGGCGCGTTAGTAGAGAGTAGTGGTGATGGCCAAATGGCATACGCGATTATGGTGCCGTGTTACTTGATTATCTTATGGTATGCACTTTCGGGTCATAAAATGAAATCATGGGGAAGTAAATAATGCGATTATTACAAAAATGCTGTCTAGCGGCAGTCGCCATGGCTCTGTTTTCTACTGGATGCCAGGCACAAGTTGAGCAAAGTACTCAGCCTAATATTGTGTTGTTTCTGGTGGATGATATGGGCTGGCAAGATACTTCGTTAGCTTTCACTGATGAGCCAACCCCGTTTAACCGCCATTTTAAAACACCTAATATGGAGTTAATGGCAGCGCAGGGCGTGCGCTTTACTCAGGCCTACTCACATGCCGTGTGTTCGCCAAGTCGTGTGTCGATGATGACGGGACAAAACCCAACACGTCATCATGTCAGTAATTGGACCCGTTTGCCCGGTGAAGACCATTCGGGAAAGTGGGGGCCCAATGGCGCACCAACCCACTGGCGCACCGAAGGATTACAGCCTAGTGATGTGACGTTGCCTAAATTGCTACAACAATCGGGGTATTACACCATGCATGTGGGCAAGGCGCACTTTGGCGCATTGGGTACAAAAGGCGGTGAACCACGTAATCTTGGATTTGATGTCAATGTGGCAGGACACTCTGCTGGCGCGCCTGCCTCCTATTGGGGGGAGAAAAACTTTGGCAATGATATGCCCGTTATTGACGGCTATCCGCAAGGCGTACCGGGACTCACCGAGTATCATCAAAAGGCGGTGCATCTTACCGATGTATTGACACAGCGCGCGAAGCAAGAAATCACTAAGGCGACTAAAACAGGCAAGCCGTTCTTTTTAAATATGGCCCATTACGCAGTACATACACCAATTGAATCACACCAGCGCTTTATGCATGAGTACACCGGAAAAACGTATGCAGGCACTGATATTGATATTCCTGATATTGAGGAAAAGTATGCCTCGTTAGTGCAAGGAATGGATGCAAGCCTTGGGGATTTAATGACTCATTTAAAGGCACTGGGCGTTGCTGATAATACGTTAGTTATTTTTACATCGGATAATGGTGGATTATCCGGACATACCCGCCAGACCACGCCACGAGGCACTGAGCTTAATAGCCACAACTGGCCTTTAAATTCGGGGAAAGGGTCGGCATTTGAGGGAGGTACTCGGGTGCCTTATATCGTTTCATGGGTTAACAATGCACCTAAACTGGCGCAGCAAAAGCGCTTAGCCATTACGCCAAATAGTGTGTCCAGGCAGCAGATCATTATAGAGGATTTGTTCCCGACAATTCTCGCCGTTGCTAATAGCAATGCAAAAATTCCAAAACAGCACATCCTTGATGGTATCGATGTAACCAAACACTGGCAAAACCCGAGTAGTGAACAAACTCGCGCCATGGTTTTCCATTATCCACACGTGTGGGGACCCTTTGGCCCAGGTTATGAGCCTCATAGTGCAATGCGCCTAGGTGACTGGAAAGTTATTTACTATTACAACAGTCGGGCATGGCAGCTTTATAACATCAAAGATGACCTGTCAGAGCGTTATGATTTGGCCCCTACGCATCGTAGTAAGCTTGAGGCGATGGCTGGGGATTTGAATCAACGCTTAAAGCAAATGGATGTGCAATGGCCGGTTAACCGCGTGACGGGAAAAGTTGAGCCCATTATGTTACCGCATTATTGATGTTCAGGAAAAAGCGTCGCGTTAATTTGGAGACGCTTTACTGAGGACAATCCTAGCAACTTAGCCCATTAAATTTTATACTCAGCAGGTCTTTTCAACCAAAAGTATAAAAACAATGAAAAAATTAATGGGTGTAACCTTATTAGCTGCCGGTGTTTTAGCCGGCTGTGGCTCACAAGAAGCAGCGAAAGTGCCTGCAGCACAAGCGACTAACTCGGCAGCAGACGTTGCGGCAAGTTATGACAGCATCAATGCTGAGCAGCTGATCGAACATATCAAAGTATTAGCCTCAGATGAATTTGAAGGCCGCGCGCCATCAAGCAAAGGTGAAGAACTCACGCTTGATTACTTAACTAAGCAACTAACAGCTGTTGGCTTTAAGCCGGGTAATGGTGATAGCTTTTTGCAAGCCGTACCAATGGTGTCAATTGAAGCGTCGCCTGATATGAGCCTGTCGATTGGCGGTAAAGAGTATAAGTATGGCGATGAGATGGTGATGGGCTCTAGCCGTATCACTGAGTCATCGAGCATTAAAGACTCTGAGCTGGTCTTTGTTGGCTACGGTATTAACGCACCAGAATATCAATGGAATGATTATGATGGCATTGATGTCAAAGGCAAAACCGTCGTTATTTTAGTTAACGATCCAGGGTTTGCCACGCAAGATCCTGCGCTATTTACAGGTAATGCAATGACTTACTATGGTCGTTGGACTTACAAGTATGAAGAAGCAAGCCGCCAAGGTGCTGCAGGCGCGATTATCGTACACGAAACTGCCCCTGCATCATATAACTGGTCAGTGGTTGAGCATTCATGGACTGGTGCTCAATTTGGTTTCGTTCGCGATGACAACAACATGGGCCGCGTTGCCGTTGAAGGTTGGGTAAACAGCGATGTTGCCAAAGAAATCTTTAGCAATGCTGGATTGGACTTTGCTGCCATGAAAGAAAAAGCAGCCAAAGGCAGCTTCAATATTGATATGGGTGATTTAACCGCTTCTGTTGCGATTAAAAATACGGTTAAGCAATCAGTATCATATAACTTTATCGCTACCCTTCCTGGTTCGACTAAAGCTGATGAGCACATCCTATATACTGCGCATTGGGACCACTTAGGTAAAGATGAAAGCCTAGAAGGTGACCAAGTTTATAATGGCGCGGTAGACAATGCATCGGGTACTGGCGCATTAATCGAAGTCGCAGAAGCTTTTGCTAAGTTGCCGGTTAAGCCACAACGCTCTATTACAATTATGGCGGTAACGGCAGAAGAGCAAGGGTTATTAGGCTCTAAGTTTTATGCTGCTAATCCAATTATTCCAGCAGCTAAGACAGTCGCTAACATTAACATGGATGCATTAGGTGTTGATGGTCGTAGTAGTGATGTATCAGTTTATGGTCTGGGCCAGTCTGAGCTTGATAACTATTTAGCCGCTGCAGCTAAGAAACAGGGCCGTACCATCGCTGGTGATCCTCGTCCTGCTGCTGGTATTTATTACCGCTCTGACCACTTTGCGTTTGCTAACATCGGTATTCCAGCGCTATACGCTAAAACGGGTAAAACACCAGTTGATGAGGCAACTAAAGTGTTGCGCAGCGAGCTAAAAGAGACCCTAGGCAAGTGTTATCACAACCTGTGTGATGAATATAGTGACAAATGGGATATGTCTGGTGCAGTACAAGACATGCAAGCCTTCTTTGAAATTGGCTATGAATTATCAAAAGAAGATGTGTGGCCACAATGGAGCAAAACGTCAGAATTTAAACGCTAAATTCTACGCGTTACTATAAAGGCGAGGCTGTTGTCAGCCTCGCCCTGTTCGGTTAATGGGCAAAAGGACATTTGGCCTTTTGCTCAGTTTCCTCATCATCCCAATTTAATAAGCGATTTTGCCCTTCAAGTTTTAATATTTCCGTGATGTCTTGTGACATCTCAATCACGCCTTTGTAGTTATTATGCTCATCGCGAATAGCAAAATAGCGAATGTGAATTTTACGTCCTTTAAAATCAATCCAAAATTCTGACGTATCTTGGCTGCCTTTTTTGAACTCTTCGAGAATACGCAAGACGGTATCTACCGATTTAGGGGGATGACAGAACTTCACTTCTCGGCCGATGATGCCGGCTGAGCGTGGGAAAACGCGGTTATCGCCGCGGTTATAAAATACAACGCGGTCATTTTCATCAACATAAGTTAAATCCACCGGCATAAATTGCAGCATCAAATTTAGCTGCTCACTGGTCATGTAGCCTTCATTCATACGGATTCGACCGTCGAGACTAAATGGTAGTCTACGGCGAGTTTTGTCCTGCGATGGGTGAATATACTCAGGGTTAGTCACTGGTGCCGGGTAGGGAGTTGGTTCAGTGGCTAGCATCCAGCCAATTTCACTGTCTCCTTCACGCATTTCTTTCCAGTCATCCTCTGTTAACAAATCCAGTGCATTAGGAAACAGGCGATGTTGCTCAATATGCATTAGCGAATCGAGCTCGCGGATAATGCGATTGGTCAGCGAATGAATTCCAGTGTGGTTTTTGCTTTCAATTTTTTGGCGTACATGCCGAAACAGGTCACGTATTTCGTCATGAAATGCCCACATACCCTGACTAGGCCCTGTCCAGCCATGTTTTTCCAAGTAAGGAAACAATTGATTCTCTTTTCGCGCAAAGCGCTTTTCCACGTCAGCGAGTTGATTGAATAAATTGAAATAAAGTTCAAAGTCTTCATCAATATCAACTTTGACCAATTGCCCTAATAGGTCGACGATTAGTGCGCTTTCTTCAAAATAGACGACAACAGGGTGTCCTGATGGTAATTTTTGTGCGTATTGTGGAAGGTGGCTCATAGCAATGCCTTAAAAGTGGAATTAACATTATCTTAGAGGGCATATCCACCGTTGGCATTGATATATCATAACTACAACATTTCGATAAGTGTCGAAATATATTGACTTCAGCTGTATGATTTTTTATGCTGGCGCGATGAAAATAGATAAAGCAGCACAACAGTTGGCCGAGTTAGGCCATGTGACACGTCTTGGCATCTTTAGAGAGCTCGTTAAGAGTGGCTATCAGGGCTTGCCTGTCGCTGATATCCAGCAGGCAGTAGAGATCCCCGGTTCAACCTTGTCACATCATATTAACCGAATGATTAAAGTCGGCTTAATTAAGCAAGTCCGCGAAGGGCGTGTATTACGCTGCTTTGCACAGTACGATCAATTGGACTCGCTAATCGATTTTTTAATGAAAGAATGTTGTAGCGCAAAAGACTGTAAATAACCAAACCGAAGTCGCTTCGGTTTATTTTTAATAATATATTTCGACTATCTTGGAATTATAGAAATGAATAAAGCTTATAGCGTACCGCTTCACACACTAGATAGTGTGGCTGATCAAATCAAACAAACACAGCGAATTGACCATGCGCCACGAATTTTGGTGTTGTATGGTTCACTTAGACCTGAATCTTATAGTAAGAAGTTAGCCTTAGAAGGGGTTAATATTTTACGTGCGTTTGGCGCTGATGTTCGGGTGTTCGATCCCAATGGATTGCCACTGTTTGCTAGTGTCGAAAAGGATCATCCTAAAGTTGTTGAGCTGCGAGAACTGGCCCTGTGGTCTGAGGGAATGGTGTGGTGCTCACCTGAAATACACGGTAACTTTTCATCGGTGTTTAAAAATCAGATCGATTGGTTACCACTAAGTGATGGCGCGGTCAGGCCAACGCAAGGGCGCACTCTTGCTGTGATGCAGGTAACTGGCGGTTCACAGTCATTTAATGTGGTAAACAACCTTCGCACATTAGGTCGCTGGATGCGTATGTTTACCATTCCAAATCAATCTTCAGTGGCAAAAGCGTATAGTGAATTTAATCAAGATGGCAGTATGAAGGAGTCAGCGTATCGTCACCGTGTGGTTGATGTAATGGAAGAATTATTTAGAGTAACGATATTAATGCGTGGCAATAGTGACTGGCTAAGCCAACGCTACTCAGAGAACCTAGAGCAGCACCAGCATCAGGAGATTGTGGATAAGATTTCCTGTTGTTAGCCACAACACTTTTTATATTTCTTACCGCTTCCGCATGAACAAGGATCGTTGCGGTTTGGGGTTTTGGCGAAGGTGGTTGTTACTGGCTTATTTAATATCGCGTTGAGTTCATTGATGTTCTCATCAGCAGCGCTGTCGACACTAATATCGGCGAATAATGCATTATCGGCAACGATTGCTTCGACTTCGATTTTTCGTTCATCGCTAGTAACAACCAGGGTTAGCGGATTCTCTTGTGACCCGAGTTTAACAGTGCGCTTGGTGTTATAACCTGATTTTACATGGTTTACTCTGGTGTGGATGCGCCCTTTGTAATACAGATCGTGCATGATGAACTCCGCTAAATTAAATACTTGGTTTGAGCGCGGCAGTATAACGCAAAACGATAAATAGTCGACTATTGTGTCATAGAAGTTTAGCCTTGGTCGTCTTTTGCTATTAAAGGGACTTGAGTTGCGAGCTTCTCACTACTTGCCTGTTTTAATATTTGCCACGCAGAGCTTAAAAACAACCCCGCCATGATTAAGGCCACGATTAAGTCTAACCAAGCACTTTGCGTAAACCATACACCAGAGGCAGCCATTAATACAATGAGGTTGCCAATTGCATCATTGCGGCTACATAACCAGACCGAGCGGACATTGGCATCGCCATCTTTATAGCGCACTAATAGTAACACACTGATTATATTGGCGATGCACGCGGCGATGGCCACACTGCCCATGGTGAAAGCATTTGGCGTAGTAAAAATAAAGAACTGATAAAGTGTTGAGCCAAATACCCACAATGACATGAGTACCAAGCTGTAGCCTTTAATCATGGCAACATTGCTACGTAAGGCGAGGGACTTGCCAATCACCCATAAACTAATGCCATAAGTTAGCGTGTCGCCTAAAAAGTCCAGAGCATCTGCTTGTAGCGCCTGTGACTGGGCGCTAAGTCCTGCGCCCATTTCGACAACAAACATCAGCGCATTAATCCCTATAACCCACCAAAGGATACGTTTGTATGTATCACTCATGCCATCAAAGTTTTTATCCTGCCCACAACATCCTGCCATTTCATATCTCTCACTATTCGTTTTATTTAACCATTAGGCGTATCATAAAACCTCTAGTAACTAGAGGTTCAAGAAAATAATGAGTTTAATTTACTCAATAGGGCAATTATCAAAGCTAACCGGCTGTAAAGTGACGACTATCAGGTATTATGAAGAGATTGAGTTGTTGCCCAGTCCCAGCCGTAGCATGGGGAATCAGCGTCGCTATAACCAAGAACACCTCGCAAGGCTGCAGTTTATTAGGCACAGCCGAGCGTTAGGCTTTAGCTTAGAGGAAGTAAGGCAGCTGATTCATTTGCAACACTGTAGCAGCCACTCGCCGCACGAAGCGCATAAGATTGCAAAAGTGCACTTACAAGATGTGGAGAAAAAGATTAAACAGTTGCAAGCGTTGCAACTTGAACTGACCGAAATGGTTGATAGCTGCGATCAAGGCAATAGCTATCATTGTAATGTGCTTGATGCACTAAATGATTAACTACTGATAGAGTGGATGTGACAGTGTGGCCTTTGACTAGCCATCTGTTTCAATAATAACTTCGTTTAAAATTTCGACTGTATCGCTTTTCGCTTGCTCAACATCACATTTACTTTGCTCGGCAGCGCGATTTACTCGTGCTAAACTTTCTTGCGTAATACCTAGCGTGCGTTTTTCAAAAGCCTTTTCTACTTTTGTTAGCAATGAGATAGCTTGAAATGGTTTGGCAATGTAATCATCAACTCCAGCTGCAATTGCTTCTTTGATTTTTTCAGCTTCATTATGAGTTGTTATCATAATGAATTGCACATGACGCATTCTTTTTTCTTCACGAATCTTTTTAAGCAACTCAATACCGTTAAGCTTTGGCATTTCCAGATCGCAAATGACGACTGCATATTTTCGTCGCCCGAGCATTTCTAGTGCATGGGCTCCATCACAGGCCTCATCGACAAGTTCATGTTTCCCATCATGCAAAAATGATTTGATGACACTACGCATTGAGCCTACATCATCGACTAATAGAATTCGACGATTGTTCATGTTTAATTCCTTAATAGTAAAGGGGTTAATATATAATCTTATCGTATTGATATTAAATGTCTATTAATTGATTTCTTTAATAATAGCAGGGGGGGTAAGCTGTTGGAGCTATCAATTTAAGGCTTGGGTGTGCGTAAAAAAGGCCAATGAGAGTATTGGCCTTTTGATGGGAGGAACTCGTTATTGCTCAATACCTACAATTAACCAAGGGGCATTTTCTTGAGTTAGTTGACGCTCCAGGTGCCAAACTTCACTAATATCTTCTTCGATATTCTCGCCAACATCGCGGTAACGACCAATGAACTTAACGCTGATTTCGCTCAATTCTGTGCTTGTTTGAGCGCGTACCAGTTGTGCATCTAAGAACATTACTTCAGTTTGTGGATCGCTGGTTAACTCACGGCGATCATTACTTAATTCGTTGTATAATTCATTAGAAACATACTCTTGGATTTTACTTAAATCGTTGTCGTTCCACGCCTGTTGCAGCGTTTTGTAATGACCACGCGATCCTTCAAGGAATGAATTTAAGTCAAAGCCAGCAGGTAGGTTAAACGGAACTTGATCGGCATCATTAGCAAAGCCGCCACCGGTATTGGCTGCCTGAAATGGTTGTGCCTGTTGCTTGAATTGGTTGTTGTTAGCGTAAGCCGGTCGCTGTGCTTGAGCTTTTGCCTGGTTCATCCCTTTAAACAACTTAAATAGTAGGAACGCAATGCCTGCAATTATTAAGAAGTCCATCATTTGGAACCCTTCAAATGCGCCGCCCATCATGGCTGCAATTAAGCCACCTGCTAATAGGCCTCCGAGCAATCCGCCCATCAGGCCTTTCTTGCTTGATTTTTGCTGGGTGGGTGAAGTTGCTTTTTGATCTGTTGTTTGTTTTTGTTGGGTCGTTGTTTTTTGGGTTTTACCAAAAGAACGCTTCCCGCCAAATTTTTTCGCATCGGCGTCAGGGATACTAATAAATAAGGCAAAAATTAGGCTTAGCATGGTGACAAAAGTTTTCATCTACAACTCACTTTAAATAAATTTAGGCCGACATGTTAACAATTGGACATTTTATGTCAATGGTGAACTGAGCCCGAGTTGGTATAAAATTTAACGGCAAAGGCTTTTGTAAATGTTATTGCTACTATACACTCTTTTTTATTTACGCCAGCCTATCTATGTCATTCGTTACTAATACTCAAGCCGCCATTCGCCGAGTTATCAGCTTATACCAACAGGGTGATGAGCAAGAGCAATTGTTATTGCAAGTGTTAGCGGTGGTTAACAAGCGGGTTAGTCAAACCAAGTTCAAAGGCATATTAAAAGAATTGTCTCACTTTGACTGTTTTGAGCAAAGCAACCTAAGCGCACACTTTACCCCTGAGCTAAAAGATAAATTAGTGCTCGCTGGTTTAATCGACGTTAATGCCAAAGGCATTAAATTAGTCGATGTTCTTGCTAATAAACTGTGCCAAATCTGTGCCGATAATGGCCGCTATGAAGAAATAGTTGACGCTGCTGAGTTGGTGGCGCCAGTGCATCAGCTAATGCATTGGGCTGAGCCTGACTTGACTGACAAGCAACGAATTATTCGAGATTATTTCTATCGCAACCGTTTTGATAGCTGTGAAGAGTTGCTCGATTTTCATAAAAATCCACAAGTGATTAACCATCAGCTTAACCAGGTACTGGTACAGCTGTGTTTTTATCCGTTTGATGCCAAGCGATTCTCCCGGCTCTCAGCATCAATGCAGTACCAGGCTTTTGCTTCATTATGCTATCAATTACGTCATGATTTGTTGAGTAATCATCAGGTTATCGAGTTGCTCGAACAGGCGGTAAAGGCACATTCTAAAAACGCTAACTTGCAGTTACTCTTAGCGGAGCAATACCTGCTTGCTAATCGCACTGATTTAGCTGTGCCGCATTTAAGTGTCGATGATGCATCGAGTTACTCGCTACAACTCCAGGGGGTTTTAGCATTTTTACAAGGGCGGCCTGAACATTGTATCGAATTGTTTGAGCAGGCGCTGCACGCTAAGAATAAAATTAATCGTCGTAAGAAACAGTATATCGGTGGTATTACTGGGCTTTTTTATGCGATGGCATTATTGGAACTAGGCAGTGACAAAGAGCCTAGTCAGCTTAGTGTGTTGCTCAAAGCAATAGATAATCAGTTTGCAGACCATAAGCTTGAGAACAACTATCGCAGTACCTATTTAATCTTAAGTAAATTTGCCTTAATACTGATGGGTAAATCATCAACACTTTCCCTGCTAGACCCTAACTTTTCACAGCAAAATTATTACTCTCAATTGCAGACCGTGATTGGTGGTTTATGTTTGCAATGGGCAGATGAAAGGCCAAGCCCGCGGTATTTAGCTGCGCTAGAGGTGAGCTATGAGTATTTTGATGAAATGGGACATAGTGTTTTTGGCAGAGTAGCTCACGAACTGCTAACAAAATGGCAGAATTGGCCTAAATCAAGTACAGATGGCGTATTAGATATCGTCGGGCTTATCGCGCGAAAAGAAGCCTGGGCGCTTGCGTTAGAGCAACTCATTGCCTTGGATGAAAGCGTTGTTGATGAGGCTGTGCCTGCGGTTGAAAAAGAATCACGAATTATTTGGCTTTTTTCCCCGCATTCTTATAACCATTGCTTTGAGGCGAAAGAGCAAAAGCGCGGTAAAAACGGCTGGTCAAAAGGCCGTGCTATTGCGCTAAAAAGACTAAGTACCGAAACGGAATCCTTCAGTTACCTGAGTGAAGGAGATAAGAATATGTGCAAGGCGATAACGCGTCACTTTAGCGGTGGCTATTATGGACGAGACCATTATGAGCTTAGCGGCTATAAAGCGCTAGCTGCTGCGACAGGCTTGGAAAATCTCTACAGTGTAGAGGATCTTGAGCAGCCACTAACCTTTGAGCGCGTTGAGCCTGAACTGTTAATTACTCAAAATGCCGACGGCTTTTTGCTCAGTATGGCCAATATTCCCAGCGATGTTGACAGTGGCCAATGGAGCTATTCATTTACCAAGCACTCAAGTTATGTCTATTGGCTTACCCGTTTTGACCCCAAGCATTTACAAATCGCCGGTATCGTCGGCGAGGGTGGTATTGTCGTACCCAAAGCTGCAAAAGATAAAGTGCTGAAAAGCATCAGTGCCATTGCGCCGATGCTCAACATTCAATCTGATCTCGAAGGTGTTAATACCGGGGTCGATACCGTTATTAGTGATAAAAGGCTGTTTATTAATATCGAGCCAGCAAATGAAGGTTTGATGTTTGATTGTCATGTTGAACCATTGGGAGCCGATGGCCCGAAGCTATCACCTGGACTTGGCTTAGTGACTTTTGCCACAGAGATTAATGGTAAACGATTAAGTACCACCCGAGATCTACTCCAAGAGCAGCGGCAGCTACAACTGCTGGTTGAACAATGTCCTAGTTTTGAACAGCTCATTGATAACAGGTTGGTTGCTGAGCGCTTAGATGATGCTTTATATGCCTTGGAACAGCTAGAAATAGCCTGTGTTAACAATGAAAATAATGATAGTGAGCACAAACTCAATGTGGTTATTCAGTGGCCTAAAGGGAAGAATTTTAAACTAAGCCCTAAGCTTGGTAGCGATCACTTAAAGCTAAGTGTGACCAAACAAAAAGAGTGGTTTGGCCTCGAAGGCACACTTGAGGTGGGCGAAGAGCGAGTGGTTGAACTGAAAACATTAATGTCACTCATTGCCCAATCAAATTCCCGTTTTGTACAGCTAGACGATACTCAAATATTATCGCTCACTGAAGAGTTACGTAAGCGCTTGCAAACGTTGGAGCGAGCTACAATAGAGGGGAAGTTTCATCCATTAGCGAGTCCGCTGATTGATAGCGCAACGCAGGGAATGCGGCTAAAAACCTTAGAAGCATGGGAGCGCCAGCGAACTATCTTGCAGCAAGCGAATGATTTTGAGCCGCAATTACCCTCAACATTACAAGCGCAGCTTCGTGATTATCAAATCGATGGTTTTAATTGGGCGTCGCGCCTGGCATTTTGGGGAGGCGGTGCCTGTCTTGCGGATGACATGGGGCTTGGCAAAACGCTGCAAGCATTAGCCGTTATTCTATCACGGGCGGCGCAAGGGCCAACGCTAGTGTTAGCGCCTACTTCGGTTTGTTTCAATTGGCAGCAAGAGGCCCTGCGGTTTGCGCCGACCCTGAAAGTGAAAATGTTTGGTGAGGCAAGTGATATTGATAAGCGCCAGCAAATGTTGGATGAGGTAGGCGCTTTTGACCTAGTGATTTGTAGCTATGGCATTTTACAGCGTGAAGGAGAGCGCTTGGCTAAGATTAAATGGCAAAGTATTGTTGCCGATGAGGCTCAGGCGCTAAAAAATCCACTAGCAAAACGAACGCAGGCCGCAATGGGGCTATCTGCTCACTTTAAGATGATCACTACCGGGACACCGATTGAAAATAATTTGACTGAGCTGTGGACGCTATTTCGCTTTATCAATCCAGGATTGCTTGGTAGCCAGAAACAGTTTCATAAGCGCTTTGCCGGCGTGATTGAAAATGACAAAGAAAACGATAAAGGAGCAATAATCCGTGCCAATCATGCGCTCCGTCAGCTCATTAGTCCGTTTATCTTACGTCGGATGAAAACCCAGGTCCTAACCGAGTTACCATCTCGTACCGAAATAAATGTATCAGTGGAATTGTCCGAGGAAGAAATCGTGTTGTACGAAGCGCTACGCCAGCAAGCGGTGGAAAACCTCTCACAAGGGGATATAGCACAGGGCCAGCATCATATAAAAATGCTTAGTGAAATTATGCGGTTACGCCGCGCTTGTTGTCACCCTTCTTTGGTTATGCCGGAGTCGAGAATTGCAGGTTCAAAGCTAAAGGCATTTGACAATTTGCTTAATGAACTCACCGCTAATAATCATAAGGCACTGGTCTTCAGCCAATTTGTAGGGCATCTGGCGATTCTTAAGCAGCATTTAGAGGAGCGCGGTATTAGCTATCAATACCTTGATGGTTCAACACCGCCAAAAGCACGCAGCAGAGCGGTAAATGATTTTCAATCGGGTGAAGGAGAGGTGTTTTTAATTAGTCTAAAGGCAGGAGGTTCGGGACTCAATCTAACGGCTGCTGATTATGTTATCCATATGGATCCTTGGTGGAATCCTGCGGTTGAAGAGCAAGCGTCAGATCGCGCGCATCGAATGGGGCAAACCCGCCCGGTAACAATTTATCGCTTGATTGCCAAAAACACCATCGAAGATAAAATAGTGGCCTTACATCAGCACAAACGAGATCTGGCCAATAGCTTGCTCGAAGGTAGTGATAGCATTAGTAATTTATCTGCTGAGGATATGAT
>CAKZQF010000142.1 GCA_937139475.1 uncultured Gammaproteobacteria bacterium | reverse complement strand
AACTTTTTATGGCTTGATCGAGAGGATGGCTTGTATCATTTTGATAAAACCCTTGGCACCGCATCTCCTATCAAATTTAGCCCGCAAGCCCAAAATGCCATCAAGGCTGAGAGGGCATACAGCTATTACGTGATGGATAACGATCATATATTCTTCTTCAATAGCCATGGGCATTACTCATATAGCGTAAATACCAGAGAAATTACCCCGTTGACGGCATTAGATAATGCGATAAACCCTATCTCTAGCCAAGGATTTAGGGGGCAGTTACCTGGCTTTCCAAATTCGGTTCTATTGACAACTACTGGCCGATTATATTTGTACAATTACAAACACAATTCAGTCACTAAGATCTACGAAGTTAAAGAGTATTCCGAGGAAGCGATTGATTATATTGATAGCTGGTTGATCGATAGAGACAACACGTTATGGTTAGCTGTTGCTGGTGAGGGCCTAATTGGCCTTGATGCAAGCAGCTTTACCGAAAAGCATCGTATTGATATTTCTAATGGCTTAAAGACCACTGATGTGTATAGTCTCGAGCTTGATGGAAATAATAACCTATGGATGAGCTCGCAGCATGGTATCTATCAGATAGATCTGCAGGGATTAAACGTTCAGCACTACGATGCTAATGATGGGCTAATCTCAGATGAGTTTAACGGCAGTGCCTCTGCTCGTCGCGCCGATGGTACGCTTCTCTATGGCACCCAATTAGGGCTAGTGCAGTTCGATCCTAAGGTGTTTCAGGCATCTTCTTTCGATCATCAACAAAATTTTCCAATTGCACTTTCCGATATAGAGGTCTTATCAAGTGGTCGTAAATTCGCTGATTTAGCTAATCAGAATAATCAGCTTGAACTTGCCCATGACGAATTTGGCCTTAGAATACAGTTCTCGACATTGCAGTTTCATAAGCAATCGCAAACGCGTTATGACGTTGAAATTGCCGGACGTTCAAGCCTAGATATCCATTCATTGCGCAATAATGAACTATTGCTTCCGAAGCTACCCCCAGGCAACTATACGGTGAGTATTAGTGCACAACAAAATGCGCATTATGGCACGAGCGCTCCGTTGGTTTTAGAGATCAAATCATTACATGCGCCCTGGAGTACACCAGCAGCTAAGTTTGCTTATGTTGCATTTGCAATCGTCTTGTTAGCTATCGCCCGAGTCGCATCGCAGCGCCGTAAAACAGTATTAATTAATGCCCATAAAATCGTCATCGACAATAAAAAGCAAATGGAGCTGGCGCTAAAAAGTAGCGATAGCGGCGTTTGGGATTTTAAAATATTATCAGATGAACTATCCCAAGCGAGATTGATAGAAGAACTCGGTTATGACAGAGCCAGGTTTGATAAAAGCTTTAACTTTCATTTGCAACGTGTTCACCCGCAACAACGCACATCGCTACAAGACCAATGGAGTTTCTTTACCAAGGGAACTGAAGATCATTGGGACTTCACCTACCAGTTGCAGCACAAAGATGGCCATTGGTTATGGTATCGTGACTCTGGCCGGGTAACTGAGCGTGATATACAAGGCAAGCCTACCCGTGTTGCCGGAACATACACCAATATCACTCAAACCAAGGCCAATGAAGAACAGGCGATTTTATTTGGTAAGGCATTTAGCCAGATCCACGATGGCGTTCTGGTGTTAGATTCTAGCCAAGAACTGGTCACGGCAAACCAAGCGTTTTTAAATGTCTACTGTCAAGAGACTGAATCGCCACAAGATGCATGGGCCGAAATGCTCGAGCGGATTGGACCAGAAAAAGAGAAACAGTTTAGTGAGATTATCAGCAATTTAGAACCGCGGGACACTTGGCAAGGTGAGAACTCCATTGTCACACCCGCGCAAGAAAATGTACCTGTGCTAATCAAAATCAATGCTATTTGTAATGTAAATGACGATATATCTCATTACGTTATAGTGGTGTCTGATATTACAATTCAAAAACAAGCAGAACAAAAACTACTTCGCCTTGCTCACTATGACTACTTAACCGATTTACCAAACCGTCAGTTGCTCATTGATAAAGCCAATGAATTAATCAAGGCAAATGTTGCGTGCGCGCTTTTATTTATTGATCTTGATAAGTTTAAACAAGTTAATGAGCTATACGGGCATACCGTGGCTGATAACCTGCTATGTTGGGTAAGTAAGATCTTAAAAAACACCGTTGATTATTATGATATTGTCGCGCGTCTCAATGGTGATGAGTTTATGATTTTGGTCACCACAAAACCAACCAGAGAAAAGCTTGAGCATTTGTCTAATCGGATAATTTCTCAGTTATCGATGCCAACGACAATTGACTCAAACCCAATCAATATATCAGCTTGTGTGGGCATTGCTTCATTCCCACAAGACGGTGAAACGGTAAATAGCTTAATCAAGAAATCCGATATTGCCATGCTTTACGCCAAGCGTGCCGGTATCGGTCAGCTTAAATTTTATAGCCAAGATATGGACCGAGAAGCAAAAGCTCGTTCACTGCTAGAAGATAAACTTCGATTAGCCAGCGCACAGAATAAATTCACTAACTATTATCAACCGATTGTCGATAATGCCGACCGTCGGGTGATTGGCTTTGAATTATTACTCCGCTGGATTGATAATGACACGATGATTTCACCAGGTGTGTTTATTCCGGTTGCCGAAGAGATAGGACTTATCTCACAAATGACCATAAATGCTATTGATCAGGCGCTTACCGACTACAGCACATTTAGCGATAAGCTTAGCAATGGCTATATTTCGGTTAACCTGTCTCCAATTCACATATTGCAAGAAGGCTTGAGTAATTCATTACGCTTATTACTGGCGAAGCATGATTTACCAGCAAGCGTATTACGTCTAGAGATCACAGAAGGAACACTATTGGCTGATTTAGATCTCGCCCTGATTCGACTGAACGAGTTGCGTCAATGTGGTTTTAAATTGTTACTTGATGATTTTGGTACTGGCTATTCTTCGCTAACTTATCTCAGCCGTTTTCCGGTCAATGTGATAAAAATCGATAGAAGCTTTGTTATGGATTCAGATAGCAATGTGCAAAACAAACAGATAATCAAATCGATTATGTCGCTGGCCAATAATTTACAGCTAGATTGTATTGCAGAGGGTGTAGAAACCCAGAGCCAACTGAGTTATCTAAATTCAATCGGTTGTCATTTGATCCAAGGTTATTATTTCTCAAAACCCATGCCAATCAATGACGTTGGCCGCTTTCTTAGCAGTGATTTAAATTAAAAATCCATAAAAAAACGCCGCTTAACGCGGCGTTTTAGACTCACTTTAAAATTTAAAAGCTAACTTTCATTCCTACTTTGTATATCCGGCCTAATACATCATAACCACTTGGGAACGTATTACCGGAATTGGCCCTTGTTGAACCTGCTTCATTACCCACAACTGGTGGTTCTTTATCAAACAGGTTATCAACACCTGCGGTGAAGGTAATGTGATCGGTTGCATGATAACTACCAAACAGATCGATGTAATTGTGAGAACCTATATGTTGGAATGGTTCAAACACACCATCTTTCTCGATAGGCTCGATATCCACAGCCCCAATATGGCGCCATTGCGCTGAAACCGTGAAGTCATTAACTTCCCAAGTAGTCCGTTGCACCAAACGTAGCTCTGATATTGGGTCACAACTTGTACCAAAGAGGCCTTTACAATCGATTACTCTGGATAAGTCAGAGCTTTGCGATTCTTGGGTTAGATATTTATTAATATTGGCCGAGAACTTCACAGAGCCCATGTCGGAGAGGTCGACGCCAAAGTTAATTCCTATCTCTACACCTTCTGCTTTTTGATAATTAAGGTTGGTAGTAAATAGTTCAATCCCAGAACCCGCAATGGTAAGGTCGCCACCAATACGTTTTATTTTACTACAAGAGGTTGCATCACCAGCTACATAACAAGCATCTAGCATTTCCTGTGCAGAAAACTCGCCAATAACATCTGTTATGTCGATATCATAGTAGTCAACAGTTAAGGTAAAGTCATCTAAGAAGTCAGCTGTCCACACAAAGCCTGCGGTGAACGTATCAGCTTTTTCTGGTCCTGGTAATGCAGCAGGATCACTTCCGTCAAATGTATTAACTTGTCCAGAAATAACATCTTGAACAGCGCCGACTTGTGCATCGGTCATACCGGTCGATATACAAAGCTGGCGTAATGTCGCATCGATGTTGCCTGCATTATTGACCGAGCAGGGGTCTAACTTGGCATTGTCCAGTCCGGTCACTACAGGCGCGGCAATTTCACCAACGTTAGGCGCTCTATTGGCTGATTGTTTCATTACCCGGATTAAAAAGTCATCAACAGGGAACCAGTTAAATCCTAGCTTCCACGTATTATTGTGACCAACCGAGTCATAATCAGCTCGACGATAACCAAACTCAACTTCTAAAGAGTCAGCAAAAGATGCCCCGTCAAATACGGGTAATAATCCTTCCATGAATATTTCTTTTACCGAGTAACCACCGGTGATAGGTAGCAAGTTACCGCCTGCACCACCTTGACAACTAGAAGGTGCTAATTTCAAACACTCATCCGGTTCAAGTGCTCCTTTTTCTTTTCTGTATTCGAAACCAAAACTAACCGCTAACGGACCAGCGGATTCAGGGATTTCGATAAAGTTAAGCGGGCCGTTGACCATCAACTGACCAACTGTTTGCTCATAGCGCTGTGTTTGTAGGGCAAGCGCCGTTGCATAACCGGCCATCTCTGGGGTAATGGTGCCAAATCCACCGAATAGATCAATTGGTACACAGGATGTATCACCGTTTTTACAGGTGACGCCATCGACCGAATCCAGTGCATGCTGGATATTCGTGAGATTGGTATATCCACCACGGCTTGTTGCACGATTTGACTCACCGTATTGGAATGAGACATCAAACATCCATTCATCGTTTATTTCACCTTCCAAGCCTGCTACAAATTGGAATTGGCTTGAATCATAACGCTCCGATCTTGCACCAAGCTCCAATGTCCTGCGGCGTAATTGAACTAG
>CAKZQF010000141.1 GCA_937139475.1 uncultured Gammaproteobacteria bacterium | reverse complement strand
TACAGCGAAAGCGGTGAAGAAGTTAAGCACTTCAACGTTAAAGATGGCGTTGGCATAAAACTGCTTAACGCATACGACATTACAACCGCTGTTATATCGGCTAAAGACAGTGCGCCACTTAGAAAGCGCATCTCTGATCTCGACATTCCTCACTTTTACCCAGCCTGTAAAGACAAATGGGAAAAACTAAGCGAACTAATGGACACATTATGGATAAAACCTAGCGAGGTTTGCTATGTTGGTGATGATGTAATCGATTTAAAAGTAATGAAACGAATTGGTCTTAGCATCACACCTGCAGATGGTTTTTGGTTAGTTAAGAAGCATTCCGACTTAATTACCGATGCAATGGGTGGCAAAGGCGTAGCACGCGAAGTGGCTGACATCGTACTCGGCAGCAGAATGTCCTTAGAAGAAGCCTATATAAAAGCAATGCTTCCTGAGTTTGAAAAAACAAATACATAACTCTACTTCTTGATAGCTTGATAGCTTGATAGCTTGATAGCTTGATAGCTTGATAAATAGACGTTTGATACACACAGTAAAGGTTTCATCAGCACAATGGCAAATTATAAAATTGTTATCCCAGCCCGTTATTCAAGTAGCCGCCTACCCGGCAAGCCATTAATTGAACTTAGCGGCAAACCCATGATTCAGCACACTTATGAGCGCGCACTAGAAACTGGGGTAAAAGACATTGTCATTGCGACTGACGATCAACGGATTTTTGATGTTGCAAAAAGTTTTGGGGCTGATGTTGTCATGACGCGCCCCGAACATGAAAATGGCACAGAGCGTATTGCTGAGGTTGCTGAGATCAAAGGCTGGGACAAAGATGACGTCCTCGTTAATCTTCAAGGCGATGAGCCATTGGTACCTAAAGCACTAATCGAACAGACGGCTCAAGGTTTATTGCTCAATCCGGAAGCTGGCATGAGCTCCATCTGCACCGCTATCAATTCCGCAGAAGATGCGTTTGATCCCAATGTCGTAAAAGTTGTTTTAGATGGACGTGGTTTTGCCATGTACTTCAGCCGTGCTGCGATTCCCTGGGATCGTGATTTATATAAAGATGGGCAGGATAAAATAACTGAAATCATGCCGGTTTATCGCCACATTGGCATGTATGGCTATCGAGTTTCTTTCTTACAGAAATATACCCGAATGTCTGTTTGCCCTATTGAGCAAGCGGAGTGCTTAGAGCAATTACGCGCATTGTGGTATGGCGAGAAAATTCATATGGGCATTACCGATACACCACCGGGACATGGCGTTGATACGCCTGCTGACATCGCAAGAGTCGAAGAACTACTGGCCAAATAAGAAAAATACGCCAATCACGGATACTCTTCAATCCGTGGTTGGCGCAACCCCTTCGAGCACTAGCGAATTGCCGCTAAGCCCAAAGCAATATCCTTCTGAATATCTTCAACTGACTCAAGACCCACCGCGATTCTCACCAAACCGTCACTAATACCTGCTCGGACTCTATCTTCTGAAGTTAAGCGGCTATGCGTAGTTGAGGCAGGATGTGTTACCGTCGTTTTAGTATCACCAAGATTTGCAGTAATCGAGATCATGCGAGTACCGTCAATCAAGCTCCAAGCGGCTTCCTGGCCCCCTTCTACTTCAAACGATAATACTCCACCAAAGGCGGATTGCTGTTTTTTAGCCAATTCATGGCTTGGGTGATCTTCTAATCCGGCGTAATTAACCCGGGTAACTTGCGGCTGTTGCTGCAACCAACGCGCTAGTACCATGGCATTCTCACTGTGCGCTTTCATACGCAAAGATAAAGTCTCCAACCCTTTTAAAAATACCCAAGCATTGAATGGACTTAGGGTCGGCCCTGCAGAACGCAACACTCCCACCACCGGCTCGATTAACTCATGACTACCAACGACAGCACCACCAAGGCAACGCCCCTGACCATCAATATACTTAGTTGCTGAGTGAACGATTAAGTCTGCCCCAAAATTCAAAGGCTTCTGTAAGGCGGGCGTACAAAAGCAGTTATCAACTACAAGTAATGCCTCATGCTTATGGGCAAGATCGGCTAAGGCCTGTAAATCTGCAACCTCACTCATTGGGTTAGAGGGAGATTCCAAAAAGAGCATTCGTGTTGTTTCATCAATCGCCAAGGCCCATGCATTTAGATCTAAAAGATCAACATAGCGCACATCGATATTGAATTTACGCACAAATTTTTCAAATAAAACATTAGTACTGCCAAACACATTGCGAGAAACAATAATGCTATCGCCTGCCTTTAGGTGCGCAACCACAACCGAATAAATAGCGGCCATACCTGACGCCGTGGCGACACAATTTTCAGCGCCTTCCAGTGCGGCTAAACGCTCTTCAAATGTACGAACGGTTGGATTGGTGTAGCG
>CAKZQF010000140.1 GCA_937139475.1 uncultured Gammaproteobacteria bacterium | reverse complement strand
ACGGCGGGCGAATTAGCCGTAGCAGTTCGTGAAAAATTAAAAATTGTCTTTGTACTCTTTACCGATAACGATTTGGCCCTAATTCGAATCAAGCAGGAAAAGAAAGACAATCCGAATTACGGCATGACTATCCGTCGTCAAGGTACAATCGGTGGAGATAATATCTTCGGCGTGCCGGTCATTAAGGCCTACGATAAAGCCGAATTTGGCGATGCTTTATTGACGGCTTTTGCCCAAGAAGGTCCGGTACTGGTTGAAGCAATCTTAAATTCACGTGAATACGACTCGCTAGTTTTACGCAAGGACAAACCATAATGGAGGCGGTTGTAAACAAAGCGCCGCTGGTTTCACTTGAGCAGGCAAACACTATTTTAATCGATGGTCAGTGGCAAGGTTCTACGGCCACTATGGTGGTTAACAACCCGTTTGATGGTAGCGAGCTGGGAACAGTGGCTTGTGCCAACAATGACCATGTTGCACGAGCGATTGCCAGTGCAACACGTGCTTTTAAGGCCAACAAGTATCAATCAAGTGCTCAGCGTGCAGCCGTTTTACACACCGCAGCGACCTTGATTGAACTGCGCCACGAAGAATTTGCCCAAACCATTGCCAAAGAAACGGGTAAACCAATCACTGCGTCTCGTAAAGAGGTGACGCGCTGTGTCAATACCATGATGTTATCGGCACAAGAAGCAACGCGACTTGTTGGTGAAACGATTCGTTTTGACAGCTTTGCTGGCGGTGAAGATCGCATTGGCCAATATGACTATGTGCCATTAGGTGTCGTTGTTGCGATAACGCCGTTTAACGATCCGTTAAACTTGGCGGCGCACAAACTCGGCCCAGCATTGGCTGCAGGTAATGCGGTGATTTTAAAACCATCGCAGCAGGCACCATTATCAGCGATTAAGCTGGTGGAAGTGCTAATTGAAGCAGGATTACCTAAAGGACAGGTGAATGTGCTAACCGGTTATGCCAGAGAGTTTGCTAGCGCGTTAGTATCTTCAGCCGATGTCAATATGGTGACTTATACTGGCGGTGAAGCGTCAGGTGAAATCATTGCCAAAGAAGCCGGAGCCAAGAAAATGGCGATGGAACTTGGAGCGAACTCGCCGGTGATTGTCATGGCCGATTGTAATATCGAAAAAGCTGTCGCTAGCTGTGTATCCGGTGCTTATTGGGCGGTTGGTCAAAATTGTATCGGGGTGCAACGTATCTATGTTGAGCAGCAAGTTTTTGATCGCTTTCAAGCGGAATTTGCTAAGCAAACCAAGGTGCTAAAGGTTGGTAGCCAACTCGATGATAATAGCGATATTGGCCCAATGATTAACGAAACTGAAGCAAAACGTATTGAGCGTTGGGTGGATGAGGCTGTTAAGCGTGGTGCAACCGTTATTGCTGGCGGCACGCGCGATGGTGCATGTTACTACCCAACCGCTTTAATTGATGTTGAGGCACAAGACAATTTAGTCTGTCATGAGGCCTTTGGCCCAGTGGTAAGTCTATTTCCATTTAGCGATTTAGATGAAACTATCGAATTGGCCAATGATGTTGATTACTCTATTCATGGCGCAGTATTTACCAGTAACATTAATACCGCAATGAAAGTCTCTCGTGAGCTAGAGGTTTCTGGTGTCATGGTGAATGACTCGACAGACTACCGTCTTGATGCGATGCCCTTTGGTGGTTCGCGCCGAGGTGCGATAGGCCGTGAAGGGGTGAAGTTTGCCATACGCGAAATGAGCCAAACCAAACTAGTTTGTATTAATCTCGACGCTTAGGCACACTTAGACTAGAAAAAAGCGAATTTTCGCTTAAAAACCGTAACTTTGTCGACTTCTTGTAAGTATGCAAATTGCGGTTTTTGTATTTTTTAAAGTCGGTTAACCATGCTACACTTTCACATAATTCAAATGCTTAAACGGAATACATAACATGGCATCAGTCACAATTGCTGAGAAAATATTTAGTGAACTTTCAAGCTTGATTATCGCTGGTGATATCAAGCCGGGACAAAAACTAGAGGAGCAAGAGATTGCCGATAAATTCGATGTATCACGTACCCCAATTCGCGAAGCGTTTCGTTTATTAAGTACCAGTGGTCTGGTGGAAGCGAAAGCACGCAAAGGTATCACCGTTATTGAATTGGACATAGAGCAGTTAAGTGATATGTACGAAGCATTACAGGAGCTGGAAGCCCTCTGTGCAGGCATGAGTGCTGAGAGAATGACTGTTGTTGAACGTAAGCAAATTGCACGTTTACATGAACAATCACGTAGCGCCGTGGAGCAAGAAGATGTTGAGGAGTTTGCTCGTATAAACAGCCTTATTCATCAGTCCGTACATAGCTGTTCACGCAATAAAACACTGCAAGAGACCATTGCCAATTTACGTCAACGATTAACGCTTTATCGCCAACCTTGGCTCTTTGAAAAGCGTAACCGTCTAGAAAAGTCATTTGCGGAGCACCAGGCACTGATTGATGCAATTGAAGCTGGTGATAAAAATGCGGCTCATCAAGCGATGAGCAACCATATCTCAAATACCAGCCTGGGTACGATTGAGTACCTGATGAGCTTAAACGATTAAGCTCGTTCTTTCCCTGGATGCACAGTACCGCAGTTTTTACAGGTTCTTGCATCTAGGTCATCATGAAAAGCTTGGTAAGCGGCTGGCAAGTCTTCGACAATAGAAAGAATTTCAGCTTCAATCTGGTGTACGACCTGATGGCAAGAAGGGCAGTGCCATTGCAGACGGTCTAGCTCTCCTTTAGGGCGCGCTGGCTCAACCACAAGACCAATACTGTCTGGATCTGGTCGCTGGGGGGAATGCAAGGTACCGACAGGGAGCAGCAACACTTCACCTTCTTTTATATGGATCTCACATGGCTCACCGTTGTCATCATATGAATTCAAGTAACAGTCGCCTTTCATTTGATAGAAGAACTCTTCGACCGGGTTACAGTGGTAATCGTTGCGCACGTTTGGGCCGCCAATCATCATTACCATCATATCGGCATCTTTGAAAATCAGCTCATTGTTCACTGGCGGACGCTTGAGCATGTGTTGGTTGTCTTCAATCCATTTTTGTAAGTTAAAAGCCTTTGGTATTGCCATTGTTGTTACCTCGTTTTTGCTTAAAAAGTAATAATTACTATATCGAGTTTTGGCTGCTCGCTTTAATGATGTGGATCAAATTGGCTATGTTTGAAATATAGCTATAACACGCTGTATTATAACTAAAAATGTATATCTGCTGTAGCTGTTTACGAGTCCTTTGAGGGGCTTAATCCGGCTTATTTTACCTTGACCTTCATGCCATCGAGTTTGTCCTCAACAATGATCTGACAGGCAAGTCGCGAATGCTCACCTCGTTTTCTAAGTGTTTCTAATACTTGTTTTTCTCCGCTATACATCGGCGATATTCTTCTTGTCTCATCAGGCATGAGTTCAATGTGACAGGTGCCACAGCTACAGCACCCGTTGCATACGCCAGGCAGACCCCCAATGTCATGGTCTTGGGCGGTAACTAACAGGCTCATTCCAACCTCCGCTTCAACACAGACTTCATTGTTGTCTTTGGTAATAAAGATAATTTTAGGCATAGTGCATCCTTAAGGCGTAATGTCGGTTAGAAAAAGCCGAAGCGAATTAATGTTTGCAGCGCAAGCAGGGTTAAGATCCATTTTAGAATATTGATAAAGCGTTGATGATCGAACTTGCCACGTAGCTTAGTGCCGATAAAAGATCCTAAAAAGGCGCCACCGATGGCCCAAATGATAGTACTTAAATAATCCCAAAAAATGAATCCTATGGTGGCGTAAGTAACCACTTTAGCAAGATTTACTAATCCCATTAACACCGAGGCCGTTGCAACGATCTGCTCTCGGTCATCAAGCTTTTTCATTAACAACGTAATAGTCAGTGGTCCCGGCGCGCCAACCACCAAACCAAGCCCTGTTTGGATCATGCCAACAAGGTAAAAGTTCTCAATTTTGTTGAGCATACTTTGCACTGAATTGACCCACAAGCTCAATAGTAAATAGACTGAAATTGCTACCGGAATATATTTTGTCGGCATGTTGGATAGCACCAAAGTAAACAATGC
>CAKZQF010000139.1 GCA_937139475.1 uncultured Gammaproteobacteria bacterium | reverse complement strand
GCAATGGCGGGTTATTTATTAAGACGTTGGAACGTGGATTGTTCTGAAAGTGCTTCACTTTCAGGCCCAGAATATCAACTTTATTTACAGAATATACAAACATTATATGGTGCAGAAAACCTCGCTATTGCACCGGGCTATCAATTAGAAAAGTAAGAATTTTAAAGGACGAATTTACATGGCAACCGCTAAAAGCAAAAAGAGCAGCACCGCAAATACCAATTTTGAAGAAACCCTATGGGATACCGCTAATAAACTGCGTGGTAGTGTTGAATCGTCTGAATATAAGCATGTGGTATTAAGTCTTATCTTCTTAAAATTTATCAGTGATAAGTTTGAAGACAAACGCCAAGCCTTGATTGATGGTGGTATGGGTGATTTTGTTGACCAAGTTGAGTTTTACATGCAAGACAACGTGTTCTACCTGCCAGAGGAAGCTCGTTGGTCGTTTATCAAAAAGAACATGAAACAAGACGACATTGCGGTAAAAATTGATACTGCATTACACACGGTTGAAAAGAATAACCCGTCATTAAAAGGCGCATTGCCAGAAAACTACTTTAGCCGTTTAGGGCTTGTTACCAGTAAGCTAGCGTCACTTATCGATACCATTAATAACATCGACACCGCAGCCAGTGAGTGCGAAATGACCGAAGAAGATTTAGTTGGTCGTGTTTACGAATACTTCTTAGGTAAGTTTGCCTCAAGCGAAGGTAAAGGCGGTGGTGAATTTTCACGCCAAAGTCAGTAGTAGCGTTAATTGCTGAAATGATAGAGCCATTTAAAGGCAAAATTTACGATCCTTGTTGTGGCTCAGGCGGTATGTTTGTGCAGTCGTTAAAGTTTATCGACAGTCACAAAGGCAACCGCAAAGATATTTCGATTTACGGTCAGGAATACACTAATACCACCTACAAACTAGCGAAAATGAACTTAGCGGTGCGTGGTATTTCAGGCAATTTAGGTGAAGTAGCCGGTGACAGTTTCTTTAAAGACCAACATCCTGACTTAAAAGCCGACTTTATTATGGCTAACCCGCCGTTTAACCAAAAACAATGGCGTGGGGATAGCGAATTAGTTGACGATGGCCGTTGGGCTGGCTTTGATGTGCCGCCAACGGGTAATGCTAACTATGCGTGGATCATGCACATGATCTCAAAGCTGAGTGAAAACGGCACCGCAGGTTTTGTATTAGCTAACGGTTCAATGAGTTCAAATACCGGTGGTGAAGGTGCAATTCGGCAAAAAATCATCGAGCAAGACTTAGTTGATTGCATGATCGCCTTACCGGGGCAGCTTTTCTACACCACTCAAATCCCAGTATGTTTATGGTTTATCACCAAGAATAAGAAAGAAGACACTGAGCGAGGCTATCGCAACCGCCAAGGTGAAACGCTATTTATTGATGCCCGTGAAATTGGCTCAATGATTAGTCGTATCAATAAAGAATTAACCACAGATGATATTGCTGATATTGCTCGCACATACCACGCATGGCGTGGTGAAAGGAAAGACGCTGATGGCAACGAGTTAGACAGCTATGAAGATGTTGCTGGTTATAGTAAATCAGCCTCACTTGATGACATTAAAGCGAATGACTTTGTTTTAACACCGGGGCGTTATGTTGGCGCTGCTGAAATTGAAGATGATGGCATCCCGTTTGAAGTAAAAATGAAAGAATTAAGCCAAACCCTATATAGCCAAATGGAACAAGCTGAAACGCTAGACAAAGCGATTCGCCAAAACTTGGAGGTGCTGGGTTATGTCAAATAACGTACAAGAATATCGCTTAGAAGATTGTATGGATGCAATAATTGACTATCGAGGAAAAACACCCAAAAAGACAACTTCAGGTATCCCGTTAATTACAGCTAAAATAGTAAAGAATGGGCGAATTCAGGAAGTTAATGAATATATTGCGGAAGAGGATTACGATTCTTGGATGAGAAGAGGAATTCCTGAAACTGGTGATATCGTTTTAACAACCGAAGCCCCCTTAGGTGAAGTAGCCCAACTTGATAGCCGAAAAATAGCGTTGGCTCAGCGTGTTATCACCCTACGAGGAAAAAAAGAATTATTAGATAATGATTATTTGAAATACTTATTATTATCTAAAGACGTCCAACATCAACTTGATGGTCGAGGTACAGGAACCACTGTTAAAGGCATAAAACAGTCTGAACTTAGAGAGGTTATTCTAAGATTTCCTGACTTTAAGACACAGAAAGTGGTGGCTCATCATTTAAAAACTATTGATGAAAAAATAGAAGTAAACCGTAAAACCAACCAAACTCTAGAGCAAATGGCGCAAGCGTTATTTAAAAGCTGGTTTGTCGATTTTGATCCCGTTTTCGACAACGCCCTTGCTAGCGGTATGGCAGTTAACGACTTCCCCGAAGCCTTGCAGAAAAAAGCACTTTCTAGGCAACTCGTTCAACAACAAATTACTAATGGAGAGCTAGAAGCTAAACCATTACCCGAAGATAGCCAACAACTTTTCCCAAGCGAATTTGAACAAACCGATGAACCATCAATCGGCATCAACGGCTGGATACCAAAGGGTTGGGTTTTATCAAATACAGATGAAGAATTTGGGATTAAAGGTGGCTCAACACCTAGTACGAAAAATCCAGACTTTTGGGAAGGTGGTGAAATACACTGGACATCACCAAAAGATCTATCAGGTAATGACTCAAAAATATTGTTAGATACAAACCGTAAGATTACTGAAGCAGGCTTAGCAAAAATAACTTCAGGTTTGCTGCCAGTAGATACGGTGTTAATGTCTTCAAGAGCACCTGTTGGCTATTTAGCCTTCGCTAAAGTTCCTGTTGCAATTAACCAAGGTTACATTGCTTTACTGTGCAAGAAAACATTATCACCTGAATATACTATGCAATTTTTAGACTCTGTAATGGATGAAATTAAAGGTATTTCAGGCGGCACTACTTTTGCCGAGATAAGTAAAAAAACGTTTAGAAGTATCAAGCTTATTGTCCCTTCAAAATCCGTGGTTGATGCGTATAGCAGTATTGTAAAAGCTCAATACGATAAAATTACAGAAAATATCAAGCAATCAAATACTCTAACTGATACACGAGATTTTTTATTACCAAAACTAATTTCCGGTGAAATAGTTTTAGAAAACGACAAGTAAAAGGAATTACGTTTTGAGTTGGTTAGGGAAAATATTTAATACGCTTCAATATAACGTAGATAAAAACATTAAAGAATCGCTATATGAAAACAAATCGTTTTTAGATAGTCGTTGGGGCTTAGTTGAACGTAACATTTTAACATGGTCAAAAAGTTATATTTATTATGCATTTTTGCTCTTTGTATTGGCTTTTTCGGTAGCGTCAAACTTGCTACTTTGGGAAGTTGACCTTGCAAAAGCTACGTTTAAATATTTTCCTTATTGGAGAAAATTAATCGAGTGGCAAGATATATTGTTTACGGCTCAGCTTACCATTGCTGCCGTTATTTACCCTTTAGCCATCGGTTTAGTGAGTTTACTTTTCCAGAACAAGTCATCTAAGAAAACGTTAATTCCTGTTTATAAGAAATATTCAGGCGTTATGTTTGCAGGGCTTAGTGGCTTTTTGCTCGCCATATTTATTCTTATCAGCTTTTTGTTAAGTGCTAGTTTAACTGATTCATCTTACCTTGCTTTATGCCTTACATCTGTTATTTGGATGATGTTTAATGTGCTATTAACCATATGGTTTTTTATTAGTACTTTTAAATTATTAGATGAGAAATCAGCGAAAAAATTAATGATGCGTTATACCATTCATGAATGGTGCGAGCACGATATTCGTAACCGATTAAGAGGCTTGTTACTAGAGAACTGCATAAACAACAAGTTGCTAACAAATACTGAAACAAGTGTTTTGTCGGTCAAAACTTATCATATCTCAGATGACGAGATGCAACATGTTGATATTCAATATAACTCTCCTCATTTAGTTCATAATGTTAACTTTCGCTTCTTAAATGCCATTATAGGTATTCAGATATTAAAGCTAAAATTGGCTCGTTGGTTTTTAGACTTAACTGTTAGTAAGTGGTTTGCTAGTAAAGGCTGGACTTTATTTAGTAAGAAAGAAAGTTCAAAGCCAGTAATTGTTATTAACCCTTACTGGCAATCAAAGTCTAAAAAGCTGAACCTTATTAAATATAGCAACATTCATTTAAGTAAGTTGGCATGTTGGTTAGTCAAAAAGTGTTTTAAAACTATTTCAGAAGATAATGAGCTAGATGCTGAGAGTCTCGTTTTTATTGTTCAAGGCATTATTGGTGAAGCTCAAGATGCGATAAGAGATAAAGATATTTCAGCATTTAAAATTGCTATGAACGATATTTCACATTGGCACTGTGAAATTGCTTCAGCTATTGGTTTTATTAATGATAGTAAAAAAGAAGATAACTGGTTATTACTACCGAACTCAGGTTGGTTTAGCAGAAGCTATTTAGATGAGTTGTTAACCGAGTACTACTTATTATCAAAAGCTACAACAGAATTAATACCTGAGAATAGTGAGTTTTATGTTCAAGCCATTTATTTACACAAGCGAATTTTTAGTCAACGCGATCAAAAAATAGATAAAGAAGGTGTTTCATTAATTCAAGGCAGCTACTTTATGTGGTCGTTATTGATGGAATGGCGTTCATATTCTTCTCATTCATCAGAACTTAGAATTGCCAATAAATATGAAGATGTTTTATATGACTTTGTTGGTTCATGGGAAGGTTGGCTAGATTATATTGAGTTACGCTCAAAACGTTCGGTAGAGTCTATCGAGAACTGGCCATATTTTTTATCTCACCTTGAGTATACCGCTCATATGCCTATTACTGCTTTGCGATATGGAAACATTGAAGCTGCTGGTTGGGGCGTTGATATGCTTAATAATTGGTTTCGAAAATTTTCTTTTGATCGCTATAGGCATGAAGAATACAGTTGGCATTCGCAAATAATTACACATGCAACTTTAAATGTTCAACCAGAGAATGAGCTTTGGACTGCAATTACTAATAACGAAGGCTATAAGGCTGATGTTGCGTTTGAGCTTGCTGTAGCCAATACCGCATTTGATATTCGAATTTTAACCGCTTGTTATATGTTGTTAAAACCGAATTCAGCAGATGATGAAAAAATAAAAGAATATGTTCAGGCCTTATTAAATGGCTCACCTATACATCCTACCGGCGGAATAGATAACGCTATGAAGGCGTGTAACTCACCTAGCGATATACTAGGTGCGTATATCAGACAAAGAAATCACGGACATTATGAGGAAAGAGGTTACGGTGCTTGGTTAACTAAAATTCTTGATTCTTTTGGGCGAGTAAATGAGAGTAAAAAAGTTTCTGGCAGAATCTATTCTGGTTGGGGAGCAAATGATCCTAGAAGTATAAATAAAGCATTTATTGAAATTGCAATTTCACTATCGACAAGTAAATGGCAACTAAATAGCCGATGGATAGAGCTCATTTTCTCTGACGTATTTAGACATTTAGATAGAGATGCAATTAAAAGTGACCTTAATGAGTGGCTTAAAGTTGCGAGTGAAATTGATGGTTCAATACTTATTTCTGATAGTGATTTCGAAGAGAAAAAATCCCATTTTAATGAGTCGATTAATGAGGTAATTAAACAACTAGATAATCGTCAATCTCAAGCGATTATTGATGCTCCATTAGATGAAGAGCTATTAAAACAATTTGGTTTCTCATGTTCAAAATCAATTAATAATTTGCAAGTATCTCCTAGCTACCCAGTAAAGTTATTCAATAGTATTAGTTCGTCTCTTAAACAAAATGAGGGCAACTTCTATTATGCCAACGTTACTCAATACCCTAAAGAAAGAGTAGCGCTAGGTTTAGAGACAAACCGAGCAATTAATGAAGATGAATGGCTGAGAGATGCCATAGATAATGATCTTAATATTCGAATAATGAGATGTTTAGTTCATTATCAAGATATTAAACCTATTGAGTTTGATACCAATAGCAAAATTATAAAAGCACTTATCAACTCTTCTAAAGAAATAGACAAACCGATTTTATTTATTGGTGATCATCAGCTGAATGTTGAGATTAGAAAATCACGATATAACCCTGATGCAAGCTCTGATTTTAACGTTGAATATTTTGATGGGTATGGCCCTGATTACATTTGTCATTTAGACGGCATAGAGACTTATAAATTGAGGTTTTCTGATGCTAAGTTTGTTTTGCTAACATCTAAGAATTTATTTGAAAACATTAACTTTTATAAAATTGAAGATAATCGATTTGTAGAAGTTTCATATCAAAGTGATGATGAAAAATCTGCTTTAGGAGAGCTAAGTATGGGATATAGAATGGAAGTGTCGCTAGCGCCAGAACAGCCATACTTTAAAGCCTCTGTGAAGAGCGAAGGAGAAGATGAATGAAATTCACAGAAGCACAATTAGAAGCAGCTATTATTGAGTTACTCGGTGATCAAGGATATCCATACATATCAGGATCTGATTTGGCTAGGCAACCTGAGCAAGTGCTAATTAAAGATGACTTACGAGCCTATTTAGCTAATCGTTATGCTGCTGATGAAATCACCACAGGTGAAATTGATAGCATTATCCTACAGCTCGAAACCTTGCCTGTAGGTGACTTATATGAAAGTAATAAAACCTTCTGTAAATGGTTAAGTGATGGTTTTTTATTAAAACGTGAATCAGGTAGTAAGCCAGGTAAAGCTTCTAAAAAAGATTTATATATTCAGTTGATTGACTACGAAGAAGTAGCGGTTGCTCAAGAATCATATGAAGCGTTACCTATGGTAGCTGAGCCAAGCGTACCTTATGTTGCAACAACACAGCACAACATTTTTAAAATGGTTAATCAGCTAGAGATTGACAGTCCATCAGCAGATAACTCCATGCGTATTCCTGATGGTATTTTGTATATAAATGGTTTACCTGTTGTGGTGTTTGAATTTAAGAGTGCGATTCGTGAAGAACAAGCTTCACTACATGATGCCTATGTTCAATTAACCACACGTTATCGCCGTGATATTCCCCAGTTATTTGTTTTCAATGCCCTGTGCGTTATTAGCGATGGTGTAAATAATAAAATGGGCAATGTATTTGCACCATATGATTTTTATTATGCATGGCGCAAAGTTACTGGTGATGAATCAATAGAGCAAGATGGTATTAATGGCTTGCATACTATGTTGCAGGGCTTGTTTGATAAAGAACGTTTGTGTGATGTTATTCGTAACTTTATTTACTTCCCTGATAAATCTAAAGGTGAAGTGAAAATAGTTTGTCGTTACCCGCAATATTACGCAGCTAGAAAGCTCTACGAGAATATTAAAAAAGAACGTAAGTTACCTAATGGTGAAGGTGGTAGTGGTAAAGGCGGAACGTATTTCGGTGCAACCGGCTGTGGTAAAAGCTTTACCATGCAGTTTTTATCTCGCCTATTAATGAAAAGCGTTGAATTTGAAAGCCCGACCATCGTATTAATAACTGATAGAACAGATTTAGACGATCAGTTATCTCAACAATTCTCTAACGCCAAAAGTTATATTGGCGATGATCATATTGTTAGTGTTGAAAGCCGCGACCAACTAAGACAACTGCTTAAAGGCCGACAAAGTGGCGGTGTCTTTTTAACGACTATTCATAAATTTACCGAAGACATTGAAGTACTAACAGAGCGTACTAATGTTATTTGTATTTCTGATGAGGCACATCGTAGCCAGGTTAATTTAGACCAAAAGGTGGTAATTACTGAGAAAGGCCCTAATGCCGGAGTGCGGCGCACATACGGCTTTGCAAAGTATTTACATGACTCATTACCTAACGCGACCTTTGTCGGCTTTACTGGTACGCCTATTGACGCCACGTTAGACGTATTTGGTAAGGTAATTGATGCTTATACCATGTCAGAGTCGGTTAAAGATGAAATAACGGTGCGCATTGTTTATGAAGGCCGTGCGGCAAAAGTATTGCTTAATAATGCCAAGCTTGAAGAAATAGAAGCCTATTACAAGCAATGTGAAGATTCTGGTAGCAATGAACATCAAATAGAAGAAAGCAAAAAAGCGACTTCGAGCATGAATTCGATTTTGGGCGACCCTGATCGCATACGCTCGCTTGCTAAAGATTTTGTTGAACACTACGAAGGCCGTATCAATGAAGGTTCTACCATAAAAGGTAAAGCCATGTTTGTAAGTAGTTCACGTGAGATTGCTTACCTGTTTTATCAGGAACTTGAAGACTTACGCCCACAATGGTTTGAAATACTGGAGTGCGAGAAAGGCTCAACGTTAACTGAGCAAGAGCGTAAAAAAATCAAACCTATGGAGCGTGTCAAAATGGTTATGACACGTGGTAAAGATGATCCAGAAGCCTTGTATAACTTACTGGGAACTAAAGAGTATCGTAAAGAGTTAGACCGTCAGTTTAAGAATGATAAATCTAATTTTAAAATCGCAATTGTCGTTGATATGTGGCTTACCGGTTTTGATGTACCGTTTCTTGATACAATTTATATTGATAAACCTCTGCAAAAACATAACCTTATTCAAACCATTTCTCGTGTTAACCGCAAGTTTTCAGGCAAGCATAAAGGTTTAGTGGTTGATTACATAGGTATTAAAACTGCGATGAATAAAGCGTTAGCGCAGTTCTCAAAGTCAGAAGAAACGAACTTTGAAGATATCAATCAGTCGGTTATTGCTGTTAAAGATCATTTAGATTTGCTTAACCGCATCTTCCATAAATTCGATTCCTCGCCTTATTTCACTGGCGAGCCAGTGGCACAGTTAAATTGCTTAAATAATGCGGCTGAATTTTTACTATCTGTAGGCAAACTTGAGAAACGCTTTATGGCGTTAGTTAAGCGTTTAAAAGCGGCTTATGATGTTTGTTGTGGCAGCGAGAAGTTATCTCAACAAGAACGCGACTTTATTCATTTCTATCTTGCTGTGCGCTCTATCATCTACAAGTTAACCAAAGGTGAAGCACCTGATACCGCACAAATGAACGCTAAAGTACGAGAAATGATTGAAGAGGCGCTTAAAAGTGATGGCGTAGAGGAAATATTCAAACTTGGCAATGATGATGGTGAGATTGATATTTTCGATGAAGACTATCTTGCCAAAATTGGCAAGATAAAGCTGCCCAATACCAAGATAATGCTGCTACAAAAAATGTTAGCAAAAGCCATTGATGAAATGAAAAAGGTTAATCTTGCTCAGGGAGTAGACTTTACTAAACGCTTTAAGGCTTTAGTTGAAAAGTACAATGAGCGTAAAGAAGAAGATGTATTGGTGAGTGAGGTTTTAGAAGACTTCTCTGACGAGATCATCAATATGTTTACCGACCTTAAAACAGAGATGGATTCCAACGATGATTTAGGTATTAGCTTTGAAGAAAAAGCTTTTTACGACATCTTAAAATCGTTGGCTGTTAAGTATGACTTCACCTACCCTGACGATAAGTTGATTGAATTGTCGCAAGCAGTAAAAGAAGTTGTTGATGATAAAGCCAAATATACCGACTGGAATAACCGTGACGACATTAAAGCCGAGTTAAAAGTTGATTTGATCATGCTGCTAGCCAAGTTTGGCTACCCACCAGTAAGCCGTGATGAAGTGTATAAAGAAATTTTTGCGCAGGCTGAGAATTTTAAGAAAAACAGAGGTGTATAATGGCTATTTATAAAATAGATACCGATAAGTTAGTAGCCATTGAAAGGACTACATTTGATCAGCAAGGCTTGCTAGAAAGACAGCATATTCAAGCAATGTTGAGGGATCAAATTGATATTATAAGCCCTGATACCATGGTCGTTTCAGAAGAGTTTGGTGAATGGGACGAGAGTAAACGAAGAATTGATTTATTAGGCATAAATAAGTCAGGAAATTTAGTTGTTATTGAACTTAAACGAACAGAAGATGGTGGCCATATGGAGCTACAAGCACTTCGCTATGCTTCTATGATATCCACACTAACTTTTTCTAAGCTAGTTCAAATTTATGAAAAATACCTAAAGACTCGAAATATTGAGCTAGATGCAGAAAACACATTGTTAAGCTTTTTAGGTTGGGAAGAGCCTGATGAGGATAATTTTGCACAAGAAGTAAAAATTGTCTTAGCTTCAGCTGAGTTTTCGAAAGAATTAACTACATCTGTAATTTGGTTAAACGATTTTGGGCTAGATATCAGGTGCGTAAGAATGCACCCTTATGTTGATAATAATAACGTTCTCATAGATATCCAAACAGTAATACCTGTTCCTGAAACAGCTGATTATCAAATAAAAATTAGAGAGAAAAAACAAAAAGAACGAGCTTCCAGAAGTGTCTCTCGTGACTTAACAAAATTTAATTTGACCGTTAGTGGACAATCTATTAATTCGTTAAATAAGCGTAAATTGATACACAATTTAGTCTCGTCAATAGTGAATTCTGGCCATACTCCGATAGAGATACAAACCATAGTAGATGGCGTGTCAGAACGGACGGCAAAATTGTTTGAAGTGTTTGATGGTGAACTTAATGAGGCTGATTTACATGCAGTAATTATGGCTGATGATCCTGGCGGGAGACACCCTAGAACAGCAAGGTTTTTCTGTAAAGAAGGTGAATATTACTTTAATGATGGAAAGACCTACGTTTTAAGTAACCAGTGGGGGCACGGAACATTAGAAACAGTTGAAGCTCTTTCGATAGCTTTTCCATCTTTAAATGCTAGTTACTGTGCATCAGAGTAATTTGTTTTGGCTTCAAGAAAGGTTATCAATAATATGAGAGAACAATTTGAAGTAAATGGCTTTTTCTACGAAGAAAAAGGATATAAATGTCGTAAGTATCTCGATATTAAAAGAGTTAATTCTTTAACAAGTACACCTGACATTATGGTGGTGATGATGAACCCCGGCTCATCATATCCACTTGATAAAATTGATAACAATACTATCCCTTCAGCCGCTGTTCCTGACAAAACTCAAGATCAGATTATGAAAGTAATGAATAGCGCTGGCTTTAATTATGCTCGAATATTAAATTTATCAGATCTGAGAACTCCAAAGTCTAGTGTTTTATATAAATTCTTGAAATCAGAAGAGTCTAAGAGTTTTCCTCATTCAATTTTTAATGTTGAACGTAAACGAGAGTTGGAAAGCTTATTTATTGAGGATGTTCCGGTAATTTATGGTTGGGGTGTTAATAGTTCATTAAACTCATTAGCTGAATTAGCGGTTAAGACGATAAATCGTGATGATGCAATTGGACTAAAGAAGCTAGGCAATGAGTATTCATATTACCATCCATTACCTCAAGTATTTAATGACCAAATAGAATGGGTAAATAAAATTACTAGCCTTATTAAAAAACTTAATTAACGTACCTTATTACTTCAATATTTCTGGGAGATTAATCCTATTTCTGCTCAAAAAAAGAAAAGACAACACTATGTGTGGAGACGATATTTAAAGTCTTGGCAAGTGAAATCAAAAATCGCTTGTATGCGTAATAAAAAACACATTTTCTCTACATCTGATCTTATGAATATTGGACAACAAAGTTACTTTTATAAAGTGAATAAGCTAAGTGCAGAAGATATAGAGTTTGTAAGGCAAGTATTTTTAACAGACGTATCAGAATTTGTTAATTCAGTTTACTCTCGATTGTTTTCCTTATTTTCTTTGGTTGAACAATTAGATGAACATCTAGTTACAGATCAAAAACTTGAAATTTTAAAAAAGAACTACGCAAATAATTTGGAAGAAGAACTACAGTCAGAAATTGAATCTCAAGGCGATAAGTATTTAAATGAACTAGTTAACGGTGATACGCAATTTTTTACTGAAGAAGAAGGTTCGGCACATTTTATAAACTATATCTGCATGCAATTTTTAAGGACCAAAAAGCAACATGATAACCTTATTAACATGGCCACAGGTCCTGATAAAGATAAAATCATAAAGTGCGCTAATTTAATTCGCATAGTATTTTCTACAAAACTTGCTGCAAATATATATGGCGATAGAGATAAGTTTAAATTAGTACTAGTTTCGAATGATTCAAACATACCATTTTTAACTTGCGATCAACCTGTAGTTAATTTCTTAGCGTTAAATACACCGATTGGAAAACAAGTCGAAGAGTTTGGACTGTATTATCCAATATCACCAGATAAAGCCGTATTTTTGGTTGAAAGAGGAGTTTTTGGCTCTGTTACAGAGATGAATTTTGATGAAGAATCTGTAAATGAGTTTAACAATATTATGGTTCAGAATTCTCACGAGCAAATTTATTCAGTTTCTGAAGAGCAATTACAAAGTATTCGTATTTAATTTTATCAAGTGTAGTAGCTCATATCTGAGCTTACAGTTTTGGTGAATAAGTTTGGACTTCACCTGAAGGCAACTTTAAGCTATCAAGAGATGTTAGCTATCACTTACAACGATTTGAAAATTTTTACAAAGCGGAACTTTAAATAACTCAACCCTGACCAAAAGGATTAATTTGATTTACATCTTCACTTTATAAATAAAACCCCCTCTCCATATGATTCATAAAATATGGATTTATAAATCATAATTCGATATAAAGTGATTTATAAAGAACAAAGGTTTAAATCATATGTATCATCGGCAACAAAAAAATTCGCCTCAGTTTGAATATGATGTGACACGCTTTGAGGCAAGTGTCAGCGAGTATTCAAAAAAAGCCTACAAGATCGAAGGGGCATTATCGCAAATACCGTCAAATGACCATAACGATGCCTTTGTTCACTTACTGGTGGAAGAAGCATTAAGCACCAGTGCCATTGAAGGTGAAAAACTTAACCGTGAAGAGGTGCGCTCATCGGTTGCTCGTTTCCTAGGGTTAAAAGAGCCAGAGGGTGGTGGTTACTTCCCTAAAGAGAAAGGCATTGCGGCGATGCTTGTTGATGTTCGCAAAAGCATTAAAAGCGCCATGTCTAAAACCTTACTTTGTCACTGGCACATGCAGCTATTACACGGTAGTGAAGACTATTATGTAAACCCTATTACTAAAGGCGATTATCGAGACTCGCCTATTGATGTAATAAGAGAAGACTTATACGGCGACAGTGAAATCATCTACAAAGCACCAGGTAATAATCGCACTGAGGTTGAACAAGAAATGGATGCTTTTATACAATGGTATAACAGCGCCAATTGTTCAGGCCCTATAAAAGCAGCAGTTGCTCATTTATGGTTTGTCGCTATTCATCCGTTTCAAGATGGTAATGGCCGTGTTGGTAGAGCCATAGCCGAGCATGCGTTTTTTCAAGACTTTTCGAGACCTCCGCTTTTCAGTATGTCGAGCATGATTAACACTAATCGAATGGAGTATTATCAACAGCTTAGAAATACTAATGCTGGCTTACAAATTAATGAATGGATAGCGTGGTTTGTTGAGCTGGTTAGAACTTCGCAAGATAAATCGCTTGAGTCCGTTGAATTTGTATTGCAAAAATCAAAATTTTGGGCTGAATATGGAGAGGTAAAACTCAACCAACGCCAAGAGAAGGTGATGAAAAAAATCTTCACTGTAGGCGCTGACGGCTTTGTACGTGATGGTTTAACTAATGAAAAATATCGAGCTATTACTGGTGCGCCACCAGCAACCGCAACGAGGGATTTAAAATCATTAGTTGATAATGGCTTACTATACCCTTCAGGCGCAGGTAAGCGTGGGTTACGCTACTTTGTGAACTTCCCGCAAGATAACAATCTATTTATTGGCAAAGAAAATGCTCCATTGGTTGATGATGTTAGCTTAGGCAAAAATTTTGAAAAAAATAGAGCAAAATATTGAATGTTTTCGTGGTGAGAAAAATCCAGGCTTAACAAAGCTTATTGATGAATATAAGGCTCTATCATTAGATAGATAAAGTATTAGAGAAAAAATTAGAAAAGCTTTTAGGACGAAACTGGTAAATATAATTTTAAGTTATCGCTATCTGAGCATATTATTATCTTTTTGCTCCTGATACAGGGGTTGTCGCCGCCAGTAACTGGCAAAAATAAGCTATTCATTGTCAGATTTGATTCAACTCTAGAAATCAACCTGGCAATTCAAGTTAAGACTTATTCAGATTACTGTTAAAGTACATTACATCTAGGCTGAAGCCTTGTTTAGTAATTTAAAAGTATTGAACACAATTTCAGCACTCTTACCATCACCTTGTAGTTGATAAGTTAGAGTTAAAAGTCAACTCTTTTAACTTACTTAGCCCAACTGAAGTATCAAGCTTTAGAGCATCACAGTATTGAACGTATTCAAATACATTTAACTTTCTTTCACAAGTTTCTATTCTTACTACAAACTGGTGAGGCTCACCTAATAATTCACCAAGATCACGTACAGTTAACCCCTGCTCTTTACGAGCAGCTTTTAGCCATTCTATCAAGGCTTTATAACGAGAATCGTTTATATGCTTAATCATGGCATGAACTCTATTGCATAACGCTCTTGGCAACAAAACAGCACCAAGGTATGATGACACTTTGGTGCTGTTTTGTTGCCAATATTATATTAAAAATTAATAGCAAATGTCATTAAATAGCAGACGACTGAGGTAAACATGAATCAAGAGAAAAAAGAGATGTTCAAAGAGTTCAAGCATATGCTAGGTTCAGGAGCTCTTCGTATATTGCTTAATATTAAAATTGGGGAGCCAGCCTTGGACGGCTTAGCAGAGCAACTTCATCGTGATAATGCGCAGTTTCATAACAACAATATTAATATTGCTAAATGCTATAAGTTTTTAAAGTATCAATTAAATAAATTTGGCCTAGCAGGTATTCAGCAAGTAGAAAAAGATGAAATAGACTTAACACGCCTTTTCAGGTTTAAATTTGATTTTAAAATTGAGGACTGTGAAGTAAATTTATTGATTCCTGACGCATGGGCAATATTACGTTTGCCTATTACAGAGGATCAAAGAATCATTAGATATAAAATATTTTATAATTGCACACACAAGAGCGTAGATTCAGTTAAATTATCTGAAACAATAATGAGCCTGCACCACATTGCTCAAAGCCAAGATAAATTAGAATGGGTTGCTCCATCTGGAATTAAATTCGTTTTATATAAAGATAGAATGTTAGGATTTAGTGAATATGCAACGGATTACCTAGAACGAAATTATATTCAACCGTATTTGAAGTGGTCAAAAGGAGAGAAAGCATGCCCTAAAATTTTAACATTACCTGAAATAATAAATAGAGTGTAATTTATAAAAGGGTAAAAAAGCCAAAACTGTAAAATCATGTTTTAATTCTGGTTAGTACTTTGTTTACATATTTTGAATGTAATTATAAAAATTGTGATTTTATTGGTTTACATTTATATCAAAAGTTATGGTAGGAAGAGAATACTTGGGTAGTTTACATTTATCTGAAGCGAACTATTAGAATATAGAATAATGCTTAATAAAAAAGACTTTATGAACTTCAGTCACTCACTCACTCAGTTTACATAAAAAAAAACGGATTATAATGCATCATCGTGACGATCACCGACCACCCATTGCCCCTTGGCCAGCGCAGGCTTAATCACCCGCTCAACTAACTGGCTGCGCGCCGCATACATTAATAAAAGTTCACTTTGCTCTGTCAGCTCTTCTGTTGGGTGGGGCTCTTTCACTAATTTACGCATTGCTTCAGCTAGTGGGGTCCCTCCTGGCTCGCGCGTTGAAACTACATCTGCTATCCCATGCTTTTCCAATATAGCGTGTACACCAGCTATCGCTGTCGACTTACCGGCACCTTCTAGGCCTTCAATAACAATAAAATTTGCCATGATTTATGCTTCTCGTTTTAATTTTTATTTCGTTAATGACAAATAACGGCGTAGCGCCTTATTATGTTCACTGAGCGTTTTTGAAAAATAATGCCCACCATCCCCGGCAGCCACAAAGTAATAATAGTCGCTTTCACTCGGATTCAGCGCTGCAATAATGGCGTCTTCACTGACCATCGATATTGGACTTGGCGGCAACCCGTTTATCTTATAAGTATTATAGGGATTTAATTCTCGCAGGTGGGCACGAGTTATGTCGCCCGCGTAGGAGGCACCGGCACCATAGATAACTGTCGGGTCAGTTTGCAGTCTCATGCCCTTGCGCAGGCGATTCACAAAGACTGATGCAATAGTTTCCCGTTCACTGGCAACCGCAGTTTCTTTTTCAATAATAGAGGCCAAGATCAACGCCTCATAAGGCGTCTTTATCGGCAAGTTTTTCTGCCTTTTCGCCCATTGTTCTGCAAGCACTTCCTTTAACCGCTCATTCGCTCTGGTCAAGATAGCGTTGATATTACTTTGGTCAGAAAAATGGTAGGTGTCTGGATAAAACATTCCTTCAAGTGCTGCATTAGGATACTTTTGGTCGAAGCTAACTTGAGCGCTAGCAAATTGATCGAAATTTTGCTCTGGATCGATGACCACATGCTCGCTTTTGGCGAACGTCTCAAGCCATTGGCTAAACGTCGTCCCCTCGACAAGCGTAATTGAAAATTGTGCTTCGATGCCGCTACTTAGTAGGTCAAATAACTCCACCGGAGTCATACCAGCAGTTAAACGATAACGGCCAATCTTTACCTGAGCAAGCTGTGGTTTTTGAATAAGTAATACGCGATACGCCAGTGGCTTCTCTACTAGACCGTTTTCAACAAGTCGATTCAACACTTTACGGCTGTTATCGCCCTTAACAACACTAAATAGTTGTGGTGTGATAGTACTTTGTTTGGTCTGGGAAAACTCAGTTAGCCAATATTTACCATACAGCACGCCACCAGCTATGAGCCCTATGAGGACGAATAACACAGCCAAGACCAACTTGACATAGCCGGCTTGGTGCAGGTTTATTCCTTTAACCCTGGGTGTTTCTTTACTATTAATCACTTGCTTCCTCTACCACAACGGCTTGTGCTAGCTTGTTGCTAAGTTGCCCAAGCTCGTAGTTGCGCTCTTCGATCTTAACAACTGGCACCAGCTGCATCAGGCTATTAGTGATAAATATTTCGTCAGCATCGGTGATGCTACCGAGTCGGTATCGGTCAATATTCACCGCAATGCCTAATCCCTTGGCCTTTTCAATCACAAAATCACGCATCACCCCAGCAACACCCGCAAGTTCCAGGCTTGGGGTATATAATTGCTTTTCCTTGACCCAGAAGATATTAGCTAGGTTGCTCTCGACGATAAACCCTTGGCAATCCAGTACGATCGCATCGTCCCAGCCCTCTTGGTCAATTTGTTGACGTACTAATACCTGCTCCAAACGGTTTAAGTGCTTGAGGCCCGCAGTGACTGGATTAAGTCCTAATGGTATGGTACTCACCCCGACACTAATACCTGCCTGGCGCAACTGCTGGTAATGTTTGGGTAATGCGGAAGCAGTCATGATCACAGTCGGACTCACACACCCTTTGCTCGAGTACCCGCGTTGTCCCTCACCGCGGGTGACAACGACTTTAATTACCCCATTGTCCAATGCCCTAGCTCGCGCGGTCAGCTGTTCGATCAATAGCGCAAAATCTATTTGCGCGATGCCAAGTAATTTAATCCCATCTTGCAATCGTTTCAAGTGCTTATCGATTAAACAACAATGCCCCTTAGCGACCAGGATGGTGGTAAACAAACCATCCCCATAGCTCAAGCCCCGGTCTGCTGCGCTGATCGTATCGCACGGTTCGCCATTAACCCAAGTGCCGTAAACCATTATTTGTCTTGCCCAATACGCGAGGCCACAGCGCCGCTTTGATCTTTATATTTTGCATTCGCACGCTTGTTATATGGGTTTTGCGCAGGACTGGAAAGCATTTCAAAATTAAGTGCCCCAATCTGCATTCCCGCACGCAATGCCAGTGGTAATTTACCGGCGTTGATAAACTCTAATACAATATTTCCACACCAGCCTGGATCGATACGATGCGCCGTAACATGTACCATTAAGCCAAGCCTTGCTAGTGAAGAACGGCCATCAAGCCAACCGACGATATCCGCTGGCAAAGTTACCGACTCTAATGTCATTGCTAAGGCGAGTTCACCTGGATGGAGAATGAAGGGTTGATCCCCCTCTAAGACAATTTCATCACTCATCACACTATCTAGCGCTTTTTGTACATCTTCTTTAGCCCCTGATATATCGATGAAAGGTGCATTATGCCCTTCAAAAACCCGAAACTTGTTGCCTAATCTTACATCAACTGTCACGCCGCTGATACTTTCGGTATCTGGCTGCGGGCTAATCACAATCTTTTGTTGCGCTAAATAATTCTTAATTTCTACGTCGCTTAAACGCATAATACTGTTTCCTTTTTATCGATGTAGCAAGCGGTTGATTTCTGACTTAAGCATTTCAATTGCAATGCGGTTTTTACCACCGCCCGGTACAATGATATCGGCATATTGTTTAGAAGGTTCTATAAACTGGAGAAACATTGGCCGTACTGTTTGATCATACTGGGTTAAAACTGAATCCATGGTGCGGCCACGTTCTTGTACATCACGTACTAAACGACGGGTCAGACAAATATCTAACGGTGCATCCATGTATATCGAGGCATGAAACAGTTCTCGCAATTTAGGATTGGCTAATAAGAGTATGCCCTCAAGGACAATAACCCGTTTGCTGGACATACTTAACGTTTCATTTGTTCGGGTATGCGTTGCATAACAATATTGAGGTAACTCAACACTACCACCATTTTGTAAGGTATTAAGGTGCTCTATAAGTAAATCATATTCTAGTGAACTCGGGTGGTCGTAGTTAGTCTTAATCCGCTCCTCCATCGATAATTCACTTTGGTCGCGATAGTAATAATCTTCGTTGATTACTCCAATTCGATTGCTACCCACCTCATCGATCAGTTCTTTGACAATCGTTTGCGCCAGCAGGCTTTTGCCCGACGCTGAAGCTCCTACAATGGCAATGAAGATACAGTCTTTCATTTTATTCTCCGGTGGCCATCGTGGTGATGGTTAAATTGGTTTGATTTAATTTGATCGTCAATGCTTGAGCGATATCGAGATAGGGAGCGCTCAAGTCTGAATTTGGCTTAAGCATGGTAGGCACGCCAGCTTCGATATCCATTGCTATCTGCGCAACCAGGGGTAATTTGCCAAGGAGTGGGACATCATTATCCCCAGCTAATGCGTCGCCGCCATCGCTGCCAAAAACAGGGTCGTGATGACCGCATGCACTGCATTGGTGATAACTCATGTTTTCAATCACACCCAATACCGGCACATCAACCTTGTTAAACATGCTAATCCCCTTCTGCGCGTCGTTTAACGCGAGATTTTGCGGGGTAGTCACTACAACGGCGCCGGAAACAGGAACCTGGCCCGACATGGTTAACTGAATATCTCCGGTACCTGGCGGCATATCAACAACAAGATAGTCCAGCGCCCCCCAATTAGTCTCGTTTAATAATTGCCCGAGCGCGCGAGAAGCCATTGGCCCTCGCCACACAGTGGCCTCTTCCTTTGATACTAAATAACCAATGGACATGGTTTGTATGCCATGGCGCACAAGTGGCGCCAACAGCTTTCCATCTTGTGACAGTGCCTTTTCCTGCGCCGCCCCGAACATACTAGGTACAGATGGGCCATAGATATCAGCATCAAGCAAACCAACATTAGCGCCACCATGGGCTAGCGCCAGTGCTAGATTCGCGGCTGTGGTGGATTTGCCGACACCGCCCTTACCAGAGGCTACCAATACAATTTGTTTGATAGAAGGGACGGTTTCACTGCGATTAATTCGCTTGGCGTCAAAGGCAAGTGATAACTTTACCGCTTCGATATTGAGCACATCTTTTAGCAAGTCGAGTAATTGCGCCTCGATGACTGTTTGATTATGCAAGCATGGGATGTTACTAACCATTTCAATGGTTAGCCGCTTAGATTTAGTGGTTGCGCTTTTAACATCCATAACCGATAAATAAGGCGTATTTAAGCTCAAAAAACTTGCCGATTGCAGGGTCGATTTGACCAGAGCTGCGACACATTCGCTACTCGATGAGAAGATCCCCATAGGGCTCCAGGAAAAAGTTCATTTAAATTGCCGCTATTGTACCGAAGTTACCTCGTATTTTCGATAACAAATAACTAATTCAAGATGAATTAAAATGGTAGGTGGGTTAAGATAGGCGCCATTTTATACGGCATTATTTGTTTGCCAGCCCAAAACGTTTAATAAACGTACTATTGGTTGGTAAATCAAACAAATAAGACAAAGCAGCAACAATAGGCGATTGAACACGTGACAGCTAATTCTAATTCAACACGACAAATTCTAGTGACCAGTGCACTACCTTATGCCAACGGCCCAATTCACCTGGGGCATATGCTTGAATATATCCAAACTGATATTTGGGTGCGCTTTCAAAAAATGCGTGGTCATGAATGTCATTACGTCTGTGCCGACGACGCACACGGCACGCCAATCATGCTCAAAGCGCAGCAGTTGGGTATAACCCCTGAAGAGATGATCGACCAGGTAAACGCGGAACACCAACAAGACTTTAAAGACTTTGGCGTGGCTTTTGACAACTTTCATTCTACCCACAGCGATGAAAACCGCCATTTTGCAGAGCTTATATACAACCGCCTTAACGATAACGGTTTTATCTCCACAAAAGTAATTGAGCAGTTATTCGATCCAGAGAAACAAATGTTTCTGCCAGACAGGTTTGTTAAAGGTGATTGTCCTAGTTGTGGCAGTGAAGACCAGAACGGCGATAACTGTGATAGCTGTGGCGCTACCTATACGCCGGTTGAGCTTAAGAATCCACGGTCTGTGGTCTCTGGTGCTACTCCGGTACTTAAAGAATCAGAGCATTACTTCTTTGAATTGCCAAAATTCGAGGCAATGCTTAAAGAATGGACGCGTAGTGGTTCGTTGCAAGATGAAATGGCCAACAAATTAGCTGAATGGTTTACAGACGGTTTGCAAAACTGGGATATTAGCCGCGATGCGCCCTACTTCGGATTTAACATTCCAGGTACTACTGACAAGTTTTTCTACGTTTGGCTTGATGCGCCTATAGGCTACATTGGTAGCTTCAAAAACCTTTGTGACAAAAACCCGGACATTGACTTTGATGCCTTTTGGTCAAAAGATTCTAGCGCCGAGCTATATCACTTCATCGGTAAGGACATCATCTATTTCCACTCGTTGTTTTGGCCAGCGATGCTAGAAGGCGCAGACATCCGCAAACCGACAAGCGTTTATGCTCACGGTTTTGTTACGGTAAATGGCGCTAAGATGTCAAAATCTAAAGGCACATTTATCAAGGCCCGTACATACTTGGAGCATCTAAATCCTGAATATCTACGCTACTACTATGGTGCAAAGCTAACGAGTAAAATTGACGATCTTGATTTGAACCTAGAGGATTTCGCACAGCGTGTAAATTCTGACCTAGTGGGTAAAGTAATCAACATTGCTAGTCGCTGTGCCGGTTTCATCACTAAGAAGTTTGATGGCACACTCGCCACAGTAAATAGTGAAGAAGCATTAGTAAAAGAGTTTACTGATGCACAGGAAGAAATTGCCGCACTGTATGAGGCGCGAGACTTTGCGAAGGCAGTACGACTCATTATGGCCCTGGCAGATAAGGCAAACCAATACATAGCTGACAAAGAACCGTGGCAATTAGTTAAAGACCCTGCCAAGAGTGAAGAAGTGCAGCAAGTTTGCAGCGTGGGTATCAACTTATTCCGTATATTGACGACTTATTTAAAACCGATAGTGCCTTCACTGGCGGCGCAAGTTGAAGCGTTCTTAAATATCGAGTTGACCTGGGATAGCATATCGATCAATCTACAAGATCATAAGATCAATAAGTTTAAAGCGATGATGCAGCGCGTCGATATGAAACATGTGGAAGCAATGGTTGAAGAATCCAAAGAAAACCTGCAGCCCGCTGCTCCGGTACTGGATGCCAATTCACCCCTTGCTAAAGATCCAATTGCAGATGAAATCAGTTTCGATGACTTTGCTAAGATTGACTTGCGGGTTGCAAAAATCGCCAAGGCAGAACACGTCAAAGGCGCTGATAAATTGCTACGTTTAGAGCTGGACCTGGGCGGCGAAACACGTCAGGTCTTTGCCGGCATAAAGTCTGCGTATCAGCCAGAGCAATTAGAAGGTAAATTAACAGTCATGGTAGCCAACTTAGCACCACGTAAGATGCGCTTCGGTATGTCTGAAGGGATGGTCTTAGCTGCTGGCCCTGGCGGTGAAGAACTTTGGATCCTAAACCCAGAAGAAGGTGCCCAACCAGGTATGCGAGTTAAGTAACTCTCCTATATTCTGCTAAACAAAGCGAGCCTTACAGCTCGCTTTTTTTTTGCAAAACATATTTGCTCTGTTCCACTTGTGCTGTAAACACGCTAAATTAATATTCTACCTATTGAAAATAGAGTGCTGATACATGAAGAAAGTGTTTGATGAAGTCAATTCACTAGATAAACGTTGTTATGAGCAGCTTAATCTAAGCGAAGACATCTTGATGGAACATGCGGCAAACGCCATCAATCAATTTATTCGCAGTAAATTTTCAGCGCCGGCCAATATTACCATTGTCAGCGGCGCAGGAAACAATGGAGCCGATGGAATAGCGCTTGCCAGGCAGTTAACCGGAGCATATAACGTCACATTATGCCTGCCTTACGGCACCCAGTCAGCCATGGCGATTATACAACATCAACGTGCGCAACTTGCCAATGTCACGATGACGCAATCACTTGACGGCCTACCGACCGATCCAGACATCGTAGTAGACTGTCTATTCGGCACTGGCTTAACCAGAGAGTTACGCCCTGACAGCCAATTACTTATTCAACAACTCAACGCGTTAAGTGGCTATAAAATTGCCTGTGACATCCCCTCTGGAATCAGTATTGATGGCCAGATCACCACAATCGCCTTTAAAGCTGACATCACGCTAACCATGGGTGCTTTAAAATCAGCGCTTTTTAGTGAGTTGGCAAAGGATCATATTGGCCAAATTTCAATATGTGATTTAGGGATAGACTCAAGTCTTTATCATGGAAAAACCGATAGTTACCTGCTAGAGGCTGCTGATCTTAAGCTGCCCACAAGGATGGGACATAATACACACAAAGGAACTTATGGCCATGTCAGTATTATTATCGGTGAAAAACACGGCGCCGGATTACTGGCAGCTGAAGCAGCATTCGCCTTTGGCGCAGGATTGGTGACTACAGTTTCAGAGCAACAGCTTGCTACGCCACCGCATTTGATGAACGCTATCGCTATACCAAACACCGCCAGTGCAGTCGCTATTGGTATGGGGCTAGGCGATAAAAAAGATCCGCAATGGCGTCAAGGAATAAAATTAATATTAGACAGTGCCACCAGCAAGGTCATTGATGCGGATCTATTCTATCAAGACTTGATCATAACCACGCTAAAACAAGACAACCTTGTATTGACCCCGCACCCCAAAGAGTTTTGTGCACTACTAAAGCTATGTAAACTCGCGCAAGTTAGTACCACTGAGTTACAAGCAAACCGGTTCCACTATGTTAGAAAGTTTTGTACAAAGTACCCTAGCATTGTCTTGCTGCTCAAGGGGGCAAATACCCTAATAGCGAGAGACAAGCAGATTTATATCAATCCTTTGGGCACCAATAGGCTAAGTAAAGGTGGTAGCGGCGACGTACTAAGCGGCCTGATCACATCGCTGCTGGCCCAAGGGGAACTCCCGCTGGGCGCAGCGATAAACGCCAGTCTTGCGCACGCACTTGCAGCAAGTGGCGTTGCTTATAATAACTATGCGCTAAGTCCGATGGATATAATTGAAGAAGTTAAAAAGCTATAGTCTTGCCGGTGCTATAATCCCAGGCTATTCAGTTCTCAGTGCATCAATCGGCGTTAATTTGGAGGCACGGTTTGCAGGATGCAACCCGGCAATTAAACCAATAAGCGCAGAAACAATTAACGTGCCGAACAAGACATAAAGATTAATTCCGATAGGGACGCCAGGAAGCGCAAGTTTTGCGCCTAACAACAGCATAAACACCACCACATAGCCAGCCAAGCCACTAATCATCGCCAAACAGATTGCTTCTGTTAGAAAAAGCTGCTGAACCTGGCTAGCAGAAAAACCCATTGCCCGAAGCAAGCCAATCTCAGCGGTGCGCTGAGTTACCGTAATGGTCATGATGGTTGCTATGCCAACGCTACCAACAAGCAACGAAATAACCCCTAAGCCAGAACCGGCCATTTTTATGATAAAGAGAATTTTATCCAGGCTAGCCAACATGTCATCCTGCGTAATGATGGTGAAATCTTCCATGCCATGACGTTTAATTAATTGGGGGCGAAGTTGTGCAACAATGTCGGCGCTGTTCATACCTGATTGATAAAATACGTCGACCTCCATCAAACTGTCACGGTTAAACATTTGCAGTGCTTTTGCAGCCGGGATATATACCATGTCATCTAAGTCAATGCCCATAAACTGACCCTTTGTGGCCAAGACACCAACCACTTTAAACCGTTGGCTACCAATATGGACATGCTGACCAAGCGCCGATGAATTTGAAAATAATGCTTGTTTAAGTTTGGCGCCAAGTACCGCAAAGCTACGTGGTGTGTGAGCTGCATCGTCAGGTAAAAATCTACCCTGGGCGATACTTAAGCGCCATGCCCTAAGCGCGTGATGGTTAACGCCCATCACATCAGTGTAACGGGATAGATTATAGGCTTTTACTTTGGCATTACCTGCAACAACCGGCACCACAAAATCAACGTGTTTTTGCTGCGCTAAATACTCGCTATCAGCAAGGGTCAGCGGTCTCACAGTTTTTAATAGCCCACCGAGGCCAAATGTTTCCGTTTTACCCGGGGTAAAGGCGATAATATTTGATCCAAATTGGGTGAATTCGGCCAAAACATAAAGGCGTAAGCTTTCACCAATAGAGTGAAGTAAAACAACCGCCGCCATGCCAATGGCAAAGCTTGCGATCGTTAGCCCTGCCCTAAGTTTCTGTGACATGATGGACTTACGTACCCAATTTAACGAATCGATAAATTTCATAACATGCGTTTATTTGCCCTTGCCTGTGTTAAACCTATACTGCGCTGTACCGCAACTAATTTCCTCGCAATGCCAATACCGGGTCTTGCTTTGCAGCGGCTGACGCTGGAAGCCAAGAAAAAAGCAGGCCGACGCCAAATGCCACCGCGATGCTCGCTGCCGTTGCCCACCAAGGAATAGCTAATGGAATAAATGGCCATAAAACGACAGCAACCAAGGTTAGCGTGTATCCTAGGGCTAAACCAATAAGTACGCCTAAGCCAACCACTATTAACGCTTCAGTGAGAAAAATATTGCGTACCTCTGCCCCTGTTGCTCCTAACGCTTTGAGCAGCCCAATTTCTTGCTTCCTCTGTGAAACCGAAATAAAACTAACGTTCATAATCAAAAAGCCGGCAACTATCAAACTGATAGCAGCAATAGCACCAATCGACACAGTAACTACATTAAGAATATTATCGAAGGCGTTCATCATTGCCCGCTGAGTTAATATCGTTATGTCATCCTCTCCCTCGTGACGTTTCTTAATGATCTGGCGTAGTTTGGCCTCGGTATACGCCTCGCTACCAGACTGTTTTAATTCTAATAAAATGCGAAATAATGCAGGGGAGTTAAATAGGTTCTGGGCCGCTGCTATCGGAATGATTGCCATTTGTCGCATGTCCAAGCCCATCGACTCCCCGCGTTCTTCTAATATGCCGACAACGCGAAAACGTTGTCCAGAAAATCTAACCCATTGGCCAATCGGGTTTTTATTGCCAAAGAGTTCAGCCTTTATCGTTGCGCCTAACACACAAACAGGTTTTGCCACAGTCGATGTACCGATGGTAAATACTCGTCCCTGGCTTAGCTGCAGTTTACGCACCGAAAATAGCTCAGTAGTGCTGCCGAGGGTGATAACCTCTCGACTTTTTCCCTGATAGCTTATCAAAGATGTCCCGGCGATTATTGGGGCAACAGCCTTAATAGTGCTAACCTTTTGCATTGCAAGCGCATCTTCAATGGTCAAATCGCGCGGACTGTTGCCATACAGCGGGATTGAACCACCGGTCGTTTGCTTTCTACCAGGTAAAACAACCATGATCTCATTGCCAAGGGCAGAGAATTCAAGTTCAATAAACCTTCTCGCACCTTCCCCTAAGCTCGTTAGCACTAATACTGAGGTAACCCCAATGGCAACCGCCGTCAGCACAAAACCTGTCCTGAGCCTATGCCGAACTAATGCTTGTAAGCTATAACGCCAATTATCTATCAAGGTCATGGCCTGGCTTATCCTGTACTATTTCACCATCAACCATGGTTAATTTCCTCGCTGCTCTGTTGCCAATTTGATGATCGTGTGTCACCACAATCAGTGTGATCCCAGAACGATTTAACTCCTCTAGCAACTCCATCACTTCGAGCCCAGCGGTTTGATCCAGGTTGCCAGTGGGTTCATCAGCTAGCAAAATATCTGGCTCTAACACCATCGCGCGGGCAATAGCAACTCGCTGCATTTGGCCACCAGATAGCTGCTTAGGTAAATGGTTTTCACGCTCACTTAGGCCTAAGCGGCTAAAGATCTTGGCAATTTTGTTGCGCCTATTTTTAAATCCAACTTTAGCTAGGATAAGTGGCAACTCGGCATTTTCGGTGGCACTTAGACGCGGAATCAGGTGTGAGTTTTGAAAAATAAATCCGATGTGGTCGCGGCGCAGACGTGCTCTTTTTTCCTCCTCTAGCGATGATGTTGGCTTTTGATTAAGCCAATACTCACCACTGTCAGGTCGATCAAGCATTCCAATCATATTTAAAAGCGTTGACTTGCCAGAGCCAGAAGGTCCCATAATCGACAAGTAATCGCCTTTATTTATTGCAAGACTGACGCTTTTTAGCACGGGTAACGGTTGCTCACCGACTAAATAGGTCTTGCTAATCTTCTTGAGGCAGATTAACCCAGGATTCACATTCGTCTCCTATTTAGCAATAGCGGATACGCCAGGTTTAACACCTGCCAACCCGAGTGAACTGATCACGCGATGTTGCGCTGACAAGCCAGCTGTTATTTCACTAAATTGCCAATTACTCAAACCCAATTGCACAGGCACTCGCTCAATGACATCTTCATTATTTAAGATCAATACATACTGGTCGTTGATGATTAAATCACTAGGAAGGCGCAGCACCCCTTCTTTACTCCCTAGTATAACTTCTACGTCTGCACTGTAGCCTGCTAAGAGATGCGGATCACGATGCCTCTTTAGGTCTACTTCGATAGTAATGGTGCGCGCTTGTTTTTCGAAGTCCTGAACATAAGGTGAAATCCGCCGCAATACCCCCTCGAACGATTGTGATCTAAATGCATCAATTGTGATCCTAACCGGTAGTCCAACCTTTAATTCTGACGCATCAACTTCGTCGATAGGCGCACTGATATAGTGACAATCCTGGGTTAGCATGTCGATGGTTGGAGGAATAGGAACGCCAGGCGGAGAAGGCGTGGTATATTCCCCTACCTCACCTGTGATTTCTGCAATAATGCCACTGAATGGCGCTTTTAAGTAGGTCAGCTCGATGTTTGCTTCAATACCCTCAACCTGAGCTATTCTGGCCCTAACTTGAAACTGCGCTGCTTCGCAGTTCGCTTGTGTTGCCTGTGCTGTCGATTGCGCCGAATCGAGCTTTTCTTGTGAAGTTAGGCGTTGCTTAAGCAGAGATGATTGCCTGATCAAATCCGTTTGTGCATTGGCGGCAACAATACACACTCTGTTCTTATCTTGCTGCGACGCATGTAACAGCGCTGTCGCTTCTTTTAATTTTGCCAGTCTGTCTTTATTCCATAATGACAATAATAACTGTTGATGTGCCACAAGTTGACCTTCTTTGACCAAAATATTTGCAATTTGCCCACCTATCGGTAGCGACATTTTGGCGCGTTGACAGGCCGTTACACTCCCCGTTCGTGTATTGGCTACCGTTGCTTCCACCAACCCCTTTTTTGGATAGACGATGGTTACTTCTATTGGTTTTTCCTGGGATAGCCACCAGTACGCAACCGCTAGAGCAAACAGGATTAGCAACCATTTAGCTATTTGGAAGAATTTCGCCATACATTATCCCTGGTCTATTTAGTCAACTCGCATGTTTAAATTTCAACTTTGTAAAAATTATGTGCTCGGTCATAAAAGTAAATACAATTAAAGCGAGGATCGTTGCTTTTAACTATTTCACTAACAAGTTTGGATAAATTATTGATAACGTCCAAATCTACGAACGGCGAGAACAATCCAACCAGTAATATCCCTGCACCTTTTTTACGGTAAACATTCTTAATCGTTTCTTTCGCATATTTTTTATTTACTACATTCACAACCGTTTCCTCAAATGTTGGGTCCGTTGCTTCAAGTATTTCTTGTCCTCGAGCATCGCGGTTGGGGCCAAGGTTATGAGGTGCTCGTATACTTTTTGCGTACTCCTTATTGAACATTGCATCAGTGATTTCTACCCATGATTTTATGCCATCAAGCTCAACAATTGCGTCAGGAGGGTCCGGTTTATCAACGATTTTGAATGAATGTCCTTGCATGGCTAACATTTTCTTAAAGCTATGCAATACGCTGTTTTCATGGAGTGCTTTCGATGCTCGTCTTTTCATTTGAGATCCCAGTGGATAAAGCGGTGGCCCGAGTCAAGGCAAACAATCACTAGTAAGTATAGTAGAGATGATTAAAGTCTTGCTTGTGACTTTGCCTTTAGCGCAGTAGTATGAAGCGATAGTGACCAAATTTTTGTCACAATGATTCCCAAAGTGGTTAGCCCATACATGGCTATTTTGCGAGTCGTTGTCATAGAGATGCCCCTGATGATTAGAACAATAGTATCCCTGCTATTAAGTGCGGTTGTTACGTTTGGACTATTAGCCTTTATGGCCTATTTGGTGCGGTTAGGTGAACCCAGAGTAAGCGAAGCAGCTAAAGCAGTACAATTAGTAATCAACCCGCCAATTCAAGAGAGTGAAACACGAAGAAAGGTTCGTTTTAAACCTATACAACCGCCCCCTGACACGCCGCCAAGACCTGCCGCAATACAACCCGAAGTACTGGATCAAACAGACCACATCGCCTTTGACATGCCAAATGTTGAACTTGAGTCCAGTGACGCATTAGTCACTCGCCCTAGTGCCCTGTTAACCAAAGAAGGTGATGCAACTCCTATTGTCCGGATTGAACCCCGATATCCAATGAGTGCCGCTAGAAATGGTACCGAAGGGTATGTGCTACTAAGTTTTTCCATTAACAAAGTAGGTGGAGTAGAAGATGTTGTCGTGATTGAGTCCGAACCCGGCCGGGTCTTTGATAAAGAGGCCCGACGCGCATTGAGGCGCTGGAAATATAAGCCAAAGATCGTTAATGGAATCGCGCAAAAGCAAATTAACCAGATCGTCCAGATTGATTTCTCGCTGGAAGTAAATAGTAGGAATTAACAATGTCCACGCGTAAAGTGTTTTTGGCCGTAGCGCCCTCATCGGCGCAAGTTAAACAACTCATTGCTTTACAGGCCAATGGGAGTGGATTTCGCCAGGTCAATCCCCGAAACTTCCATATGACGCTGTTCTATATAGGGCCGTGTGCGAACAGGGACTTAGACTTATTATATCATGCGCTTGATAGCCATCGTCTGACAAAGTTTGAGCTTACACTCGACCAATTAGCATTCTGGCAGCAGCCCAGAATCATATGTCTAACAGGCATGCTATCAGACCCAAATCTCATTAACTTATCTAAACAAATAGACTCCATTTGCCGAGATATTGGCTGTGCAAAACCCAAATATCCGTTTAACCCTCACATTACGATTTTACGTAAAGCGACCAGGTTGCCAAGCCTATTGCGTGATCACCCGATAGCACCATTGATATTGGCACCACAGGCGCTGCACTTATATCATTCCCATAGCAGCCCACAAGGAGTGCAATACGATATATTGCGCTCATGGCAACTTAGCTGAGCATCATCCTATCCCCTATCGATACAAAAAAGCGAACACTGGTGTTCGCTTTTTGTTTAGTGCTGCTGGGCATCACAGCTTGGCCAAATAACTCATTACAGCCCCAATGAAACCGCCAACGATTAACACCAGACAAGGTACACCGGACATTATCGCACCAACTGCACGCGATTTTGGTTCTTTCACATACCCCACCGAAAACAGTGCTCGTCCCACTAGATAGACTAAGCCGATGGCGGCACCATATATTTCGCTCACATAAAAGCCAAAGACCCACAGTGCTGGAATAAAACTCATTAGCTGCTCTAAGGTATGGTAATGCACTCGATACAGGCGCTCAAATATTTCATGCCCAGTCGTCGCAGGCGCACTCACACCATACTTCCCTCTACCGGCGCCTACTTTGCCACCAAAATAAAAATATTGTGCTAACGCTAGCATCGTAACAATTGCAATTAATTCCATAAAGTATCCTTAATTTATTGAGTTAGCTCCAAGTATAGACTAATGCAGAGTGGAAAATAAGCGCTGAACTAAGGGCATTAAATTACGTCGGGCTGTAACAGTGATTAAGGAAAAACGCTTTTGAAGGGTTAGTTAACGAAGTTTGCTCTGGTTCTGTCCGTCAAAGGAAAACAGCAATATCGAGGTTGCCGTTTGATCGATACATCTTGCATCGGCGGCAACCCCATCGGCAGCTATCTAGGGTTTATAACGGGATCACACGCCGATAGCAATACAGCGATATTTACTCTTTGCCAAGTGCGGTAACCACAGCTAATGTCGCTCGCGTTTTTTCTTGAATATAGTTCGCTTCTAGCTTGCCATTTTTACGTGAATAAAGGATTACAAATTGATTTGTTACCTGGATACCTGTTTCCCCAGATTGTACATACACACCGCCTGGGTAGCGGCCATTAGTTGTCATCCAATCATCTTTATGGTCTGCTAACCATTGGTTAAGTGCTTGATAAGCTGGGGCTTCTTCACTCAACTCTAGTACAACGTCACTGTCCTGACTAACATGTACTTTTACCTTCGGCGCCAGCTGTAGTTCAACCTGCTGCGTACATGCAGTTAATAGCAACACGACCAAAAGAATTAATATTTGTTTCATTTATTACTCCGCTTACTGTATAAAAATTAGCATACTCAATGACTATTCAATGGCCTAAACGATACCGACTTAAGCCTAGTGATGGACTGATTTATATCAATATTGTTATTAATCAGCGGATAAAAAAAGCAGCTTGGTAGGCTGCTTTTTGCAAAACTTTAAAGTTATCTCTATAGCGCTTTACTCCATCGATCAAAATCTTGATCCATCGTGCGGCCCCACGACTTTACGAGTGCTTGGTAACCCTCGTAATCTCCACTGCGAGTATGAGACAGCATTTTTTCTACGCGGTTACGATGATTTTCCATCATGTAGCGCACCGCCAAATAACCAAAACGATAAACTCGATCTGCGCCACCATTGCGGTTATAACTGGTATTAAACAAATCGCTCAGCAAATACCGTTGCGATTTGATCATCGCGATTGCCTTGGGATTATCTACGCCTTTGGCAATGTACTCAGCAACCCCCTCTCCCCACCAAACAAGATGCGGAAAAGCCGGTGTTGGCGCTGGACAGAACTCGGGGCCAGCATGATCGTCATGAAGCCCCTGGCAATAGTCTCCATATTGATTAAAGCGACCATCTAAATAGTGAATGTATTCGTGGTGCAAGTTCCAAACTTTGCCGTCTTTAACATACGCGACAAACTCAGCTTGGTTCTTAACATTGCTCGGCAGGCCTTCTAGGTACATCCCACCATTATCGGTTGGCATATTAAAGTGATTGCTGGCGTGCTTTACAAACTCGTCTCTTGAAGCATAGATATTTGCCCGCATAATATGGTTATAGTCATCGGCTACCGGCTTGCCTTTGGTGCCAAAATAATCATGAAATTTTGCCTCACTTTGCTTTAGCAAGGGGCAGATAGCATCAATTTGGTCACCGCTAAGAGACTGATAACGGATTACAATGGTTTCACTGCATACCTTTTTGTTTGCCAGGACACCATGAACACTATTTGGGTCGATAGCGATTTTCGGCTGATTGGCTGCACAACCTAATAAAGCCAAAGACAATGCTGTGCTACATGCTAGTTTGCTAAAGTTCATGTTTGTTCCACCGCTTTGAGATTTGATAAGACACAAGTGTGTCCGTCTATCCAATATTGATGGGTAAATTCGTCTGCAATTTTTTTTGACTGTGAACTCACTGACCCTTCCACTAATACATCAACCTGACCACTGGCTTGGTCTGTTAATTGGCTGGCGATTAATTTGGCAGTGGCGCCTTTAAGCTTCACGTCCACCAGCTGCTCTTTTTCCATCGACTCGCTGATATTTATACTTAAGGTGATCAGATCTTGGCCGTTGATGGTTTGTACAAGCGCAGAGTGACTAATCAAGCGACCATTGATGTGGGCCTGATTCCAGCTAACTGAGGATGCCTTGTCAATTAATTTAACCGATTGCGCTTCCAGGACACCAACCACATTGCCATTACGCAAGGTTTTTTCCCGTAATTGCGCGCGCACATAAAGGCCAAGGCCTGGTTTAGCGCCTTTGGCTAACATTTCGGCTTGTTGCCCAAGCACCGTTACATTGAAATAGTTGGCAAATTCCTGCCATTGGCCGCTAGCATCACGCCATTTCCGTTTAGTAAGCAGTTGCAGTGACAGTACCGCTTTACCATCAGCAAAATATTTAAGGGTATTTTGTTTACTAACGATATTGCCAAGTAAGACAATATGATTATCAAACGCCTCCATTGGCGGTCCTCTTTACCTATAGCTAAATATAATCAAGCAATCAATGCTTTATCAGCATTGTATATTAATTAAGTTGAAATTACATGAAGATGCAAAGGGACAAACAGAAAATTTGTCCCATAGGGCGAATTGCTTAAGCCTTAACGGTCCATTGGATAGATTCACCAGCTTTAAGTGGCACGACAACATCCTCACCTAAGGCCATTGTCGCAGGTACTGTCCAAGCTTCGTTAGTTAGTGTAATCGTATCGGTGTTACGGGCTATACCATAGAAATCTGGTCCATGATGCGAGGCAAACCCTTCGAGTTTATCCATCGCATTCTCCTGACTAAATACCTCGGCATAAAGTTCGATTGCTGCAAATGAGGTGTATGCACCAGCACAACCACAAGCTGCTTCTTTGTTCTCAATGGTGTGTGGGGCTGAATCCGTGCCTAGGAAAAATTTAGTGCTACCACTAGTTGCTGCTTTAACCAATGCTTGTTGATGTGTGTTGCGCTTTAGAATCGGCAAACAATAATAATGCGGCTTTATGCCACCAACCAGCATATGGTTACGATTATACAACAAGTGATGAGCCGTAATCGTCGCCGCTACGTTGCTTGGCGCTTGAGTCACAAAGTCGACAGCTTGCTTGGTGGTAATGTGCTCCATTACTATCTTTAACGTTGGGAAATCGCTGACTACATGACGTAGGATTTGTTCAATAAAAATTGCTTCACGGTCGAAAATATCAATTTCAGCGTCAGTGACTTCGCCATGGACTAATAGTGGCATGCCTAATTCAGCCATTATTTTAAGTGTCGGGTAAACATTTTTAATGTCGGTAACACCTGAATCTGAATTGGTGGTAGCACCAGCAGGGTAAAGCTTTGCAGCAACAACTTTACCTGAAGCATGTGCCTTGGCTAATTCTTCCGGTTGCGTATTATCAGTCAGGTATATCACCATTAATGGCTCAAAATTGCTGTCAGCTGGACGATTATTTACGATGCGGTCGTAGTAGGCTAGCGCGCCGCTGGTATCTACTACAGGCGGTACGAGGTTCGGCATAATAATCGCACGTCCCATGTAACGCGCAGAATCTACGACAGTAGTCGTTAATGCAGCGCCATCACGTAAATGCAGATGCCAATCGTCTGGACGGGTAATTGTAATTTCGGTCATTATTGTTTCACTTAAGCAGTTTTCATATTAGCTCCAATTTTAGGCTTGGTGGCGTTTCATGTAAAGTAACATCGGTCCGTTGTGGCAAATATCTCAAATTTTGAGCACCTAATGCGCTTCACCAAATATTTAAACAGAAAATAATCACAAATTAGTTTATCATGGCCGAATAAATGGTCGCCATGTGGGCGATTAAAGGAAACAACAATGTCAAAACCTATAGCAGTAAACAGTGATTTATTAATTGATATCGCCCTAGATTTATTCGAGGCGCAAGCCGTTGAAAACTTAGACCAGCCTGATTTAGAGTACTATATCGAGCAATGTGATAAGCAAGGTGCAGTAGAACTCGTCAGCGCCTTTAACGATTGGGACCAACTAACCGATGTTAGCCACGATCAATTAGATCGCGAATATGTAGAAGTTCGGATCGGGCTACTTGAAGATGATGAATTTGACTTAGTCTACGCTCGTATTTTACTGCGCGCAGATCAAAAGACCGCAGAAGAGTTTAGCTTGATTAAGTGGAAACGTTAGGCGTTAAATTGATTTACAAAAAAGGCCGAAATGAACACTCATTTCGGCCTTTTTTATGAACATTATCGTTTAGCTGATCACGGCATTGTGATAAACGTTCTGCACGTCATCACAATCATCTAACATCGCTTCAAATTTTTCGAAAACTGCCACATCCTCACCACTAACCTCTGTTTCAGTTTGGGCAACGAATGTAATTTCCTCGACTTCAAACTCAAGGGAACTATCCATTTCCAACAACGCGGTCTTCGCTTTAAAGAATTCGGTATGAGGAGCAAATACAGTAATTTTACCATCTTCATTTTCGATATCAGTGACATCGACATCTGATTCTAATAACGCTTCATAGGCAGCGTCTTCATCTTCACCTGCATAGCGCAGGATAGCTAGATGGTCGAACATATGAGCTACCGTCCCAGTGCTACCGATTTTAGCATGATTCTTAACGAAGCAGTTTCTAACTTCAGTGTAAGTACGCTTATTGTTGTCTGTTAGACAGTCGACGATAACCATGCAGCCACCAGGCCCGAAACCTTCGTAACGTGCGGTCTCATAGTTTTCACCACCGCCGCCAACTGCTTTTTCGATCGCACGGTCAATAACGTGTGTCGGTACTTGATCTTTCTTAGCTTTCTCTATTAATCGCTTTAATGAGATATTGCTATCAGGATCACCGCCACCATTTTTAGCACTTACGTATATCTCTTTACCATAACGTGAATATACTCGAACTTTGGCACCTTGCGTTTTTGCCATAGATGCTTTGCGATTTTCAAAACTACGACCCATTATCTGTACTCTTTTTATGTGTAATCAGGAATATACTTTGATTCTAACAGCATTTGTTAGTTGCTTGCTAGGCTTTATCAGCCCAGCGCTGCTAAATTAACCACTTGATTTACTTTATTAGCAAATGCACTGGGAATTACTTCCTACGTGCGCAATAAAATAACAGCATTGCCAAGCTCAGTATGCCAATGGGGCCACCAGAACTCTTTTGCACTGTGCCCTCCCCTGTTCCCTGATTAGCGACGGCGCTTAGCGTAATTGACCTGCTATAAACAACATTAAGTGTCGTTTCATCGGTTACCGACAACGACACCTCAAAACTGCCAGCACTGGCGTAGTTATGGCTCGGATTAAGCGCGCTACTCGTGCTGCCATCACCAAATGTCCACAAGATTTCCTTTGCTCCAATACCTCCATTTATTTCGGCAGTAAAGTTAACCGCCAAGCCATCAATGGTTTGCCTAAATGCTGCATTTAGCCCCGAGCTAACGCTCAACTTAATGCTTTCAATGTTCACTTGGCCCATAGCATCGGTAACGCTCACCTTAACCTCGTGGAGACCTGAGATAGCATAGGTATGGTCCAGTCGTACGCTGCCAAATGACTCAAGTGTCCGCGTTTGTGAGTTGCCGTCGCCAAACTCTACCAACAGTTGAAACGGTGCAACGCCAGAGGAAACGGTAACATCAACTAACGCTTGCATTGTTTGCACGCTAGCCTTGGCTTCACTCTCTAGTGGTGGGGCGACTAAGATCGTTTCCCTTACCGTTTGTTCATTTGCAGCACCATCGGTGATGGTAAGTGACACTTCATAGCTGCCATAGCTGTCAAATAGATGACTGGGGCTGGTAGCCGTTGATGTGCTGCCATCGCCAAAATTCCAAAGATATGAAATCGGTGCTTGCGCATTGGTGACGCTTGGCGAGAAGTTAACTAATTTACCTTCTATGTCAGCACTAAATTCTGCTTGCACAGCTAATGGTTGACGACTAAGTTCGAGCGTTATGCTTTCCTGTGTCTGGCTGATAATTTCAAAACCAAGATTGTAAATTGGTAATATAACCCCGGATTGTGGTTGCATCGGGCTGCTATAATCATCGTTATCATTGAAACTCGCGTGCCCTAACAGGTGGTTATCTGCCAAGAACTCACTCTGATCGAACAGGCTAAAAGCGGCATCTCTTAACTGTATCGATGTACTATGTGTCCCGATAAGATTTTGATCTGCATCGACAACACTAATAAGACCATGCCCCGGATGCTCGCTGGCATTATTATCCTCGTAATTAGCGTCCCCAAACCAGAGTAATAAACCGGGTTGGTAGCCTAATGTCTGTAGCCCGGCATCGATGTCGTCTATCGTGCGAAACTGCAAATAATAACTTCTCGGATCTTTAGGCAGATCTTTACCAATTCGGGTAAAGTGAACAAGGGTCGTCGCAGAATCTGACTCCGCATTATCAGAAAACACGATGGCAGAGCCATCATTAATCTTTATATCATCCACCACAATGCCAAACTCATTAATTGCCGGGTCCGTAACGTAGACTAGCTCGATGTTTACTTCCTGACCGGCGTAGGCACTCAGGTCAAAGCTTAAATATTGCCATTGATCGAGTGGAGACTGACCCGTAATGTAATGACTAACATTTGGGATTAACCCCGATGATTTTGCAGTATCTGAATTCGCTTGTGGCTGTCCATTAACCAGCAATTGGGCATAATCATAATCAAGTTCCATAGACCACTGCGCTTGCATCGATAAGGTCAATTGAGCTGATTGTGGCAATACAACAGTGAAGCCAAGTTTTGCTTCTCGGTCACTTTCATCACCCGAATAATATAAATGCTGTCCATCATAAGGGAGTTTAAATTGCTCAGTGCCAGGTGGTAAGTTCACTTTAATTTGGTTGCTTGTCCCCGCATGATTAGTGGCTTTTGTTAGTGAGAACTGAGTCGGCTGTTCAGTTAAACTCAACGCGTCAAGTTCGATTTGGTTAACCCAGTTCCCCCCGAGCGAACTTTGCAACTGTTCTCGCGCTAATGGACTAAAAGAACTCGGCTTAGTCCCCTTAATCGCACCGACCCAACTGCCCGCAGCCATGATGGACCATGCCTGAACAGGCGCGCCGACACCTGTATTGGTTAAGTCATATTCGTCTAACAGGCCAAGGTCATGGCCAAACTCATGTGCTACAACACCCGGCGCAGCGTCAATTGGCTGAATCGTGTAGTTTGCAATCTTAATGGTTGATCCCACTATCTCCTTCGGCTGTCCATTGTTGATATTAACAACCGAAAAACTATGAGACCAAATTGCATCTTCACCTAACACACCGCCGCCTGCCTCTTCGCCAATGCTCGAGTGGAAAATAAGTATATGGTCGACGATCCCATTTTGGTCCTGGTCATAATCAGACAGATCCAAGCCCGCTGCCACGGCCTTAGTCACGGCCTCAATCACCAGAAGTTCTACATTTTGGTCTGATGCGTTTTCAGTATTCGCACCATAAAATTTGGCATTATTATCAGCCGTAAGCCAGCCCCACAAACCACCAACAAAGTCAAAACTTCCACCAGACTCCTTGGCAAAGTATTGTTTCACCGAGCGATAAGTTCCGTTATCTGGTCCGGTAAAGCCCTGGTCGGAAAAAAGCATTTCAATGTAATGTGCTGGCGAATAGCTCTGGTAATACATATCAGTATCTGGCGGACTAATCCCTGGCGTATCAAACGCGAGATCGGGAAAATCAATTAGAACCGCCAATACCTTGGCCTGATTTACGCTGCTCTCCATCACATTGTGACGTTTTTTACTAACGAGGTTATTTGGTTTGATTCCGTCAGCGACACGATACACTTGTTTTAACTGACGATTATTGCGGCGCTGATATTGCTCTATGTGTTGCATAGTCGCAGCACCAAGGGCGATATTGTCTCCCTTAAAGCGTTCAGGTTCCCGTAGGTTTAACCAGTAACCAATCCGCTCATGATTGATCAGTGCAGCATCCACCTCTCGGTTGGCGGCCGATGAAGTTGCATAGGTGTTTGCACTGGCCATAGCCACTATGAGTAATGATGCCCATTGTCTTATTTGCATAGCGAAGCATACCTCGCTCGCATAGCGTTAAGGTATTTGCTTAAAGCCTGGTGGCGCTCTTGCTCGCTCATCGACGCTGTGATCTTTCCGCTTTTAGTTAGCATCAGTATTATTTTTTCCTTATCGACTGGCGGCATTTGCCCACAACGAGCTTTTGGAGCACGTTGTGGCTTTGATTGCTTATCCATCTCGAGTGAGTCCACCGACGCCTCATCGGCCTCTGTGACAGGGTGTGTGCAGCCAGCGAGTAACGCTAAAATGCAACTAGCTAATATACGATTCATACAAAACACTTCTTAATACTGTTATAGGTTCACACGATAGCAGTTTCTTATTAAATTCTCACTGACAAAGAGACAAAATCTCTGGTGAGATCCTTTTGGATTGTATAAAATGTACAAACTTTAATTCGGAGTTACACATTATGGCAAACGGTATCGGCGGCAGCACGCCAGAACAAGCACTCGCAAAGCTTAGCAATATGACAACTGGGTATAGCGCGCCAGCAAAGGAAGAATACGAACAACGTATCTTAAACGCCCAGCAAATAATGAAGCGAGATGGCATTGATGCTATCTACTTAAATGCGGGCACAAATTTAAGTTATTTTACTGGCACACACTGGTATGCATCTGAGCGCCTGGTGGGGGCGATCTTAACTAGTGATGGTGAATTAACCTATGTAGCACCTTGGTTCGAAGATAGTACGTTGCAGGAGTTTATGGAACTCGATGCACCAGTAGCAACCTGGCACGAGCATGAGTCGCCTTACGATCTTGTCATCAATCTATTAAGCAACAAGCTTGATTCGAACGTCAGCCTGGCGGTAGACGAATCAACCGCGTTTTTTATCGTAGATGGATTTAAGCAATCAGCTAAAGCCGCCAACTTAAATTTAGAGCTAATCAACAGCAAACCTGTAACCGCGGGCTGCCGTATGCAAAAGTCGCCAAAGGAAATAGCGCTTATGCAACGAGCTAAGGACATGACTTTAGAGGTACATAAAGCAGTTGCTAGTATCTTAAAGCCTGGCATTGCCACGACAGAAGTCGTCGAATTTATTAACTTAGCCCATCAAGCCGTTGGTGCTAAGGGATCCTCGTTTTGTATTGTATTGTTTGGCGAAGCCACTGCATACCCACATGGGGTCAAGCATGTTCAGTACCTTGAACCAAACGATATGGTACTAATCGATACTGGCTGTCTACTGCACGGTTATAACTCAGATATTACCCGCAGCTTTGTCTTTGGCCAGCCTAGTGAAAAGCAAGTACAAGTATGGCAGGATGAAAAAGATGCACAGTTGGCCGCTTTCGCAGCCGCGCAACTCGGCCAACCTTGTGAGGTGGTTGATATTGCAGCACGCAACTTCTTAACCAAGCAAGGATACGGTCCCGACTATAACGTACCCGGGTTACCGCACCGCACCGGGCATGGCATCGGCCTAGACATCCACGAATGGCCATATCTGGTAAAAAATGACAAAACACTACTGGCCCCAGGCATGTGTTTTTCCAATGAACCGATGATCTGCATTTACGGTGAATTTGGTGTCCGCTTAGAAGATCATTTCTATATGACTGATCAAGGGCCAAAGTGGTTTACTGAGCCAGCTCACTCAATTACCGATCCCTTTGGCTACAGCGCTTAATTAGCAACCAATCGCGGCTTTTTTTGATTCATCAATGGGCAAAGATTTGCTAAGATAATCGTTATCTTAGCAATTTTAATATAGTTGATATCAATGAGAAAAGTCGCGCTAATAACAGGTGCAGCCAAGCGCCTCGGAGCACAAACAAGCAGGCACCTTCATGCGCTAGGCTTTGATGTGCTAATCCACTACCATCAGTCTGCAGAGCAAGCCAAAGCATTGGCAAATGAACTGAATTTAATCAGGCCCAAATCAGCACAAACTATCTGCCATGATTTAAGTGATATTGCCAATCTTTCTCTAATTTCCGATTATATCTCCCAACACTACCAACGCTTGGATGTTCTTGTGAATAACGCATCAACATTTTATCCGACACCATTAACCGAACTCAATTTTAGTGACTATAATGACCTTATGGTCAGCAATATGACGGCTCCCTTATTCCTAACCAAGACCTGCTTAGGGCTATTAAGGGAAACCCATGGTACAGTGGTAAATATGTGCGATATTCATGCTAGCCGTCCATTGAAGGATCATTCGGTTTATTGCATGGCCAAAGCAGGATTAGTAATGATGACTCATTCCCTAGCGAATGAACTAGCACCAGAAATAAGAGTCAATGGGATAGCTCCAGGTGCAATTGAATGGCCGAGCAATGGCATAAGCGAAAGTGATATGGCTAAGGTATTAACCCAGATCCCCTTGGGGCGCAAGGGGCAAGCTCATGATATAGCAAGCGCAATCGGGTATTTAGTCCAAGCTGATTATATTACTGGGCAAATATTAACTGTTGACGGTGGACGTCAACATAACGCTTCACAAGGTGCTTAACATAAGGAGATTTTATGAAATCCATTAAAGCAACTACAGTTACCTGCCCTCATTGTGGACATCACACTCACTTAGAGCTAGATTTAAGCAATGGTGATCAAAACTACTATGATGAATGCACCAACTGCTGTCATGAATTGCATCTCGTCGCCCATTTGAACGAAGATAACGCGACGATAGAAGTGACGATTGATGCAGACGATGAACAGGTGTATTAGACAAGCTAAACTTAATCAGAAACGCGGCTCGCTAATACACGTTCTACCGTTTCGACAATAGCGAGTGTTTGGCTGTCTATTTCGATATTGTATTCGCTATTTAATGCCTTACTGTCTAATGTCGTCAGTAAACGAGTTTCCGGAATCAGATAAACTTCAAACCAATCAGCACCAGTCTTTCCAATGGTCAAGCTCGCTCCATCAATTGCTGCAAAGCCTTTAGGGAAAATGTACTTCATCCACTTAGCATCACATTGAAAGCGCAAGCGCGAGTTTTCCGCTGTGGCCTCGCGCTCAATTAATTTACCGGTACATTGGACGTGTCCAGAAAGAATGTGACCACCAACCTCGTCACCAAAACGCATTGAACGTTCAATGTTAATGACATCGCCAACCGCACAACAAGATAAATTTGTCACATCTAAAGTTTCTTTCATCACGTCGAAATACACCGCATCATCATCTTGTTCAGCGACCGTCAGGCAAACACCATTATGCGCAACACTTGCTCCATGCTTAAGTTCATCGCGTAATGATTGGTTAAACTTCATGGCAAAGCGCCAAAGTCCAGGTCGCTTAGTGATCGCTAAGACTTCGCATTTGGCTTGAATAATTCCCGTAAACATACAATCCTCTGGTTGTTTTGATCTCCACCGCATAGTGACATATTAATCAGCAATTTAAACTAGCTTAATGCGATAACCATTACAGTTGGTTATTCACTGTGCAATCGCGTAACAAAAGCCAGAAAAATGTTGCATCCTTGAAGTTCGATAGCTAAGATGTCCTCCGTTAACAAGTTGTTGTTATGAAAGGCGCGATTAGCTCAGTTGGTAGAGCGCTAGCTCGACATGCTAGATGTCACAAGTTCAAGTCTTGTATCGCGCACCACTTTCATTTTACTCAACGCACGTTATGCGCGATTAGCTCAGTTGGTAGAGCGCTAGCTCGACATGCTAGATGTCACAAGTTCAAGTCTTGTATCGCGCACCAC
>CAKZQF010000138.1 GCA_937139475.1 uncultured Gammaproteobacteria bacterium | reverse complement strand
TTGGTGGGTCATGTAGGATTTGAACCTACGACCAATGGATTAAAAGTCCACTGCTCTACCAACTGAGCTAATGACCCGCATTATAGTTACAAGGGAGTTGTAATAACATCTCCTGTGCAACGGGCGCTAATAATACTGATTAATTTATTTAGCGCAACTTATATTTTCAGTTTTTTGATTAACTGACAATTTTTCGAACGACTAAGCTGTTTTTAGCCGATAAATCGTCCAAAACACTGGCAAATGCTATTTAATTCCTTTGAGGCGTGTGCGAGCAATCTGCGCAGCACCACTTTCAGGATACTCTTTAAGTACCTTATTATATAGGCCTTTTGCTAAAGCAGGCTGGTTTAAGTCTTGCTCAATTTGTCCCAGCTTGACTAACGCATCTGCACGTTTGCTCGATTTAGGGTGATTATCGACTAACTTTTGGAACTGTAATTTTGCTTCAGCCCTTTTTCCTTTAGTAAACATTAGTTGGCCAAGCCAATAATGAACATTGGGTACATAGCTAGATTGTGGAAAATCAACTAAAAATTGCTTGAATTCGACAATAGCATTGTCGTATTGCTTGCCTTTAAGCACCAGTTTCAACGCACGGTCATAAGCTTCGCTCTCAGATAGCGCTACTGAAGGCTGAACATTGACTGATTCGACTAAGTCACTGGCAGGGGTTGCAGGTTGCGTGGCGAGCTTACTCGAGAGTTTATCAAGTTCTTGGTAAAGTTCTCTTTGGCGTTGCAAAATTTGGCTTAATCGATACTCATGCGTTTCACTCACACCACGTAATTCATTAAGTTCTTGCTGCAACGTATCAATATGTTGTTGCATTTGGACTTGAACGCGATTTTTTTGAGTGAGCATTTGCTCAAGGGCGGCAATTTTTTTATCTGGTGAACTGGTCAGTTCGACGACTGTGGCAGTCTGTGCTTGAGCACAACCTGCCACAAAAAGACCTACTACGAATAATTTATTCATGATGTCTTATATTTTGATTAGTAAACTAAAACTGCACGGCGGTTCTTTGAGAAACCGGCTTCAGTGCGGCTGTTATCTAGCGGCTTTTCTTCACCGTAGCTTACAGATTCGATTTGAGAAGCGTTTACACCTAAACCTTCTAGGTATTTAGCAACAGCTTTAGAGCGACGCTCGCCTAGGGCAATGTTGTATTCAGGCGTTCCACGCTCATCTGCATGGCCTTCTATTAATACAGTAGCGCTTGAGTTGTTGCGAAGATATGCAGCGTGTGCATCTAATAACGCAGCAAAAGTGTCTGATACAGTTGCTGTATCAAAGTCGAAGTAAACAATATGCTCTTTACGTAGTTCTTGTAACACTAAACGTTGCTTTTCTGCTGGTGTTAATTCTTTTACAACTGGAGCAGTAACTACAGTATCGTTTTCTGCAGCTTGGTTAGTCTGTTGGCTATCCGCATCAGCAGTTGAAGTAGAACCACATGCTGCTAATGCAAACATCGGAATCGCAACTACTAAAGACTTAGCAACTTTATTTAAACGCATTCTCGTTTCCTTTTTTCTTTTATTTAAAATATAAATGGCGACCAAGCTGGTGCTTTAACTTCACCCTCGCTCACCGGTAACCTGGCTTTAAATCGCCCATCAATTGACACCAAACCCAATACTTGTTTACCACGATGCATTGTGCCATAAATAATCATGCCACCATTTGGGGCAACGCTTGGCGACTCATCAAGTCTGGTTTTGGTTAAAACTTGTAAACTGCCAAAGGACAAGCCTTGTTTGGCAATATGATACTTTCCTCGCGTACGATTAACCACGACTATTTGGTCATTTTCCGGAATATATGAACCACCTAAGTTCATTTCTCCGTCAAAAGTCACACGAGTAACTCGCTTACTTTGTAAATTTACTTGATAAATCTGTGGTTTACCACCTCTCTCTGAAGTAAATAGTAAACTATTTCCGTCAGGCGACCAACTTGGCTCTGTATCTATAGCACGATTCTTTGTGATGCGAACTAAACGCTTAGTCGCTAAATGTAGTGTATAGATATCAGGATTGCCATCCTTCGATAAAACTATTGCAAGACTTTTGCCGTCAGGAGACCACTTTGGTGCACTATTGATCCCTTTGTAACTACTCACTTTTTCACGCTTTTGCGTGTATATATCTTGAATAAATACCTGCTGACGTTTGTTTTCAAAAGAAACGTAAGCCAGCTTAGTACCATCTGGTGACCAGCTTGGTGACATCAATGGCTCTTTCGAGCGTAAAATCTCATGTTCATTGTGGCCGTCAAAATCGGCAATCATCAGGCGATACTTATATTTCGGATTACTGCGGTCCACTAAAACATAGGCAATCTTAGTGCGAAAAGCACCTCGCTCACCAGTCAGCTTTTCATAAACGATATCACTGATTCGGTGGCCATATTGTCTAAACTCGGCTGCACTAATCACTGTTTCACGGGAATCGAGTATATGATCATTTGAATTGACCAACTGCCCACCATTTAACATTTGTGATTCACCGCCGGTTAATTGCGCTCGCAATACGTCAATTAACTCAAAACCAACGATATAGCGCCCTTCACTGTATGGTTTAATCGTTCCGACAACCATCGCTTCAATTTGAGAAGGTACCCATGCAGCATAATCAATTTCTTTGTCAGTAGATGGTGTTTGTGGCATGGCAAAAACAGCAGTAGGACTAAAGCGGCCACTAAATCGTAGATCACTCGCGACCACATTAGTAATAGACTCTGGACGAGGCCCGGTCCCTAACCATTTAAACGGCACCACAGCCACTTTACGAGCGCTGTCCACACCTTCGGTGATTACGATATCTAAGGTCGCATGACTTGATAAACTAACAATTGCACTACAAATACATAATATTTTTGGAATAAATTTCATTAATTAGACTCTAGTTAAACTCGGGTTGGACCGTTAAATTAATTTCTTTAAGCTTGGCATAGACCTCAGGATCTTTTGAAACCGGCAATACATTTGCTTTATAGACAGCATCCTGGGCTGACTTACAGACAAATTTGTCGCCTGAAATTGGCTCAACGCTGTATACAGTACCACTTCGTGATAACTTAATCTTAAGTACACACTGTTTTCCTTGCATACTTTGATCTACATTCCAATGTCGCTGGATCGCAGCGGTAATTAGCAAGGTATATTTATCAATTTCAGAGAGTATCCGACGTTGTCTCGCTTGATTCACTTGTGCTTGCTCTGCCGCCATTTGCTCAGCAATCATTGCCTCTTGCGCAGCGCGTTCTTTGGCTTCTTGCTCGCGCTTAAGTTTCTCTTTGCGAAGTTTTTCAGCTTTTAGTTTCGCAGCCTTTTCGGCAGCAAGGCGTTTTGCTTTGGCATCCGCCGCGGCCTTCTCTTGCTTTCTTCTTTCGGCTGCAGCCCGCTTAGCTTTTGCAGCTTCTGCTTTTTGCTTATCCTGCGCTTTTTTTATCGCTTTATCAGCCGTACGCTTCTCAGCGGCGGCTTTTTCACGCGCTTTTTTAGCCGCTCTATCCGCAGCAGCTTTCTCTGCCTGCTTCTTTTTGCGTTGGCGTTCAAGATCTTTAATCCGCTGCTTTTCGCGTTTAAGTTTGTCTTGACGCTGTTTTTCTGCTTTTTGCTGATCTAACTTCGCTTGTTTTAGCTTATCGACTTGTTTTTGCACATCGCTGGCATTAACAACGGCAGCCTTTACGATCGGCTTATCATTACCCGCCAATGGCTTAGGCTTGGCCTTCTTGTCATCTAGCAATGTGCCAATAAGCAACCCGCCAATAATAACGACATGTAACAACACCGAGAGCGCCAACGCAATTTTAAAATCAGTACGCTTGATCATTGCTATTCCTCTACCGGGTCAGTCATCAACCCAACCGAACCAGCGCCGGCTTCTTGTAGCGTAACCATCAGCTGAAGAATATAATCATATGGCACCGCGCGGTCGCCTTTAACCATTACCGGCGCTTCTGGTTCCATCTGTAAATGTGCTGCAACAAGCGTGGCAAGCTCCTGCTGTGAGAGCGCTTGCTTTGGTGAATCTCCAACCGTCAAATAATAACTGCCATCCGCCTTTACAGAGGCAATTAACGGCGGCTTTGATTCTTCTGGTAGTGCTTTCGCAGCGGCTTGTGGCAAGTCAACCTTTACCCCTTGCACAACCAACGGTGCAGTTACCATAAAGATGATAAGTAAAACCAGCATTACATCGATGTAGGGAACCACATTGATGTCTGCATTTAATCGACGGCGCTTACGTTGATATTGCATACTTAACTAACCTGCTTGTGCTTTGGCGGCGTAAGCCTCACGTTGTAAAATTGATGAAAACTCTTCCATAAAGTTTGCATAGCTATTTTCCAACTTTTCAACGCTGGTTGAGAATTTATTATAAGCAATAACGGCCGGAATAGCGGCGAACAATCCCATTGCTGTAGCGATAAGAGCCTCTGCGATACCCGGTGCCACCATTTGCAACGTCGCTTGCTGTACTGAGCCAAGGGCAATGAAAGAGTTCATGATCCCCCATACCGTACCAAACAGCCCAATGTAAGGCGAGATAGAACCAACGGTCGCTAAAAATGGTAAGTTATTTTCCAAACGATCCACTTCACGCGACAATACAACACGCATGGCACGATGGGAACCAGCAACCACTGACTCTGGGGTCGATGAGCTTGATTGGCGTAGACGAGCGAACTCTTTAAAGCCCGCACTAAACAATAGTTCCAGGCCAGTGTTGCTACTAGCCCGTGCATTTAGCTCTTGGTAAATCGTTGAAAGGTCGGCACCACTCCAAAAACGGTCTTCAAATTTGGTTAGTCCGCCAGTTGCCGATTTTAATATTTTACGTCGCTGAAAAATAACAGCCCAAGACGCAATGGATGCAACTAGCAGGGTCAGCATCACAAGTTGGACAAGTAAACTCGCCTCGATAAATAAATCAATAAAAGAAATCTCAGCTTGCACGTAACAGCTCCTTGGTAATATTTTCTGGAATCGCGATAGGTTTCATCTTTGAAAGGTTAACGCAAACAACTATGACAGTTGCTTCGCTAATGAGGTTCCCGTTCTGATCAATTATTTGTTGATGGAAAGCAATGCTCGCACGTTTTAATTGCTTGACGGCGACAGTCACGGTTAGGTAATCGTTAAATTTTGCCGCTATAAGATAATCAATTTCACATCGGCGTACTACGAATGCGGTGTCACTTTCCAATAACACATCTTGTTCAAAGCCCAGTGAGCGAAGAAATTCGGTTCGCGCGCGTTCATAAAAATTGAGATAGTTCCCATGATATACCACGCCACCTGCGTCGGTATCTTCGTAATATACTCTTACAGGAAAATTAAAGGCCATTAACGTTAATCCACAACAAATTTTAACGCTGAAAGTTACTATATAACGCCGATAAGGGCAAGCCTAAACAAGGCTAACCCGCTAAGAAAATGACGATAATAATGACGCGCCTCAATTTACTCCAGTTTTGGGTAGTTTACGGTGCACCGGATACCGCCCCGCTAGTTTTGCTTAGGCAACAGCCCAAAGTGCTGATAGGTTTGGCTTGTCGCAATACGGCCTCGATGGGTGCGCTGAATAAATCCCTGTTGGATGAGGTAGGGTTCAATAACATCTTCCAGCGTATCTTTATCTTCCCCTAGTGCAGCCGCCAAATTTTCGAGGCCAACTGGCCCGCCATCAAATTTTTCAATAATCGTTAGCAGCATTTTTCGATCAATAAAATCAAAGCCTTCATTATCAACATCTAGCACTTTTAGGGCATCTGCTGCAATTTGCTGATCAATGGCACCGCTGTGCTTTACTTGGGCAAAATCCCGGACTCGGCGCAACAATCTATTGGCAATGCGCGGCGTACCACGCGAGCGCCTTGCGATTTCAATGGCACCATGGCTATCTATTTCCACCTCCAGTTTGCCTGCACTTCGAATAACAATGTCCTTTAACTCGTCGACATTATAAAATTCAAGCCTAAGCGGGATGCCAAAGCGAGCACGCAGTGGTGAGGTTAGTGAGCCAGCCCGAGTTGTTGCGCCGATGAGCGTAAATGGTGGCAATTCAAGTTTGATTGAACGGGCTGCAGGCCCTTCGCCAATCATAATATCAAGTTGATAATCTTCCATTGCAGGATACAGAATTTCTTCAACTACAGGGCTCAGGCGATGTATTTCATCAATAAACAAAATATCGCCATGCTCAAGGTTTGTCAGAAGCGCCGCAAGATCGCCAGCTTTTTCAAGCACAGGGCCCGATGTGGATTTAACATTGACCTCCATTTCATTGGCCACTATATGGGCAAGCGTTGTTTTACCCAGTCCTGGCGGACCAAATACAAGCATATGATCTAGCGCTTCTTCCCGTTGCCTTGCCGCCGCTATAAAAATACTTAGCTGCGATTTAGCTTCTGTTTGCCCAGTATAATCACTCAACATTTGTGGACGCATTGCACGGTCCACATGATGTTCTGAGCCACTAATTTCTTCTGCCTGTATCAGCCTATCTGCTTCTATCATCTACTATCCAGTTTTATTATCTTGCTTACTACACTATCAACTAAAGCATGGCTTTTAAGGCCGCTTTAATCAGTGCTTCACTATCCATTTCAGGAAGTTTCACTTTGCCAACTGTCTTAGTGGCTTGGTTTGCTTTGTAACCTAATGCCACTAACGCGTCAATAGCATCTTGTTCTACATCCACGGCATCAACAAAAGTTGAGCCTAGCTCACCATCTAACGGCATTGAGTCTGTTGATTGTAAATCTTGTGCTAAGGTGAAGTTTTTCAATCGATCTTTTAGCTCAATAATCAAGCGCTCAGCAGTTTTAAGACCGATCCCCGGTAACTTCACCAAGGCATTGGCGTCACTTTGGCTAACTATTTGCACAAATTGGCCAGCAGATAGCCCTGATAATATCGCTAAGCCAAGTTTAGGCCCAACACCATTGGCTTTGATGATCTGGCGGAACAGTTCGCGTTCAACTTTAGAAGCAAAACCGTATAATAACTGCGCATCTTCTCGTACCACAAAATGAGTGTAGATGGTGACACTTTCGCCAAGTTCTGGCATTTTGTAAAAACTGGTCATCGGCATTTGTACTTCATAACCAACCCCTGCAACTTCCAATAGTAATAGCGGTGCCTGTTTTTCGGCGACAAGGCCATTTAAGCGTCCAATCACGAGCGAATCCTTTGTTGTTTATTATGTAAATTTTCATAGTGCGTGCGGTCTGACTTTGCTGTACGCCCTCGCCCTTTGCCTACAGCGGCAATTAGCTGCTGATTTGCATTGGCATGGCAGATCGCAATAGCAAGCGCATCAGCCGCATCTTCTTGGGGCTTAGCCGGTAACTTAAGCAGCTGGGTCACCATATGGCCAACCTGATCTTTTGTTGCCGCGCCAGTGCCAACTACTGCTTGTTTAATTAAGCGGGCGGCATATTCGCTTACCGGTAGTTGTGCATTAACCGCTGCAACAATTGCTACACCACGCGCTTGCCCCAATTTGAGCGCAGAATCCGCATTGCGCGCCATAAATACCTGCTCAATCGCGAATTCATTGGGCTGGTATTGCTCAATGAGCTGTGTCACCCCATCAAACACCTGCTTTAGCCGCTGTGGCAATTCCTTTTCTTTTATGCGAATGCAGCCACTAGCAACGTAAGTTAGCTTGTTTCCCGTTTTTTTGATGACACCGTACCCAGCAACGCGAGATCCGGGATCAATTCCCAAAATTAATGACATAAGCGGTTTTTACTCTATTAAGTTGTGACTATCCTACCTAGCAAAACCACTGGTTACAAGTACAGTGTTTTAATTTTTGGCAAAAAAAACGGGTCAAATGACCCGTTTAAGAAAGTTTGACAAAAATTATTCGTCGTTCGCTTTCTTTTCTTCAACCAAAGAAGCAATGTTCAAATCAGTTAATTGTGCAGCGTTTGCAATACCAGGCGCATTAGTTAATGGACACGCTGCCGTGGTGGTTTTAGGGAAAGCCATCACATCACGGATAGAGCTTGAGCCAGTCATTAGCATGATAATACGGTCTAAACCAAAGGCCAGGCCGGCATGCGGCGGCGTACCGTATTGTAGTGCTTCAAGTAAGAAGCCAAATTTCTCTTGCGCTTCTTCATCACTAATACCCAAAATTCTAAACACCGCGGCTTGCATTGGCGCATTATGAATACGCACCGAGCCACCGCCCAGTTCACAACCGTTAAGTACCATGTCATAGGCATCAGACAATGCACCAGCAGGGTTCGCTTCAAGCTCCTCTGCGGTAACGCCAACCGGCGCGGTAAACGGATGATGTAACGCGTGATATTGACCATCAACCTCTTCAAACATTGGGAAATCAACAACCCATAATGGTTTCCATTCGTTGCTAGTCAGTCCTAAGTCTTCACCTAATTTTAGACGCAATGCACCCATCGCTTCAGTGACGACATTAAGTGAGTCTGCACCGAATAAAATAATGTCACCAGATTTTGCCTTTGTACGCGCTAATAATTGAGTAACAACTTCTTCATTCAGGAACTTAAGAATCGGTGATTGGATACCTTCCATGCCAGCGTCGATGTCGTTTACTTTCATCCAAGCTAGCCCCTTAGCACCATAAATGCCTACGTACTTACCGTAGTCATCGATGTTTTTACGGCTTAAACTGGCACCGCCCGGCACACAAATTACCGCTACACGCCCTTTAGGATCGTTAGCAGGGCCAGAGAATACTTTAAACTCCACATCGGTTAACAGGTCAGCGACGTCCACCAGCTCCAACGGATTACGTAAGTCAGGCTTGTCTGAACCAAAACGACGCATCGCTTCACTGTATGACATGGTTGGGAACGTGCCCAGGTCAACATTCAGCATCTCTTTAAATAAGTTAGCCACTAATTCTTCGGTCTTAGCGCGAACTTCATCAGATGACATAAATGACGTCTCAATATCAATCTGAGTAAACTCAGGCTGACGATCTGCACGCAAATCTTCATCACGGAAACATTTAACAATTTGATAGTAACGATCCATACCTGACATCATCAGCAGCTGCTTAAACAACTGAGGTGATTGTGGTAGTGCAAAGAACTTACCTTTGTGAGTACGGCTAGGTACCAAATAATCACGTGCACCTTCAGGCGTTGCAGCCGTAAGAATTGGCGTCTCGATATCCAAGAAATTATTATCTTCCAGGAAACGGCGTACATAGCCGGTTACTTTTGAACGGAAGATAAGACGCTGTGTCATTTCAGGGCGACGCAAATCTAGGTAACGATACTTTAAGCGTTGCTCTTCTGAGTTTGTTTGATGATCATCAAGGGTTAGTGGTAGTGGCTCACTGCGATTAATAACTTCAAGTTCTTTACCTAAAATCTCAATGCCACCGGTGACCATATCTTTATTGACCTGACTCTCAGGGCGCGCACGGACCATACCAGTTACTTTTACGCAAAACTCATTACGCAGGCTACTTGCTAGTTCAAACGATTCTTGTAAATCTGGATCGTAGACAACTTGAACCAAACCATAACGGTCACGCAAATCTAAAAAGATCACGCCGCCAAGATCACGTCGTTTGTTTATCCAACCAACAAGTTCTACTTGTTGCCCAATTAATGATTCGTTTACTTCACCGCAATAATGGCTGCGCATTGACTTACTTCCTGATGGTTGCCCTAAGGGCTATTGTCGAAATTGCCGATAGTATAAAGAAAAAATTTCCAATAGGTAAGCGATTCAAGTTGCTAAGGGATAAAATTATTGTAAATTATGATTTTCCTAACAAAAGTTGCGCGTTATGTGGCCAAACTCAACTTTAGAATGCATTTAACGGATTAATAATAAAGACACTGATGAGCGCATAGCGTAAAATGCCCCTTTTTTAGTTCATAACTGTGATGTTAACATGAGTAACTCTGTCGATAATATTTTTGCTGCACCGCTAGATAAATTGGGTGATTTTCAATTTGATCAACAAGTTGCAGAAGTATTCCCTGATATGATCAAGCGTTCCGTCCCCGGCTATAGCAATATTATTACTACTATCGGGATGCTAACCCAACGTTTTGCGCAAGATGACTCCAATCTTTACGATTTAGGTTGTAGCTTGGGGGCCGCGACCATAGAAATGCGTCGTAACATAACCCATAGCAATTGCCATATCATAGGGGTGGACAACTCCCCTGCCATGGTAGAGCGAGCTGACCTTCACGTGCATGCTTTTAAGAGCGACACCAAGGTGTCGATCTTGTGTGATGATATTCAGGCAGTGACCATCGAAAATGCCAGTGTTGTCGTGCTTAATTTCACGCTGCAATTTATTAAACCAAGCGATCGTCAGGCACTCATCAACAAGATTTATCAAGGGCTTAAACCTGGAGGCATTTTATTAGTGTCTGAAAAATTGCGATTTGACAATGAGGTTGCACAGCAATTGTTAACTGACCTTCACCATGATTTCAAACGAGCAAATGGATACAGTGAGTTAGAAATTAGCCAAAAGCGCAATGCATTAGAAAATGTCATGTTAACGGACACATTAGATTGTCACCGCCAGCGTTTTGCGCAAGCAGGTTTTACTACCAGCGAATTATGGTTTCAGTGTTTCAACTTTAGCTCAATGATTGCGATAAAAGCGCAGTCGCAGGAAAATAATAATGATTGATTTCGGCCGATTTTATCAACAAATTGCCACCGGCCCTTTGAGCCATTGGCTAGAGACTCTGCCTGCGCAGCTAGGCCAATGGCAACGTGAACATCAGCACGGCCAATTCGACAAATGGCAACGCTGTTTAAATAAATTTCCCAACGATACCAATAATCTGGTGTCACTAACCAATGCAATGGAAATCGCTAGTGAAGTGCCACTGGCAGCTGGTCAAATTAAAAAACTTGAGGCATTGCTTCGGGTATTCTCGCCTTGGCGTAAAGGGCCGTTTAAAGTTCATGGTATTGACATTAATACGGAATGGCGCAGTGATTGGAAATGGGAAAGATTACGTCAACATATTACACCACTAAACAATCGAACGGTGCTAGATGTAGGCTGTGGCAGCGGATATCATCTATGGCGAATGCTTGGTGATGGTGCCAAATTTACCGTCGGTATCGACCCTTCAACGCTGTTTTTATTCCAGTTTGAAGCGATCCGACAATTAGCCAATGATGATCAGCGCGCTCATCTACTGCCACTGGGCATTCAGCAATTGCCGAAACTTGAAGCCTTTGATACGGTTTTTTCTATGGGGGTTCTCTACCACAGAAAATCACCTATCGATCATCTTCAACAACTCAAGGATCAACTACGCGATGGTGGCGAATTGGTCCTTGAAACACTAGTTATCGACGGCGATGAAAATCAAGTATTAGTACCAATGGGCCGATACGGAAAGATGAACAATGTGTGGTTTCTGCCCAGTGCGGATGCATTGATTCTTTGGCTAACCAAACTAGGATTTGAAAACGTGCGTTGTGTGGATAGCTGTATCACCAGCGTCGATGAACAACGTAAGACAGATTGGATGGAATATGAATCGCTAGCCGATTTTCTTGATCCAGCAGATCCGAGTAAAACTATCGAAGGTCACCCGGCGCCAAAACGAGCGGTTATTATTGCTAACAAACCCCAAGTAAACGAATAACCGATAATAAGATAGGCTGGTTTACAATACAAACAAGCCTATCTTATCCAAATGCCTTCACCGAGCTGTTATTTTTCAAAAATTGCGATTTTTGCCATCTCACCAGATACCCTGGAACCGCGATACATACCTTTAGTGTTAAAGGTTAATGCAACATTTCCTTTGGGGTCCACCACAATCACACCGCCAGTGCCCCCCGCTTTAAACATTGGGCCAAAGATAACTTCTTCACTGGCCTGTTCAATTGACTTGCCTTGATATAAAACCCGTGCACAGATATCTGATGCCACATTGTAGCGGATAAAGTATTCTCCATGGCCAGTGGCAGACACCGCACATGATTGATTGTCCGCCCAAGTTCCCGCACCAATAACCGGTGAGTCACCTATGCGGCCATAGCGTTTTGCGGTCATGCCACCAGTACTGGTGGCCGCTGCAACATTGCCCGATTTATCAACGGCTACTGCGCCTACGGTGCCCATCTTATAAGCTTGATCCCAGTGCTTATAATTTGCCTGGTAGTCTTTTGTTGCTTTTGATTTGTCTTTTAGTGCCTTAAGCTTTGCTTTGGCCTTCAACAGTGCTTTGTAACGGCGCTCAGTATCAAAATGGCTATTGTTAATCAACGGGATTTGTTGCTCTAGTGCAAACTCTTCTGCACCAGCCCCTGATAGCATGACATGCACCGAGTTAGTCATGACCAAACGAGCAAGGTTAATGGGGTTTTGTATATGTTTTACCCCGGCAACCGCCCCCGCATTTTTAGTTTTACCATCCATAATTGAAGCATCCAGCTCGTGCGCACCGTCATAGGTATAAACAGCACCTAAACCAGCATTAAATAATGGCGAGTTTTCCAGTACATTCACCGCTTTATTTATTGCATCAAGGCTCGAACCACCCGCTTCAAGTATGGCATAACCTGCGTTGGTGGCTTGCTCAAGCTTGGCACGATAAGCCGCTTCTTTTTCAGGGGTGAAATTTTCCTTTTTAATGGTGCCTGCACCACCATGAATGGCAATCGCAAATTGCTGCGCAAAAACCAGGTTACTTGTGGTCAGGAGCCCTGCCGACAGTAGGGCCAAATTGGTCAACTTACTTATTTTTGTCATTACTAATTACCTAATTGGTGATGCTAATGCCCCGTTTTATAGCACTTTAATTATGATTTGTCGTCAATAAAATGCTGAGCTGTCCAGCAAAAAATTTGCTACAATGGCGTTTTCGTTCGCTAAATAAAATACATACTATGTCTACATTAACGCTTTTATCTAATCAAAAATTATTTGACGGTCAGCACCATCAATATCAACACGCGTCTAATACCACCCATTGCACCATGACTTTCTCCGTTTACTTGCCACCGCAGGCAGATGAAAATAACAAAGTGCCAGCGTTATATTTCCTGTCTGGACTTACCTGCACCGATGAAAACTTTTCAGTTAAATCCGGCGCTCAGCGTTGGGCAGCAAAACATGGTATCGCGCTAATCATGCCGGATACCAGTCCGCGCGGCGACGAAGTGCCTGATGACTTAGAAGATGATTATGCGTTTGGTCAAGGCGCAGGTTTTTACGTTAATGCCACACAAAAGCCCTGGAACAAACATTTTAACATGTACGATTATGTGGTGAGTGAACTGCCTGGTTTAATTGAACAAAACTTGCCTATCTCTGATGTAAAGTCAATTTTCGGCCATTCCATGGGCGGCCACGGTGCCTTAATGATCGCGCTACGCAATAGTAGTGCTTATAAAAGTGTATCTGCGTTTAGCCCGATAGTTAACCCAGTAGAGACACCGTGGGGACAGAAAGCATTCTATAATTACCTAGGTGATCACCTACCGACATGGCTGCAATACGATGCTTGTCATTTGGTGACGCAAGGCAACAACCAATTGCCGATGTTGATTGACCAGGGCCTTGACGATCAATTTTTAGAAACTGAATTACTTACCGATAACTTTATCGAAGCGGCGGATTCTGTAGGCTATCAAGCGACGATCAACAAACATGAAGGCTATAACCATAGCTATTTCTTTATCACTTCGTTTATTGAGTCTCATCTGGCATTTCATGCAAAACATTTATGTTAAGCGCCGCTTAGCGTCATAGCACAATGAGCAACACCAATTCGGCGAACAGATTTCTTGCCCAAAGCAAATAAACGCAGTCGAATTGGTATAACGAAAAGGCGTTGTGCCACTACCATTAGACGTTTTTTTCGCCATTAGTTACTTTTTTAATTCCCCACCAGCCTTTTTTAGCTTCAAGCACTTGTTTATTCGCCACAGGTGAGTAATATTGCCAAGTTAATTTACATATTTGGAGTATAGTTCAATGAGTTTGGCCACTGTTGCCGATATTATTGCAGGCAAAGTCCCGCAAGGCGAAATTACTACGGTTAAAGGATGGGTGCGCACACGTCGTGACTCAAAAGCCGGCATTTCTTTTCTAGCCATTTACGATGGTTCTGGTTTTGACCCTGTTCAGGCAGTAATCGCCAATACTCTAGAGAATTATAATTCTGATGTACTTTCCCTTACTGCTGGCTGTTCGGTAGCCGTTACTGGTGAAGTTGTCGCTTCACAAGGTAAAGGTCAGTCATTTGAGATCCAAGCAACAAAAGTTGAAGTCATTGGCCTTGTTGAAGACCCTGATACCTACCCTATGGCAGCAAAGCGCCACAGCATAGAGTTTTTACGTGAAGTTGCACATCTTCGTCCGCGTACTAACATCATCGGCGCTGTAGCACGTGTTCGTAATACATTATCGCAAGCGATTCATCGTTTCTACCACGAGCAAGGTTACATTTGGGTAAGTACGCCACTAATCACAGCAAGTGACTGTGAAGGCGCTGGCGAAATGTTCCGCGTAAGTACCTTGGACAACGAAAACTTGCCGCGTACTGATGCTGGCAACGTTGATTATGACAAAGATTTCTTTGGTAAAGAGACCTTCCTAACGGTATCTGGTCAATTGAATGCAGAAGCTTATGCTTGTGCATTAGGTAAGGTATACACCTTTGGTCCGACTTTCCGTGCTGAAAACTCTAACACAACTCGTCACCTAGCTGAGTTCTGGATGGTTGAGCCGGAAATCGCCTTCGCTGATTTAAGCGATGCCGCTGACCTTGCAGAAGCGATGCTAAAGTACGTATTTAAAGCGGTGCTTGAAGAACGTCCAGATGATATGGCCTTCTTCCAGCAACGCGTTGATAAAGAATGTATCTCGCGTCTAGAGCAAATGGTTGATAGCGATTTCGTGCGTATGGACTACACGGATGCAATCACTATCCTAGAAAACTGCGGTAAGAAGTTTGAGTTCCCTGTGTCTTGGGGTGTTGACCTATCTTCAGAACATGAGCGTTACCTAGCTGAAGAGCACGTAGGCGCACCAGTTATCCTGCAAAACTACCCGAAAGACATCAAAGCGTTCTACATGCGCATGAACGAAGATGGCAAAACAGTCGCGGCGATGGACGTACTTGCACCAGGCATCGGCGAAATCATCGGCGGCGCACAGCGTGAAGAGCGTTTAGATATGCTTGATAAGCGTATGGAAGAGATGAACATCGACGTTTCACACATGGAATGGTACCGCGACTTACGTCGTTACGGCACAGTTCCTCATGCAGGCTTTGGTCTTGGTTTCGAGCGATTGGTATCTTATGTAACTGGTGTACAAAACATCCGTGACGTTATCCCATTCCCACGTGCGCCGCGCAGTGCAAACTTTTAAGAGGCACTAGCCTTTTGAGCAAAAAAAAGGAGCTAATAAGCTCCTTTTTTATTGTCTAGCCAAACAATCTATGGGACAACCATAAAAGTGACTGACTATTAAGACCAGTAGCTAACATATGGCTGATGGTCGGGAGACTTTCTGCAATTGCTACTGACAACTTCAGTACCTAAATACAAATAACCAACTAATTCGTCTTCTTGCTCCAGGCCAAGCGCTTCTCGCACCAGCTCATCTCTCGCCAATTCACCTGTACGCCAAATACCACCATAGCCCATCGCAAGTGCGGTTTGCTGCATTGAGAATAGACTACATCCAGCAGATTGAACCTGCTCTACCCAAGGCACTTTCTCATGCTCTTGGTATTTACAAACCACTGCGATTACACAAGGGGCACGTAGCGGCATATTCTGCGCTTTCGTAACTTTGGCTTCATCACCACCGCTGGCAGCAACTGCACGAGCAAAAATTTTACCCAGGCGCTCGCGGCCAGCCCCAGTCATAACAATAAAACGCCAGGGTTTTAGTGCACCATGATCCGGCGCCCTCACCCCAACGGCAAGCAACTGCTCGATCTCTTGCGAGCTAGGGCCTGGGGTTGTTAGCTTGCCACAAGAATATCGCTTCGTTAATAACTCAATGGCCGTCATGGCTATACTACCTCCGGTGCTAACATACGCCCAAGTTTACGGCCGCCTACTAGATGCATGTGAATGTGATAAACCTCTTGGCCAGCATCATCCTTACAGTTCATGATAAGGCGATAGCCTGACTCATTAATACCTTCTGCTTTTGCAATTTTTTTCGCTACCGTAAATAGGCGCCCCAAAACCAGTTCGTCCTCGGTCGTCACATCATTGACCGTGGGGATCAATTTATTCGGGATAATGAGCACGTGAGTTGGCGCTTGATGGCTAATGTCACGAAATGCCGTAACTAATTCATCTTCATAGACTATATCGGCGGGAATTTCGCGGCGAATAATTTTACTAAATATGGTTTCTTCACTCATAATAGACCTAAACTCTCAGATTATTTTGATAAATCATAACAGCTTTTTAGCAGTTCGAAATGACTATTAGGGTAGGAAGATAAATAAGTGAGCAAGGTTTAAGCGATTAATATTGATTAATCGCCTAAGATCACTTTATTTTGCCAGCAGCAATTGGGGATCAATTCGCTGATTAAGCCAATTCATGCGCCAATCGAGATGTGGGCCAGTGGAGCGCCCTGTTGAGCCTATCTTGGCAACTGGCTGGCCTTGTTTCACTCTGTCTCCAGCTTTCACCAAGCCGGCACTGAGATGCAAGAAAGTGGATGAAACCCCCATGCCGTGATCAATGATTAATGTACCACCAGAGTAGAACATGTCTGGTACAAACAACCGAACTACCCCATCAGCGGGCGCATTAACGACAGTTCCGGTTGGACGAGCGATATCTAACCCGTAATGCGGGCGACCGGCTTTACCATTGTAAAAACGTTGCGAGCCATAAACCCCACTGATCCGCCCTTCAACCGGCAAGACAAACTGTTGGGTGAAATGTAATTCGTCAAGCCATACGTTGCGAGCGGCTCGTACTTGTTTGCTATCTTTGGCCGCCCGTAGCTGGTCCTTTTTACTTGGATGCGTGATCTTCTTACTGATGCCGGTAACGCGAGAAATATTATATTTTCGCTTTTTCAGCTCAAGCTCAAAAGATTGTGTATCGGCGCTTGCTGTTATCACAGTTAAGCGATGGTGTAGTTTTGAATCGCGGCCAAAACCAATAACAAAGGTGCCATCACTGGCCACCTTAATTGATTTATCATTGAGTTTAATTTGATTTTTTGGGGTAGTCGTACCGACAAGCATAGCACCTTGGGTTAGTGGCCCGTCTAGCACCAACGATGAGCCAAACTGATGCGTTTGAGCCCTAACTTGGCCCGAGAGAGCAACGGTAAGAGCCGCGATGCACAGTGTGCTCAATAGCTTATTTATCATAATATTCCTTATGGTCAATTGAATAAGAAGTATCGAGCACGTGGTGAACTAGCTAACCTGCAACTTGTGCCGAAGCCATTGCCCCTTTATCAACACCTTCATAACCGATAACATCAATTTTATCGCCTGGATTGTCATTAGCAAGTGTTTGTGCGACATAACTGGTCAGCTGCTCAACAGTGGTATCAAAAGCAACCACTTCACAAGCTTGCTCTGGGATCGCAAGTTCAAATCGGCCTTGTGGCGCTTCATATGCCACAAAGTGCATGTTCGGTACACCAGCTAGCACACTAAGTTCTTGTGGCAAGGTAATATCGCTCGAACTAACCAAATCGTTAGTGGTGATAAGGTAAATATCATTCCACCGTGATGCCCAATATTGTTCAAGATCTTCAGCTTTTTCACCATTACGCTCAATCTCTATAATCGAGCGGTGACCATGTGCTATGCGCTGACAATTACCGTCATGCTTTTTTAGGCCGTGGCTATAATGATAAAATGGTCCAAACATAGGTTCCGGTGCAAGCTTTAGCACTAAACCTGTCACGTTATCCGGCAACACTGCTTTAATTGCCGTTTCCAAATGACGAATAATGGAATCTTCGTTGACAACGTCAGCATCAAGTAGGGCAAACGCCTCATGCGGGCAGTTTAGATAGATCGGAAGTTGCTCGGGGCGATCCAATAACAGCTGTACGGTATCCTCTAACACGTTAAACGAGACCGTTTCGTGGTTTGCCGCTACGAGTAGCTTATGATCAACTTCAAAGTCGATAACCGCCTTGATCTGTTTTTTAACCAGACCGAAATCTAGCACCATGCATTCGTCATTAAGCGAACCATCGAGTTCGATATCGACAATTAAGCTCTCGCCGACCATGCCGCGCTGATGACATAGATAAGAATAATCAATAACGGTTAAGTTATTTACAAACAATTTCATAGTAAATCCTATAAGGGCAGAAAAACAGTCCACCCGTTTAATCATGGATGGGGGAAACCCGACCAATAAAAAGTGGCGGTTATTATACAATAACTCGCCACTTTGTTTTCACCAATTATGTGAATTACTTCAACTTATTATCCGTCGCTCGACAAGCGGCGCTTAAGTTGGTCAAGCAGGTTTGGCGGAATACCAACAATGGTTAGCTTATCATTGACTAAATCAACGATCACTCGCTCGCCTAAATGCTTTTGCTCAAAGCCAACAGTTACCCCGCCACCAGTGCCTGAGAACTTTTTAAGTTGGCGCAACGTGGAGCTGTCGCCCGGGATTTCGTCTTCAAGTTCGTAACCCTGCTGTGCGACAAACTGATAGAGTCCTTGCTCGCTATCACTAGATACTTTTGATGAAAGATCTTTAATCGCGATTTCTTCACCGCTATCGATTTGCCCCTTACAATAATCGAACACCTTTTCACGGTAGTCTTCTTTCTCACTGCGATCAAACTCAGCCGCGCTGCAATAATCCTCTACCGCATTCATTAAGCTTTTGTTTTGTTCTTTCGCGTTGAAACCTTCCTTACATCCCATAAAGTCCAAGAAAAAATCGGAAACTTTACGGCCGGCCCGGCCACGGATAAAGGAAATATAACGTTGGCTATCAGGCTCTGCTTGCCACATGGTTAAGTCTATTCGTGCAGCCAATTGAAGGTTATTAAGCTCCAAATGCTGATTACTGCTAACTTCCAGCGTGTCGTCGACAGCAAGCGAGTCTTTTGGCGATATCAAAGCAACAAACAGATAGTTACTAGCAATATGGGTATAATTGGCCAACAACAAATAACCTTGCTCAGCAAAGTTATATTTCATTAATTCGGTTTGTAATTGCCTAATCGCTGTTTGCGAAAATGCGACAAAGTCATTATCCTGGTCCAAATAAGTGGTTAACGAGCGTGAAAATTCTTGCTCACCTTGCTCATCATCGGCAAAGAAACCATAACCTTTGCCCTGCTTTGAATTGTAAATTCGGTGCAGTTCACTCACTAGGTTTTCTACATCTTGCGATGGTGCAAGTACTTGGTCACGAGCTGAAAACGTCACATCACCTTCACTGGTGGTATTAATTTGATGAAGTATGCTATGTCTAATCGAAACACTCATTTGGCATTAGTCCCTAACTGAAATTTGCTGTATTATATACGAATTATCCCGCAACATTTCTATTTGTTGGCGAGATTGAGTAACTTTTACCCGCTTGTGATAACAGGATGTAGGAAGTTCCCCATTTAATCGGCGTCAGCTTAATAGATAAAGCAGCAACTAACAAGAGAACACCAATGGCAGTAAATTCAAAATATAGCAACGAACAAGTTGAATCACTTATCTTGCAACTATTAACCGTTTTAGAAAATAGCAATGCAAAAGCTGACCTTAGCCTAATGGCGCTTGGTAACGCAGCGACTTCAGTGATTAACAATAGCGTTTCAGTAAGTCAGCGCAAGCACGTCGCGGCGAGTTTCGCTAAAGCACTAGAGAACTCAGTAGAGGTAGAGCTGCACTAAATCTCTTGTTGTTGGAGCGTAGCCTGCTAAAGTAAACTTTACAGTGTCTACTTAGTAGGTTGCGTCCAAATAAACCTAAGTTGCACCCACTGTGAGTGCGTGTGATAATATCCTTCACTTAACAACGATGCTAACTAATGGTTGATAATTCAAATTCTTATAAAGACCGAGTTTCCCGCTTAATCTGCTGGGGTCACTGGTTTATGCTGGCAAATATTATGCTGGCGATGGTGATGGCGTTACGCTATGTATTTGCTGTTGAAAGCGACTCCTCGTTTACAGCGGTTATCTATATTATTGCAACTTGGATTGGTCACTTTGGCCTGTTAGGTATCCTTGCCTACATCATTATATTATTTCCGCTTACCTTTATTTTCCCCTCATCCAAAGTCATGAGAGCACTTGGCGCAATTGTCGCCACTATTGCGATTATCACGCTGTTAATAGATGGCAGTGTATACGGTAGTTATCAATTACACCTGAATTTACTTGCCTTTGATTTACAGGGTTTTAATCTCAACAAAAGCATTGGCTGGAGTTCAATTGCCTTATTTTTGTTAGCCGTGCTACTGGTCGAGTTAACCATTGCGAATCTCATCTGGAAGCGCTTGCCTGTTATTCGCGCATGGGATGTCGGCAACCGAATTACCTTGGTATTTGGTGGGGCCTTTATTTTAAGCCATTTACTTCACGTATGGGCTGACGCCACTGTCTATCGCCCTATTTTGGCCTATGACCGGATGTTTCCACTTTCACATCAGTCGACTGCGCGTAGCTTAATCAAAAAATATGGCTGGATAGGCGAGCAACATAGCAACAAATTAGAACTCAGTGCGGCACCACAAACAGTGACCTACCCGCTAAACCCGTTGCAATGTAACGTATCAAATGAACAAAATTTATTGTTCATTTCAATCGCAAGAATTAACCGCGAGCACATTTCAGCTATTCATATGCCAAACTTGGCTCAATTTGCATCGCAAAATATTTCAGCGAGCAATCACATTACCACTAGTCTAGATACAGATGACGTCGAGTTTACGCTGGCTACCGGCTTGCCGGCAAACTATCGGGGCGTGTTTGAACGACAAGGTCAAAAAAGCCCACTTATAACCCTAAGTGATAACGTTGCCCGCAAGCATCTGGACGTAAAACCAGGCGAGCGAAGCGCTAGTAACTTTAACGCCGCTGCAAAAGATCAACAAAACGTTGCTCAGCTCATCGAGTGGGTCGCTCAAGATCATGAAAGTGCCTACCTTGCCGATATCACTCTCTATGCCAGTCAAGAGCTAAGCGTCCCCGATGATTTCAATCCAACAATCGAGGTATCGCTAACACAACAGCGACCTGCAGACCGATTCCTTGCAAAACAGTATTTCAAAGCAATAAAGTATACTGATCAGTTGATTGGAGAAATAATTGCAAACGTCGATCTAGCGAATACAACGGTAGTTATTACTGGCAACCGCGGTAATGATCTTAATGCGATTTATCAGCAATCTGAATCCTTTTCAGCGGCTAACCTACAAGTGCCCCTTGTCATCGCCTTACCTAACACGCCAGCGCAACAGATCATCAAAAAGACTTCGCATTATGATGTGCTGCCAACATTACTAAGGCACCATTTTCGCTGCGGTAACCCTGAGAGTGACACGAGTATCGGCTTTGACATACTAAGCACTCAGTCCCACGAGCTCTTTTATATTGGCGCTAGCGAAGATTTTGCGTTGTATCAAGAAGATAGCATTGCAGAGATTGATCGCCAAGGCAACTTCAGGTTCTACAACAAAGACTATAAAAGAGATGAGGATGGTAAGTTATCCTTTCAGCAATTAATTGACCTAAAAGCAAACATTAATCGATTCAAATAGTTGATTAAAAGATATTAATGGAAACACAACAGATGCAGTTTAAACATATCAGCGTGGCTGAACTTAAGGCCCTAAGTAACGAACAAACTATCAACATTGTTGATACACGCGATCAGCAATCGTTTGCTTTATCTCACATCCCCAAGGCATTTAATCTTAATCAGGGAAACCTGGAGCAACACATTGCTGACTGCGACATGGATATACCAATGGTGGTCTGCTGCTACCACGGTATTAGTAGCCAAGGGGTAGCGCAATTTCTCGTTGAACGAGGATTTGACGAGGTATACTCGCTAGATGGTGGTTTTGAGGCGTATGCCAATGCCACTAACGCATCGGAATAAAGCGCTATAGGAATCATACCTTGCAAGTGATAGTAGCAAACTTACCTATCTAATCTGTATAGGAGCTTGGTTTCCCAAGCACCTATATTGTCATTTTGTGAAAACAGTAAACGCCAATCAAGCCATATTGATGGTTAGTAATACCACCACTTCATAGGTTAGGATCTGGGCTATTAGCAGCAAAAACGTTGCGATCCCCAGCAAAGTGTTGCTTTGTGGGTTGTCAGACACCAAGGGTAATACCCACAGACTCAAGCCCAGAAGTAAGAAGCCCAATGCCCATAGTAAATCTCTTTGCATATCCGCGTTAAATAAGCCCTCGCCCGCCGCGTAAATAGTCCATGAAACTAAAACCAATGACAAGATAGTGCCGACAATGCCACCGTAAGGCAGTAATCGATTAAACGCTTCCAATCGATGGCGGGCTTTCACTAATAACAGGTTGGCTAATACGGCCCCTGTGATTGCCATTGGTAATAACACAAACCAGCTCGGCTGCATCCAAATAAGCACTAAACCATAAATAGTTAACGGTAACATCGCAAAATAAATTGCTTTGTCTGGTATCGCACGTTTGTTTGGTAACTTCCCTTGCCAGATACTAAGCAAAATACCATACGCACCTCCCAGACCACCAACAACCAATACCCAGGTACTAGTCTGCGTTTCTGCGCCAATCATTACGCCAACAAACAATACAGTCCAGATCGTAATAAGTTCTGCTTGAATACGGCTATGCTGTCCTGGGCATAGTTGGCCGTGTTTTAAAATAAGGCAAATGATCGCCAGTGCAAAAATCGGCATCAAGCTCAAGATTGGAAACACAATGTTATAAAAAGAGATGTCTTGCAAGGGGGTATCACTCAGTTAAAAAAATTGGCTGGGATTATAACTGATATGAAATAAACTGTCGTGGCGAAAATGACAAGTGGTAAGATTAATCTCGGTATAGCTGCTCAAATTTTTTCACCGAAAAGCCGTAAAGCAGTTGATCGCTAACCTTGATAACTGGCACGCCACGCATTCGTAATCGAGCAAACTCTTTCGCACCAGCGGGTGATTTCACATTGCATAAGCGATACTTAATCCGCTGTTTGTCGAAATATTGCTGAGCACTGGCGCAGGCACTACAACCATTCATCGTATAAAGTACTACTTTTTTCATCGATTTATTCCTATCTGCCAGACTTAAATACTACTATTTTTTGTCAGGCGCTTAGCTATAAAACCAAAAAGCACCGGTTTAACCAGTGCTTTAAATAATTTGTTTCGTGTGGTTACAGTCGGCTAAAGAACCCGTTAGCGCGTTCTTCACAACCTTCTCGCCAACCGCCTAACCACTGCTGTTTCTGCTCTGTGGTACTGTAAGGACAATTGTTTTTACTCTGACTTTGCGTTCCTGCTTGAAAACCTTTAGAAAATGCACGTTGATTGCGATCTCTTTTCTGTCTATTCATCTAGTAATCCTCATTGATCATAACTTAGTGATGTCCACCCGGTGTGGCATCACTACGCATTGCTCACAAACAAACCAGTTACATACTCAAAGCCACTTCCAAAGTGCAAACCTACCAGGGTTGAACCGATTAATTATGGAGCAGAACATGTGATATCCATCGATATCACTGCTCCATTTTTAACCAAATTAAACTAAACGATCAAGCAAAAATGATCATTAAATAGCAAAAGATTACTAAGTTAATGATCCTAAGAATTATTTTCTAAAACGCAATTTGCGTCTAAATAAGCCCATACCGGCAAGCAATAATCCAAACAGTCCGAAGTTTGCGCCGCTACGTTTATAGACAAAATCTTGCGAAGTATCTTCAACAACGCTACAGACCGCTTCGTCTGTAGGTTTAAGTATTACTGCACGTGGAATTTGTTCGGTGATCGGGCGTCCTTCGCTATCGGTATCAAAGACAACATTGCCATTGGCATCCTTAACCACTTCTTCAACAGAGTTTTCATCTGGTGTAGTAGTAATATTGCCATCAGCATCTCGCCACTGGGTTTTAACCCTTGGTAGCGTTACCAAGGCAGTTGCCATAATGGTGCCGTCATCGGTAATGTTGTTTGCGTCAACAACACTTATAGCAACGTCGTAACTTATGGTTTGTCCGTCACCGCCACTTGCCTCAACCTGGTGTTTCTGCCAAGTATCACCAGTTTGCACATAACCTTTAGAACCACAGGTCAATAGGTCGTTAACATCGCTAAAGTCTGCACTTTTATTATCATATAAAAACGCGTGGGTACGGCGAGAGGTGCTGCTCCCTCCATCAATGTCAATAGAACCGACCACCAAGCTATCGTTGTTGATATCCTTTGGGTTACTGGCTAAATCAGACTCACCGCTAAAGAAGTCGCTTGGAAAGGTGACTTCTGGAGAGGCAGCAGCCATGTCGTAGACAAACATTTTGTTGCGTGGATAACCGTTGATGTATTTAGTCACATAACCAACGACAACATCGCTGTCATTGATTGCTGTTGACGCAGAACCGACCCAGGTATCTTCACTGTGGTCCATCAGGTCGATCACTTCATTGTTATGAAAGATCGTGGCTATGTCAAAGCGATAGCGTGTCTCTTGTTTGCCATCTCGAAACGCAACACTGCGACCGACAGCGATTCCGTTATTATTAACGTCAAGCGCGATTGAGTTATAACGATAGAAGTTGTCCCCTTCCACACGCTCACCAAGAATCCCTAATGGGGTACGATTAGATAAAGCGCCATTACTGTATTGCCAGCTAACGGCCTGCAGCATATAGCGGGTTTCATTGTTGCTCTTGCCGTTATATGAGAATCCTTGGGTACAGATCGCTAATGGAATAGTATCCTTGTAGCTATCTAGGCAAAGCTTTTCAATTTGCTCTACGTAATAAGGTTCTATTCCGACACTTTCGTAACCAACCACCAGGCCATTATCATTTATCGAGGTGATCCCACTTTGACCACCGTAAGTAGAAAATTCAGGAGCGAAGGTATGCATCACACCATTATCTAGCACAAAGGCACGTTGACGGTAGTCAAAAGCATAAAATGGCTCATCTTTTAGGCTGTTACCGTCACTTTGGTCAGGGTCATCAAGCGCATGGGCTACCGAGCTGGTCGTGCCAACGATAATGCTATCGGCATTAGTATCAAACGCGAAGCTTTCAACCGTTACGGCATCGCCCAGTGCTTCAGGATCAATAACTTCTTCAAAAAGTGAGAGGAAGCTTGGTTGATTGTCATTATCAAAGGTAAAAACAAGGTTAGACGCTTTAGGCAAAAGCTTTGGCGCGTAGGTATTGGTTTCACTCGCTTGCGTTAGCGCTGTATCAACGCGGGTGTTGGTGAGTAACTCTTCATCTTCCTCAGACAGCACTGGCGCGAATTGCCCGGAAGCACCGCCAATGTATAAGCCGTTTGAATTGGCGCTTACGCCAAAGCCACTGCGGCTATTTTCAATCGTACCATTTACTTTAAAGAATTCATCGATATTCTCGATTTTATAAACTACAGCATTTGCACCAAAACAGGCACTTAAAGAAGCTGCGATCAAAGACAGTTGTAACTTATTTTTCATTATAATTCCTGCTACTTACGAAAGGCATTACGCCATTTCATACTGGGCTAAACCCTAAATTTGCTGCTTATGGACAGCATTATTCAATTAAAATCCATTGGATGCAATGAAACTTGATGTTTTGTTGAAATAATTCTAACAATTCTAGTAATTAGATGGCCAACTTTGTAACGATAATAAATTTAAGCGCCGTTATTTAATTGGTCGCTCAAAAATGACCAGCTTTATTATTGGAATTTGTCCTGCAATAATTCGCGCAGTTATAAAGACCACAAAAGCAAAAAAAGGTTCAGCAAATGCTAAACCTTTTCTAGCGAACACTATATTAGCCCAAGCTATCTAGGTGTTCCCAGCGCTCAAAACATACTTCCAATTCCGCCTGAGCCTCTTCTAATGCCTTAATTACCGGTTGAGTTATCTTACTCTCTTGGCTAAAAAAGTCGCTTTGCGACATTTGTGTTTCCAAATCACTAATTTTTTGTTCAAGTAATTCCATTTTCTCTGGTAATAAATCGAGTTCACGCTGTTCCTTGTAGCTTAGTTTCTTAGCGACAGGCGCGGTGGCCACAGGTTCTGGCGCTGCCTTTTCTTTTATCGGCGCATTTGGCTTATAGCTCTCAGGGTCAAATAATACCGCCCCTTGATTAACAGCATCTTCATAGCCCCCGACAAACTCTTCAATCACGCCGTTAGCACCAAACCACCAACTCGAGGTTACGGTGTTGTTGATAAACTCACGGTCATGGCTTACCAAGAGTAAGGTACCTTGATAGGCATGTACTAGTGACTCTAGTAGTTCTAGGGTTTCAATATCTAGATCATTGGTTGGCTCATCGAGCACTAACATGTTGTTTGGTTTTAGAAACAATTTTGCCAACAACAAACGATTTTTTTCACCACCGGATAAAGCTCTCACTGGCGTACGAGCGCGGGCTGGCGAGAAAAGGAAATCTTGTAAGTAACCTAGTACATGTCGAGTCCGCCCGTTGTGCTCCACATCGTCCTTACCGTCACCGACGTTTTCTTGTACCGTTTTATCTAAGTCCAGCGCTGCTCGGTGCTGATCAAAATAGGCTACATCAAGTAAAGTACCGGTTTTGATTTCTCCTTTTGCTGGATCTAGATTACCAAGTAACAACTTAAGCAATGTCGACTTACCACAACCGTTAGGGCCAACCAATGCAATGCGGTCGCCCCGTATAACACGTGATGTAAAATCGGTAACAATGGGTTTGGTTTCGTAAGCGTAACTTAGGTTATCTATTTCAAACACAAGCTTACCGGATTTAGATGTGCTGGCGAGCGTCATCTTAGCCTTACCCACTACTTCGCGGCGCGCTTTACGCTCAAGGCGCAGTTGCTCTAAGGCACGAACACGCCCCTCATTACGAGTTCGGCGCGCCTTTATTCCTTGACGAACCCATACCTCTTCTTGAGCTAATTTCTTATCAAATAACGCATTTTGCTCTTGCTCAACACGTAGCGACTCTTCCTTAGCGACCAAATAGTCACCATAAGTACCAGGCCATGAATTAAGCTTACCACGGTCAAGGTCAATCACGCGCGTAGCCATTTTTCGAATAAAGGCGCGGTCATGACTGATAAAGACGATTGCCCCTCGAAAATCGAGCAATACTTTTTCCAGCCAACCAATGGCATTCAAATCCAAGTGATTGGTCGGCTCGTCTAGGAGCAATACATCAGGCTGTTGCACTAACGCTTTAGCCAATGCCGCTTTACGTAACCAGCCACCAGATAATTCGCTTAACTGCTTATCCGCTGGTAACGATAATTGCTCAAGCACCGTATTAATGCGTGTTTCAAATAACCAGGCATCGTTATCATCCATTTTACTCTGTAACTTAGACAGCTTATCCATCACTGCATCGCTGTAGTTGGACTCTAAATCCAATAACACGTGATGATAGTCGGCAATAAGTTGGCCAACGTGCGCTATCCCCGAGGAAACAAAATCAAAGACAGACATTTGCGCCTTTTCTGGTGGATCCTGCTCCAAGCGAGCGACCACGATATCACTGTTGTAATGCAGGTCACCGCCATCAAGATCCATTTGCTTGGCAATGATCTTCATTAAGGTAGATTTACCGGTGCCATTCTTACCAACAAGACACACCCGCTCATTAGCATTAACCTGGAAGTCGGCTTTATCAAGAATTACATGGGTGCCGAAGGCCAATTGCGCGTTCGTTAAACGTATTAACATAAAATTTTATTCCAAAAAGTTGGCTAGCTGGTTAATTTCAAATGGCCAATTGAGCTCACTGCTGTCCGCTTTGCGCACAACAGGAATAGTAATACCATAGCGGGAAACCAAGTCAGGGTCGTCGATAATATCAACGGTAATATAAGTGACATTCAATTGGTTCAGTTGCTGGGCTGCCAATTCACATAAATGGCAACCGTCAGTGGAGTATAATGTTACTGCAGGCTCACTCATGCGTGTGTTATCTCCCAACAGTTGTGAATCTTTGGATTACCTTTAAAGTCACGTGGTATCGTGTGCTGTGTAACTTCCTGGGCAATTAATCCAATACGCTCTAGCTGGCGATGATCCATTTTAAACTGACGAGAGTTGTTAGAGAACACTATTAACCCGTCTTCACGTAAAATACGTTTTAAATTCTTAAGCAGTTGCACATGATCGCGATTGACATCAAATGTCTGTGCCATTCGTTTTGAATTAGAGAACGTCGGCGGATCGATGAAGATTAGATCATAGCGACTTTGACAATGCGCCAACCAGGTTAAGCAATCCATCTGGATAAATTGATGTTCAGGTCCGCTTAAACCATTTGCTCTAAAGTTTTCTTTTGCCCAATCAAGATAGGTCCTTGACATGTCAACGCTAGTGGTCGATTTTGCGCCGCCAAGCCCTGCATGAACGGATGCACTGCCGGTGTAGCAAAATAGATTAAGGAAGTCCTGATCCTTCGCCATCTCTCCCAGTTTTTGACGGGTTAAGCGATGATCTAAAAATAAACCATTATCAAGATAATCAGAAGTATTGATTAAAAACTTGGCGTTGTACTCATGGACGATGAACTTATCTTGATGCTCATTAAGCTTTTCGTACTGACTTTCACCCTTCTGCTGCTCACGAACTTTATAAATAAGGTTCGCGCTGTCAATATCAAAGACATGGTCAAGCACAATAAAGGCTTCGATTAAACGGCGCATTGTTTTAGTCTTGTCCATAAACTTAGGTGCGGCATATTCCTGAACGATCCATCTATCGCCATACCGATCAATCGCTAAGTTATAGTCAGGCAAATCCGCGTCATAAAGGCGATAAGCATCAACCCCTTCGTTTTTGGCCCACTTTGACAGCACTTTATGATTTTTTTGCAAGCGATTAGCAAAAGGTTCGGCCTGTTTTGATACCGATTTTAACGCGCCATCACCGATAGCATAGTTGGCAAGAATAGCCTCAAGCTGGCCATTGAATAATTTGTATTTGTGATCTGGGGCTAGGCGAATCGCCGTTAGCAACTCGATAGATGAGCTAAATACGCTCAAATCCCAACCATTAAATTTCGCTTTAACGGCTTTCGCAAAGCCGTGATAAACAAAGATAAGCGGTAACAGCTCACCTAAACGCTCGCCGTATGGTGGATTGGTTACAATGTTACCTTTCTGATTACCAAAAGGCGGTTTAATTTCAAGCGCATTAGCAACTTCAAAAGTAACTAAGTGCTCTACCCCCGCTCGATAAGCATTATCACGAGCAATGTTTAATACGCGTGAATCCATATCAGAACCGCGAATACACAATTGTTTGCGTGTTTTGCTTTCATCTGCAATCGCTTGGGCACTGGCTTTTATCTCATGCCAAGTGTCGGCCTTGAATGATTTTAATGCTTCAAAGGCAAAGCTCTCGCGTGTTAAAGAAGGGGCAATATTGGCGGCCATTAACGCAGCCTCTATAACAAGGGTACCGCTACCACAAAAAGGATCATACAGTGGTTTATTGGTTTGCCAGCCGCTGCGCAACAATAATGCCGCTGCAAGATTTTCCCTAAGTGGTGCCGCCCCAGCATTACTACGATAACCACGTTGCTGTAGTGAACGGCCCGAAAAATTAAGTGCAAGGGTTAGTTTGTTATTGACCATGCGACATTCAATACGGATATCCGCTTGTTGCTTATCAACATTTGGCCGATCAAAGCCTTGATCTCTAAACTTATCAACTATGGCATCCTTGGCCTTAAGCGCACCAAATTGCGTATTGTTAATAAACTCATTGGTGCCGGTAAATTCTACCGCAATCGATTTGTGGCTTTCAAAATAGACATGCCAGTTAACGCGGTAGACAACATCATAGATGTCCTGGGTGCTATGAACCTCATCGCTGTGTAATGACAACAGAATACGACTCGCTAGGCGTGACCATAAACAGATATGATAGGCCGTGGCTACATCGGCTTTAAAGCGGACACCCGCGAGTGATTCGCGCACTTCTACCCCGCCTAGTTGTTCAATTTCTGTAACGAGCAGGTATTCTAGTCCCTTAGGACAGGCAGCAAAATAAGGTAGCATGGGGCGATGTCTCGAATATTATCTTTAAAGGCGGGGATTATACGCTGCTTACACTTGCTTTGCAGCAGACAATAGCGTTTTTGTGAACAAATAGAGGGATTTGTTAGGCGGTAACAATGGCATAGCGAATACCACCTAATTTATTGTATAGTTAAATGTACTAAGCTTTTACTGTTTCAGCCAACTCGACAAACTTGAAGCTACTGTTATGCTCACCATGCACATAGATGTTACATTTGCCCCATTTATTAGGGATGCTCCAAGTATTTTCTTCACTAGGTTTATAAGTGAAAACCTTGTTATTGCAACGAACTTCCAATTTATATAATTCACCATCCAGGGCAGTTAAGGCAAATGAGTTTCTCACCATTTTGTGCCGCCATATTGAGTCATCCCCGATGGTACCTGGTCGTACTATAATTTTATCACTCTCGATGAGCGCATAAATTTCGTCAACGTAAGGAGCCAACTTGGTTAACATTTTTTCGGCGTTTTCGAATTTCTTTATTTCGCTGAAATTCTCTAACGCATCAGCATAGTTTGCCACATTTGTGTTTATTACAAACGCATCGACTAGTGCGCTAAAGCGCATACTCTCGGGAATGTATTTTTTTGCGGAAATAACTCTGTTTAGGCTTACTAGTTGTTGCGGCTGATCGCCAACAGCCCGAAAATAAGTGGCTTGTAGATTCGCATACCACGCATCTTCATACAGATTCCAGCGCGGTTTGGACTTCAGCTCTTCCATCAGGGATTTTGCAGACGTAAAGTCTTTTTCTTGGATTTGCTGGGTAATTTTTTTGTACTTACTAACAAATTTTCTTGTTGCGCCGCCTTGCCCATTTCCTGACAACGAGTAATCCAATCTCACAAACTGGTTACACTGCTGAACAGGCTCACCATTTTGTGTCGCTGGCTGGTATTGCCATTTTTTTAGTGCTTTTAATGATTCCCGATTAAATTTTTTATTACCAGACGAATCCTCAACAATAGGTGATGAAACACTACCGTCCTTTTCAACGATAAAACTAACAATGGTCCAACCTTCCTGACCTTTACGGGCCGCACTAATTGGGTATTTAGGTTCTAATCTATTAAGTGGCTTAGCGGACTGAATTTCTGAGATTAATAAGCCTTTCTCTGTATCGTCAGCAGCGTAAGCACTGCCGATATTGGTAGAAAAAGCAAAGGAAACAACACTCAATGCTAGTGTGGCATATTTCATAACAACTCCATGTTTATTATTTATCTGGGATGAATTATTGATAACTGAGAAAAACAAACCAATGCAGTAAAAAACACTCAAGTCGATAAGATATACCAATCTGACTAAGTTTGTTCCCACTGAGTGGCAAGCTACTTAATCGGATTGGTATTATTTCTACCACAATAATTTGCAACAATTATAGGCTATTAAGAACTGATTACTCAGCATTTTATCTTTAGGCGGCGTGTACCTTATTGGCACAATTAAACTTGACCGGCATTAGTCGGTCATTCATTACTTTAATCAAGCCAAACTGAGTTAGCTTTTTGTGCTCATTAAGTTGGTGGGCACTTTCAATGAGTAATAAGGTTGAGGCTGTCGCGTTGCTTTCCACGATAAGATAATGACGCACTTCCTGGGCACTTTGCAGTTTTACCACCTTACCTACTTGGGCACTGGAAACGCTTTGCGCAGTTTCAAAGAACCAACTTTTAGGCATCAACGGCTTATAGTAAGATTTTGCAGCGACGGCATTGAGAATGATTTGATAAATAAAATCATCTGGCAAGGGTAACTGACCATCAAGTCTTTCCATAAACGTGGTGAAGTCTTCGTTTTGTTCAATAGAAAAGCGGCTTGGGGTAAAGGCATCATTAACTAGTTCGGCTGCTTTAAAAGCAGAGACGAAGACCACACCATCCCCTAAGTCCATTAGGAGTCGATTTTTATCGTGGCAAAAGTTCCATTGCCAATCTTTACTTGGTTTAATTAACACTTGATAACCTATCAATTTCGTTAACTGGTTGTCTGAACATACATTTGCATAAATGCGCAAATAACATACTTAATTACACTAGTGTTAAATATAACGAAAAGCAAATTTATTTACAAATAAATTTGTATTATACAACAAAAGCTTAGGATCGAATTGGCGATCTAAAAACGATCCTAATTTCGATCGTTATAAGCTATTAACGATCTCTTTTACAAGTGCAGGCCCTTTATAAATAAAACCTGTGTAAACTTGAATCAAAGAAGCACCTGCATCGAACTTATCTCGCGCAGCGCTTGCACTATCAATTCCGCCCACACCGATTATTGGGCATTGCCCTTTTAGCTCTTGCCCAAGAATATCAACTATTTGGGTAGACTTTAAAGCGACTGGTCGACCGCTTAAACCGCCTGCTTGCGTACCATATGTTGAATTCTCAACCCCTTCACGTGACAATGTTGTGTTGGTAGCGATTACGCCATCAACTTTATGACGTATTAGACTATCGCTAATTTGCACCACTTCTTCGTGAGAAAGATCCGGCGCTATTTTTAACAGTAATGGCAACGTTTTATTATGTTTTATTGCTAACTGCGCTTGGCGTTCCTTTAATGAAGCAAGTAGATCATCCAGCGCTTCACCATATTGTAGCGATCGTAAACCGGGTGTATTTGGTGAAGAGATATTTACCGTAATGTAAGACGCGTGCTGATAAACTTTATCCATACATAATAGGTAATCATCTTTGCCCTGCTCTACTGGCGTGTCGAAATTCTTTCCGATATTGATGCCAAGTGTGCCTTTAGATTGGCGGCGACTTACCTGGTCAACCAAGTAATCCACGCCCTTGTTATTAAAGCCCATGCGATTGATAATCGCCTGTTGCTCTTTTAAGCGGAAGATACGCGGTTTTTCGTTGCCGTCTTGCGGGCGCGGTGTGACGGTCCCGACTTCAACAAAGCCGAACCCCATCGCATCAAATGCATCGACACATTCGCCATTTTTGTCGAGCCCAGCCGCCAAACCAACCGGATTTTTAAAATCTATGCCCATTACATTAACTGGCTTATCAACCAGTTTTTGTGAATAAGTACAGGCGAGTGGAGTGTTAGCCGAGTTCTTCATGAACGAAATGGCCATTTCATGGGCGCGCTCAGGATCTAGTTGGAACATTAACTTTTGTGACAATGAAAAAAACATCTCTACTCCGAGAAAATTCGATAATGGTTAAAAAAAAACCCCGGACCATGCCGGGGTTTTTCAAGGCGCGCTTATTATACAGCTAAAGTCGCGTTATGGCTCAATAAATTTAACTCTCTTAATGCAACCGAGAATTTAGCAAACTCATGTGTCTTAGTTGCTTTAAAATCAGCTAGCATATGAACCCAACGATTAAGTAGTTTTTCGTTGTCCTCAACCCACTTAGCCACAATATCGTCAGCACTGCATTCCGAGGTACAGCCTTTTAGCACCGTTAGCGTCAATACACGCTGCTGCCAGTCAAGCTCTTCCCTAAATGAAGCTCTCGCCAATGCCTGCCAATGGTTACCCACAGGTTGCGCTGAAATCTGGTCCAAGAACCAGTGTAATTCAACTTCAGCACCAAGCTTGAAGTAAGACTCAGCCACAAGACATAGGTCCTTGCCAGACTCTTGTGCTATTTGCGCTAAATCCATCGCCGAGAACATAGTCGATGCTTTACCAACGGTTTCGGCAATTGCTTTTGGCACACCACGTTTAATAAGATTGTCGATGTTGCCTTTGATGCTGGTAACATCTTCTTTAACCAACATGCTAAACAATGTACTGTCGATGCGTTCAAACTGTGGCTTATAGAATGCGATTGTTTCTTCAATGCCCATTGAAGTATCACGATTACGTAAGAACCAACGAGTAACACGGCGCACACTGCGACGAGTTTGATACAACAACTCTGTTTGTGTCTCAGCATCTAACTTGTTATTAAGCGCATCAACCTGTACAAACAACTCACGTAATCCAAACACTTCACTGGCGATTGAGTAACAATGAGCGATTTCATCGACCGTTGCTCCCGTCTCGTCCGTCATGCGATGAACAAAGTTTAAGCCCATGTCATCAACTAACTTGTTCGCTAGTTGAGTCGCGATGATTTCACTACGCAGCGGGTGATTTTCCATATCGTCGCTGTAACGTTCTTGCAGCACTTTAGGGAAGGCATTTGCCAATAAGTTACTGTGATAACTGTTGGCGGTGATTTCATCAATCACTAGCTGCTCTTTGAGCACCATTTTGCCGTAAGCAAGCAGCACTGCGAGTTCTGGACGGGTAAATCCACGTCCATCCGCTTGGCGTTCAGCTAACTCTTCATCGCTAGGCAAGAATTCAAGGCTACGATCTAAGCTACCCGCTTTTTCAAGCCCTTGCATAAAGCGAATTTGCTCTTTGAGCATGTTCGCGCCACCATGGTTGCTAATAGATAAGCTCTGGGTCTGACGATTGTGGTTATTGATAACAATATCACCAACCTCATCTGTCATTGAATAAAGTAATTCGTTACGTTGTTTTACGGTTAGGTCACCGTTAGATACCAAGCCATTTAGTAAGATCTTAATGTTAACTTCGTTATCAGAACAATCTACCCCACCAACATTATCGATAAAGTCAGTGTTCATGCGGCCGCCATTTGCACAGTACTCGATACGACCCAATTGGGTACAACCAAGGTTACCACCTTCGCCGATGATCTTGGCGCGCATTTCGCCACCGTTTATACGCAGTGAGTCATTGGCGCGATCACCAACATCTGCATGACTTTCCGATTCACCTTTAAGATAAGTACCGATACCGCCATTCCAGAACAGGTCAACGTTCATTTTCAACACGGCCTGGATTAAATCATTTGGCGTTAAGCTTGCCTTTTTAGTGCCTAACATCTTTTTAATCTCAGGGGTAAGTGAGATAGATTTCGCACTACGAGAGAAGATGCCACCACCCTTAGAAATAAGTTTGGTATCGTAATCGTCCCATGATGAGCGAGGAAGATTAAACAAACGCTCACGCTCTACCCAACTTTTTGCAGCATTAGGTGTTGGATCGATGAAGATGTGCATATGGTTAAACGCTACTTGTAAGCACGTGTGCTTTGATAGCAACATACCATTACCGAATACGTCACCGGCCATGTCACCAACAGCTACACAAGTAAAGTCAGTTGTTTGACAATCAATACCGATTTCGCGGAAATGACGCTTAACGGACTCCCAGCCACCACGTGCAGTGATGCCCATTTTCTTATGGTCATAACCAACACTGCCACCAGAGGCAAATGCATCCCCCATCCAGAAATTATATTCCTCAGAAATACCGTTTGCGATATCTGAGAATGTTGCTGTACCTTTGTCTGCTGCAACAACCAAGTATGGATCATCTTCATCATGACGTACTACGCTTGTTGGTGGCACAAGATCACCCTCAACAATGTTATCTGTGATATCAAGTAGCGCGCGAATGAAGATTTTGTAACATTCTTGCCCTTCAGTGAAGAACGCTTCACGGCCACCAGTAGTTGGCAGCTGTTTACATACAAAACCACCTTTAGCGCCAACAGGCACGATAACGGTGTTCTTTACTTGTTGTGCTTTTACTAGACCTAGTACTTCTGTTCTGAAATCTTCTCGGCGATCTGACCAACGCAGGCCACCACGAGCCACCTTGCCGCCACGCAAGTGGACACCTTCAACACGTGGAGAGTAGACAAAAATCTCAAACTTAGGCAGTGGCAGCGGGATCTCAGGGATCTCCTCTGGGCGCACTTTGAACGATATGTATGACTTGTCTGCACCGCCTTCACTTGGCTGATAGAAATTGGTACGAATCGTTGCTAATACCATATCAAGATAACGACGAATAATACGGTCATCATCTAGATTCGCAACCAGATCCAGGCGGTCAATAATATCGCCAGTCACTTTATCTAATTTCTTTTGGTTAAACTTAAGCGCAGGATTAAATTTAAGCGTGAACATCTCTATGATCAACTTGGCGATCTCTGGGTATCTGCCCATCGTCTCTTCAATGTAAGACTGACTAAACGTACTACCCAGCTGACGCATGTATTTCGCGTAAGCACGAAGTATCGTGATGTTACGACCTGTTAGGCCCGCTGCTAATAACAAACGGTTGAAACCATCATCTTCTAACTCTTTTGCCCAAACCTGTGCAAATGCATCTTGAAAGGTATCTTGAACTTCATTGATGTTAAAATCATTAGTACCGGTATGCAGCATTTGGAAATCTAATACCCAGGCAGAATGTCCGTGTTCCAGAATCAGTTCATATGGTCGTTCACCGACAATACGTAAACCAAAATTCTCTAACATCGGTAAAACATCTGATAGGTGTAATGGCTCATCTAGACTGAATAACTTAAGACGAACCTGCTTAGAGCCCTTTCTTTCTTCTTGTGGACGGTAGAAGATCATCCCCAGGTTGTGATCGTCGTTTAATGATTCGAGCTTAGCGATGTCGACTACCGCAAGGCCTGGTAGTACGTCCGCCTTGTAACTTTGACTAAACGCTTTGTTATATTTGTTACTAAGTGTTTTAGCTTTACACTCACCATGGTGAGCAATAAGGGCATTCTCTAGTTTATCTTCCCAAGAGCGAGCCGCTTCGATTAAATCATTTTCAATTGCTTTCACACTGATGTCCGGTTTGTTATTTGGCTTAAGTTGCACAATGTAATGGGTACGCGCAAGGTTTGACTCTGAGAAATAAGTGGTAAACTCAACTTCTTCATCTGATTCAAAATGCTTTGCAAAAACAGCTTGCGTCTTTTCACGCAATACGGTGTTGTAACGCTCTTTACTAACGTAAACAACACATGAGAAGAAACGGCCAAAACTATCTTCACGCACGATTAACTTAACCGCATCACGTTCTTCAAGTTTTAACACCGCTTTACAGGTGGCTAATAGCTCAGCTTCAGTTGCCTGGATTAATTCATCGCGTGGATAAGTTTCAAGGAAATGCTGCATCGCTTTATAATCATGGCTGCCTTTACTAAAGCTAGAAGATTCAGTAATGCGGCGTAGCTTGTCGCCAAGATAAGGAATTTGGAATACGCTGTTATTATAAATACTTGAGCTGTATAGACCGATAAAGCGATCTTCGCCAATTACTTTACCCGCTTTGTTAAAGCGCTTAATTCCGATGTAATCTGTTTTTGTCGGACGGTGAACACGACAAACGCTGTTGCTTTTAGTTAACAGCATTAGCTTTTGCGAAGTTGCCTCGCGACGAGCGCCATCCGTTAGGCTTGAAAGTAACTTGGGTTCAGACTCCGCGGAATTTAACATCATTCCTAAGCTGCTTTGCTCATCAGCAACGAGCTCTACATCACCTTCTACCGCTTTAAGATCGTATGAGCGATAGCCAAGCAACGTGAAGTTACCTTCATAAATCCACTGCAGGAACGTTTGGGTTTCTTTTAATTCTTGCTTATCACCAGGATATGGTGCCTTAGGTAGCTTACTAATGATATCTTTTAGCTTAGCGCGCATCGGTTTCCAATCATGCACAGAAAGGGTCACTTCCTGCAGCACAGAAGTTAATTCATTTTGAACTTCAGCTAATACCTCTTTATCTTCCAGGCGATCAATTTCAATCAAGAAAATCGTGACATCTTCAGTTTGATCTGACTTATTCTTCAAGCTCGCCACCGAGGTAATGTTCGCTTTATCGTCTCGACTAACACTGATTGGGTAATGTAATGATAAATGGCTATTAATACTTAAACGCTTAAGCGCCATATTCACTGAGTCAACTAGGAAAGGCATATCCTCATGGACAATCTCAATAATGGTTTTAGTCGGTTGCCAGCCATGTCTTGATAGAACAGGGTTATATACCTTGATAACTTGTTCATAAGGTTTGCGCTCATTTAGCGTCCCCCACAAACTAAGTGCAGCGCCATAAAGGTCGCTGTCACTACGCATCGCAATATCATCTTCACCGATATCACCATACAGAATTTGGGTAAATGAATTAACTAATGGAGAAATATCTTCATTAACATTTTCATTAATTGTTCGTGCTACGTTTTCCAAGAGTACAGAGGTGTTTGCATTTTCTAATGCCATAGTCTTGTTTCCTAAGTTAACCACTTTTTGTGGGTGTCTCTGAACTAAAAAGCCAAGTGTTTTCCTTGGCCAGTTTATTATTTTAATAGTACAAGTCTATTTTAATTACCGAGTGATTTCGAGACTTATTTAGAAAAAAAGCACTCCTAAAACCAGTTAATTATCAGCGTTTAATAATTCACGCATTTTTAATGAATGAATATGCAAAAGCCAAAAAAAAAGGCCAAAAATTGGCCTTTTTTAAACATTTACTTTAACAAAACTTAACGTTTTATTTACCTTGCTTGAACCATAATAAATTGGCCAGGGCTGGTAACACAATAATCGCCCCAAGCATGTTAACCAAAAACATAAAGGTCAGCAGGATTCCCATGTCCATTTGGAATTTTAAATCAGAGAAGAACCACGTACTGACACCAATAGCGAGTGTCACACCGGTGAAAATTACAGCAGTTCCGCGCTCTTTAAGGGCTGTTAAGTAAGCAGACTCTACACTCATGCCCTTATTGAGACCTGCAGCCATCGTGGCAAGAATATAAATACCATAATCAACACCAATGCCTACACCGAGTGCAATAACCGGTAAGGTAGAAACGGTTAAGCCAATATCCAGGAACGTCATTAGGGCTTGTGCCAAAGTCGATACAACAAACAGCGGCAAAACAACCGATACTGTAGCGCGCCACGAGCGGAAGCTCAGTAAACATAGCAACACGACAGCACCATACACATAAAACATCATTGGCGTTTGTGCTGCTTCTACCGCTTCATTCGTTGCAGCCATTACCCCAACAGGTCCAGAAGCTAACTTGAATTTAACGACGTCAGTATCTAGTAATGCACTTTGCTTTTTAACTTCAGCAACTACACGTTCAATCGTCTCGGCCTTGTGGTCCTCCAGGAATAGATAAACCGGCAGTACACTACAACTCGGGTTTAAAAGTCCGCTGGTTGTCGGCACCTGTCCAATAGACTGCACTAATGTAGCTTGAGTGCGTGGCAGCATACGCCATTTCGGGTTGCCCTCGTTATAGCCTGCATTAATTTTCTTGGTAATGCTAGCCAGGCTCATGGTCGACTGAACGCCTTCAACATTATTCAAGCGCCATTGGAATTTGTCGATTAGCGCCAAGGCGTCATATTGGGTACAAGAATCCGGTCCAGACTCTACAATGACCGACATAACATCAGTAGTGACGGAGAACCTGTCAGTTATCAGCGCCGTGTCTTGATTATATCGAGACCATTGATGCAACGCAGCTGCTCCCGCCTCTAAATCGCCAATTTTCATTTTCTGTGATTGGTAATATCCGGCACCAAACAGCACCGCGGCCGAAATCACAACTACCCATGCAACTTTACGGGTACCAAAGGCCGATAGTGCTTTCCAAACACCATCAAGTTTCGTATCGTCAAAGTCAGGGTTAGCCTTAATACGACAAAATGAGATGATCACTGGCAACAAGACTAAATTCGTCAGGATAATAACGGCTACACCGAGACTCGCAGAAATGGCAAGCTCGCGTATGATACCGATATCAATAGACAGTAGCGTAATAAAACCTATGGTATCTGAAAGTAACGCAATACCACCGGGGATTAACAATGCTCTAAACGTTGCAGCGGCAGCCTCCTTTGCGTTCATGCCGAGGTTTATCTTGTTTTTAACCCCGTTGATCATTTGTACACTGTGGCTAACACCTACCGCAAAAACCAGAAACGGAACGAGAATAGACATTGGATCTAAACCAAAGCCCAAAACGGTTAGCAACCCCATCTGCCACACGACTGCCATCAACGAACAAGCAAGGGGTAGAACAGTCAATATGAATGAGCGGCAGAATAAAAATACCATAATGGCGGTGAAAGCGATCGCTAATAGAAAAAACTGAACCACCCCTTTAGCACCATCGGCAACATCGCCGGCCATTTTCGCAAAGCCGATAATGTGGATATCGATATCATCTGTCGCCAGTTGCGCTCGAATTTCTTGCTCAAGTTGCTCGGCAAACGCCAAGGTATCTAATGCTTCTCCAGTTTCCGGATTAAACTCCATCAAACGGGCAGTGACCATCGCAGAGCTAAAGTCATTGGCGACCAGTCGCCCGACAATGCCGGCTTTACCAACATTGGCTTGCACAACAGCCAAACCCCTTTGGTCTGCAACAAAATCAGCGGGGATAACTGGACCACCAGCAAAACCATCTTCAACAACTTCGGTAAATCGCGTAGAAGGAGCATATAGTGATTTTACCGAGGTGCGGTCTATCCCTGGAATAAAGTACAACTGATCATGTACTTTTTTTAATGCTTCAAAGAATACTGGCGTATAAATAGTGCCCTCTGTCGCGCGCACAGCAACCATTATACTATTAGCACCGCCAAAGTCCTTGGCGTGCTTGGTATAAGTTTTCATGTACTCATGATTTAACGGAATATTTTTCGAAAATGCAGCATCCATTTTTAACTGTGATGCTTGATAGGCGAGCGCCAACGTCAATATCACAAAGAAACTTAATACCAAAGCTCTTTGACGAAAGATAAACATTTCAATTTTATTAATTATCGTTTCCATAAAACCCTACTATTTAGCTTGGAACTTACTAAGGCCTTTACTTCCTGCAAGCCAAATTTGTTGATTAATTTGAGCCACAGACATCATGTCCTGCCCCTTGCTGAGCAGCACTTGAGAAAACGATACCCCATCATCACTCGATTTTAATACAACGCCATTATTTTGCGACGCGTAGATGTCACCATTTTTTAGCTGAATCAGGTGATTGATGTTCAGTTTATTGTTGAGCACAACCTGTTGCCAACTTGCTCCGGCATCTGTAGAACGAAACATATTGCCACGTAAACCAGCCACTAACAGACTGCCTTTGTCACTCTCTAAGCTGGTAAAAAAAGAACCTTCGTAGATATCTGCTTGACGCTGCCAGCTCTTGCCACCATCACTGGAAAATGCCACAAGTCCCAATTCACCGACTAACAGTAAGCGACCATCACTTAGATAAACGATGCTATTAAAATGCGGTAAAATAGAGGATATTTCAAATTGATACTCTTCTTCACTCTCGGCGCGGATTTCAGCTAAGTATTCAACATCTTCTTTTGGTAACAATGAATCAAGAAATTGGTTAGTCCAAGTCTGCCCGCCATCTCGAGTAGAGAAGTACATACCGTAAGCACCAACGGCTACGCCAGTATTTGCGTCGCTAAACGCCACGCCAAGTAAAGGGCGGTCTAATTCAGGCAGGACTTGCTGTAATTCCCAACGGCTCCCACCGTCACTGGTATGAAGTATCGTGGCATCATGGCCAACAGCCCAACCGTGATTTTTATCGGCAAAGCTTACGTTGGTTAGCAATGCAGTACTTGGCACTGTTACTTGCTGCCAATCCTGCGCGCTATTAACAAAAACATGACCTCGGTCTCCCACAGCAATCAGTTTATCTGCAACAGATGTTATAGCAGTGGTTAAAAATGATGACGCCAATTCGGCCATTTCTGAATGATTTGGTTTTTCGCTTTGAGGGTTCTCAAAGGCCAAAGTGGTGCAACTTGTTACCATCGCGGCAACAAATAGCGGTATTTTAGATTTTTTTAGCTTTAACAACTTTACACCTCTTCAAAATCAAGGCCGGCATTTGCCGGCCTTCTAACAATCAACTTGCTCGCTTAGCGCCCTGCTCTACGCAACGCTGATTGAGTAAATTCCTTGTCCTTTAACTTCGCGTCGAAGTTATACATCTTCGAATTATTATCAAGTCCTTGTGCTAAGTAACGGCGTGCTTGCAGATCATGGAAAACTTCAAGTGTTGACCAAGATGCTGGAAGTTCATAGTAATTAAGCTCGTGAGCCATTGCTACGCGGTATAACTCGTCACGATTATCATAGATATCTGCAATTGACACCTGCCAGTTATCTTCGTCGATAAAGAACACACGTTTCTTATAAGTATGACGCATACCTTCTTTTAAGGTAGCTTCTACCTGCCACACACGATGCTTTTCGTAACGCACGTAATCTTGATTGATATGACCAGGTGTGATCAACTTATCATAGTCGACCCCTTTGGCATGTAATTTATAAGAGTTATACGGAATATAAACTTCCTTTTTACCGATCAGTTTCCACTCATAACGTGACGGCGAGCCATTGTACATATCGAAATCATCGGTAGTACGTAAACCATCTGTAGCCGTCCCTGGCGTGTCGAACGCAACATTTGGCGCGCGGCGAACACGGCGTTGACCAGTATTGTAGGTCCAGGCTTTACGGGCTTCAGTATCTTGGTTTAGTGTTTCATGAACCAACAGTGCTGTACCAGCGAGACGTGCCGGTTGAGTAATGATTTGCTTATACTTAAAAATCACATTGTCTTTCTGTAATTTTTCAGCAGTCATATCCTTTTCTGTGTACTTAAAGTTGATGCTATTTTTCATTTCCATCAACGTGTAATCACCAGAGGCTGTCGGTGCTGCCTGAGACGCTGTGATCTCGGCGCTAACGCCGCGGTAGCGCGTGATATGATTCCAGATCACTTCCAATCCATTACTTGGGATCGGGAATGGAATGCCCATCACAGCATTAGAAATACCGTTACCGCCTAACACTAACTCAGCTTTCGTTGCATTAGCTTTTATTGCATCATAAACATGGCTCGGCATAGAAGCACTACGGCGTGTTTGATATACATTCATTTTGAATGTATCAGGGTAAGTCTCAAATAATTTAACCTGACCCGCGGTTAGGTTATCTTTATATTGCGCCAAATTATCTTTAGTGATGGTGAATAACACCTTATCACCAGCAAAAGGATCGACATGGTGATCGCCTTTACTATAACCAGCTGGTGCAGCAGTAATACCGTTTTCCCAAGCTGGGATAGAGCCATCGCTGTTGGCACCGCGCTCAGCGCCGACCGGAGTAAGTTCTTTGCCAAGTTTGGCTGCTTGCTCAGGCGTAACGGCAGCAGTGGCACTCATGGTCGCTAGTGCGAACGATACAGCAGAAATTAATGTTAATTTTTTCATAATTTTATACAACCATTAAATTGAATATTTGATGCTAAACGAAATGAAATCTTTATCTTCCATCGCATTGATGGTGCCTTTACCGCCCCAGAAGGCATTATAACCTACAGAAGCCGACCAACGATTTTGGTAATCGAAGTCGATTGATGCACCGATTGATTTAGCACCTTGCGTGAATAAAAATAGTGGGTCTGGTGTGATCCCATCAACATCATGCGAGAAAACTAGTTTAGTAGCAGCGTTAACCCCTGAAAATACATTGTTATAATCAGCTTTAGCTACCATGCGATAGCCCCAAGCAAAATCAGTTGGGAACGGGTTTTGTTCAACACCGTTATGTACAACACTCATTAAGGCTTCAAGGCCCGGTTGTCCCGCCGAACGACTTGTACCCGGACCATTTAAGCGCAGAACATTTGCATCCGGCATATCATGAATCCAAATTGCACCAAACTCAGCAAACACCGTTAGATTATCTGCGCCCATCGTTGGACCAAATAGATGCGCCAAGTTAAATTGTGCCTGGGTGGTATCAACCGTAACGTAACCATGGGCCATATCGCCGGGGTTAATCCCAACAAGTGAACCGTCAGGATTTGTCGGGTAAGGATAACTCGTACCCTTTAGCTGTGAGATACCGTCTAATTCAGGTTTTAGTCCCGCATTTGCGAGCTGTTGTGGCATCGCAGCAAATAGTAATTCAACATCATCTATTTGTAGTGGCTCATCTTGACGGTGAGATATTTCACCAGCAAATGATGTATCACCTAATGTGGTATTAAAGCTAGCGCCATAAAGCTTGATATCTTCAGGAAATTCGATGATCGCTTTAGTAAATGAAGCCAACTCATTAAGCGTATCGTAGTTTACGCTGCCATAATTAGCTTTCAAAATATCAACATCAGAAAGTAGCGATTCTTCAGAGAAGTTTGACGCTTGTCCCGAGATCAATGGACGGCGGCTATGGTAGTTCATGTGGTATAGGGCAACTTCAGTGTCTTCAAAGAAGTAGCTCAATTTCAAGCCATACTGACCACCATCTTCCGGCTCAACATCGCCCGCACGCACCGCAACCTTAGTTGAATACGCTAGCATTGCATTGCGCATCGTCGCATCATCAGCACCAAGTAGACCAAGACCCGCGACTTTTTCTAGCTCCGAGATTAAGAAATCTCCGTCGATATCAGGGTTGCCAGAAAATCCTAATTGAATCAGATTGTACTGACCGCCATCGCTGACAAAATCATTTGAGGCAAAATAGGTGCCTCCCACAGGAACAACAGTGCCCTGCCATTCATACTGGTAATATGCTTCCATTGACAAGTTTTCGGTTAGACCAGCAGAAACCCAGGCCATACCTTGCGGAATAAAAACTTCTTTGAGTTCTGCACCAGGTGCGCGTAAACGGCCTAAATCAACGGCATTTGTACTGGCAATACCATGGGAAATCAGTGCGCTTTCCCCCCAGCTAATTACCTGTTGGCCAACACGGAAAGAAACGGGTACTTCACCAAAATCAAAGTCAGCAGTGAAGTAAGCATCCAGAAGACGAATATCAGAACAATAGTTGGCATCTGCATCAGAATCTCTACAAACATCAATGTTGCGAGGGCCTGAACCATCAATATCTAATTCACGCTCGTAATTTAAGCCACCATCTAATGCAAAATCATGGTAATACATGCCACGAACGAAAAGACCATAGTTTTCGTAACGTAAATCAAGCTCGTGTAACCCTTTTACAACTTGACTAAAGGCTTCACCATTTGACCAAGCTAGATTACCTAAGTCACCATTGGTTGAATAAGAGCCAGGCTGGGCAAAGAGTTCACTCGAAGTGTATTTAGGATTGCTTAAAGCAGAGTAACCGCTCCAGTCGAAGCCATTCCGAGGATTATTGGCTTTACCAATTTGATTATCAAAATCTCGATTTTCCGCGCGGATAGAGATACCGTAGGAGAAAGTTGAATTGAAGCTTCCTTCGATATCTCCCCAGTTAAAACCAACTGCCTGTGCGTTAGGAGCCATTAAAGCACTTAGCGCAGTACCGACACCAACAGCCAGGACGGATTTTTTAAAAACGTTCATGTAGCGTTTCTCCACTTTCCATTTAGGATTATTGTTATAATAAATTTTAATGATCGACTCATTAAAAAATCAGATAGTGGATAATTTAGAGCAATTAAAGGTCCCCTGCAACCGAAGTTTTTTCCGAATAATTCAAAGCATTAGCAATTCTAGAGCAAAAAACCTAACGCCTGATTAAATTTATTAAATTAGACTAAGAACCAACAGGTAGTACCTGTTGCATTAAAACGTAAGCAACTGAAAATTAGACACTTATAAAAACAGTAAAAAAAAGGCGGTAGCGCACTAAAATTGCACTACCGTTTAAAGTTTTTACTCTAATTTATTCTGGTGAGCGAAATAAATTTTCCTTCTGGGCTTGTTCTAAGCTCAAAATTCCCCGAAATACCGTCACGGGTTAAAAATTTACGGAAGTGCTCAGCTGGCATCTGAATCTTGCGGCCGTGAATGTCAGTTACCTGCATTTTATCAACGCTACCTTGATAAAATGGCAAAAACTGCTCGTAACTCAAATACGCACTGAAGTAATAAGATGGCATCTTGTTACCTATTCACCGGTTAAGCTAAGCTCTACTTTCTCAACCAAATCCTTAGCCAGATGTGGCAATTGGCCAAGACGCTGGAGCTGTACTTTCATTAACTGGGCACGCTGACCACGAATCTTACGCCAACCCATTAGTGGCGTTATTAACCGCGCGGCGATCTGGGGATTGATCTCATTAAGTTTGATGAGTTGGTCGGTTAAAAACTGATAGCCACTACCGTCAATTGCATGGAATTGGCGCTGGTTATTCATGCAAAATGCGCCGATTAAGCTTCTTACTCGATTAGGGTTTTGCCAACTAAATGCTTTATGCTCAAACGCTAACTCAATTTCCTCAATGGCCTGTGCCGTTGGATTACTGCCCACAGTCGCAAACCATTTATCCATTACCAGACCATTGTCTGCCCATTTGTGCTCAAACTCAGCTAAGAGTCTCGAAGCGCAGGGAGCATTGTGTTGATATGCGCATGAAAGTGCGCTTATGCTGTCTGTCATATTGCAAGAGCGCGCAGCTTGCTCGCTTATCAATTTATCATTGGTAGCAGTTGCGATAACCGATAGTAGTGACAGCAATGTATTTTTTAGTGCTCGTAGGCCAATTGCTTGATCCGCATTTGCCCCATCAAGCGCCTGTACACATTCTGCATAACGCTGCGATAAAGTTGCTTGCAGCTGTGTACTCAGGGTAATTTTGACAAAGTCCCTAGCGGCGATGAGCGAATCCACATCAACCTCATCAAAGGTCTCAAATAAAGTACCTAGACTTGGTAGCTCTATCATTAAGGCAACTAACGCAGGATCTAAGCTAGCGTTGTTAATCACTAGCTCCAGGCTATTAATTAAACTCGGATCAACACTCATATCTCCATTGTCGCGCCCGACATTATTAACAATGGCCGAAGTGAGCAGCTGCTGTGCACTATCCCAACGTGAAAATTCATTATTACTATAGCTCAGGATATGGATAAGCTGGGGGGTCGAATAAGTGAATTCTGTCTTCACTGGCGCAGAGAAGTCACCAAAGAACACGGCAGTCGCGCCTGCAGGGATATCGTTTAGTACAAACTTTTGGCTTGCCTGCTTTAATTCGAGCACTTGACTATCTAATGCTCCTGCCAACTTAACGTTTTGTCCTTCTTTAGAAAGGACCTCCACTTTAATCGGTAAGTGGAATGGATGTGTTGGCAGCTCGTTATTTCCCTGGGGCAGCCGCTGCTCGATCGTCAACGTCAGTTGTGCGGTCTGCTCGTTATACGCTTGCGTAATGTTTACGATTGGCGTTCCTGATTGACTATACCAATACCTAAACTGGCTAAGGTCAGCGTTTCCGCCCTGCTCCATTGCATCAATAAAGTCATCGCAGGTCACCGCTTGTCCATCGAAGCGCGAAATATAGTTTGCCATGCCCGATTGAAAGCGCTCTTCACCTAGCAGGGTATGAATCATACGAATGACTTCTGCCCCCTTGTTGTATACGGTAACCGTATAAAAGTTGTTCATTTCCATCACAACATTAGGCCTGATAGGATGGGACATTGGGCCTGCATCCTCAGCAAATTGATGCGATCGGATAACCTTGACCGCATCAATACGGTTAACCGCGCGGGATCCCATGTCTGAACTAAATTCCTGATCTCGAAAAACAGTCAAGCCTTCTTTTAAACTTAACTGGAACCAATCACGACACGTAATACGATTGCCTGTCCAGTTATGGAAATATTCATGGCCAATAACAGATTCAATACCATGAAAGTCTGTATCGGTCGCACTAGCCACATCTGCTAATACATATTTACTGTTAAATACATTAAGTCCTTTATTCTCCATCGCCCCCATGTTGAAGAAGTCGACGGCTACAACCATGTAAATATCTAAATCGTACTCAAGATTAAAGCGCTCCTCATCCCATCGCATCGAGCGCTTTAACGACTCCATTGCGTGGCTAGCTTTGAGTCGATTGCCTTTATCCACAAAAAACTCAAGTGCCACTGTGCGACCAGATTTTGTAACAAAAGTATCCTCTAGCAAATCAAAGTCGCCTGCGACAAGGGCAAACAGGTACGCCGGTTTTTTATGAGGGTCTTGCCAGATAGCAAAATGCTGATTGTCGGGTAAGTCGCCTGCCTCAATTTTGTTACCATTGGACAATAGATAGGGAAACTGAGATTTATCAGCGATAATCTTGGTAGTGAATACCGCCATCACATCCGGTCTATCTAAATAGAACGTGATACGTCTAAATCCTTCTGCTTCACATTGAGTACAAAAAGCACCATCAGAGACATATAGCCCTTCAAGTTTTGTATTATCCAAAGGGGCTATCTTGGTTACAATGGTCAAATCAAATGAAGCCGGCACATCTGGAATAATCAATCGCTCGTCGTCGAGTTGATATTGCCCGACACTTAAGGCTTGCTGGTTTATCGCAATACTAATTAGCTCTAGATCCTGGCCGTTGAGAATTAACGGCTCGCCAGCAGTTAGCGTTAACACTTGTGAGCATGACGTCACCGTAGTTTCTTGTTCATCTAATAAAAACTCTAAATCTACTTTTTCAATGGTGTGATTTGGTGATTTATAGTCTTTCAAATATTGTTTGGTATTAGCGTTCATGCCGTGCCCTTTTCTGCAATGTTTGAGGATAAGATACAAAAAAAGCCTGATAAAATCAGGCTTTTTCGTTTAATTTTGTGTTAGCTGGTTCTGGTTGTTAGTTTTTTAACCTTAAATCCGATTAGCGCGAAAATAATGCCAAAGATTGGGCTGGCCCAATTAAACACCGCATACAATGCATACTCAAACGGACTGATTAATAAAACAGACTGCATATACGCACCACAGGTATTCCAAGGAATAAGCGCAGAAGTCACCGTGCCGCCATCTTCCAACGCTCGTGAAAGGTTCTCAGGCGCCAAGTCACGTTTCTCATACTCTTCTTTAAACATCCGGCCCGGCATTACAATCGAAATGTATTGGTCTGCGGTCAACAAGTTACAACCAAATGCACTGCATATGGTAGTAATGATAAGCGATGATGACGTCCGAGCGAAACCTACGATCAAATCAACCACCTTCTGTAAAAGGCCAACTTTCTCCATCACCGCGCCAAAAGTCATCGCCGTTACAATTAGCCAGATAGTGGTTAGCATCGAGGACATGCCACCACCTGATAATAGATCATTGAGGTCGGCATCTCCGGTATCAACGCTAATACCATCAAACATGGCGGTCCAAACCACCGTGATATTGGCACCAAAAGAATCTAATCCCTGGGCCGCCATGCCTGCGATTAGCGGCTGTTGAAATAATATCGCCCACAGACCGCCAACCAGCGCACCGATCATTACCGCAGGAAAGGCAGCCACCTTTTTAACGGCAAGGCCTAGGGTGACCAATAAGGGAACGAGTAAATACCATTCGATGGTAAATTGCGATAAAAGCCCAGCACTTAACTCATTAATCCGCGCAGGCTCTACCGTGGCACTCTCTGTTAGCCCAAGCACAACGAATATAATCAAAGACAGAATAAAACTTGGTATCGAGGTCCATGCCATGTGACGAATATGAGAAAAGAGATCAGTACCGGCCACCGCTGGTGCTAAATTGGTTGTATCTGACAATGGTGACATTTTGTCACCAAAATAAGCACCACTAACGATGGCGCCAGCAGTGATTGGCAACGAAACACCTAAACCACCAGCAACCCCCATTAAGGCCACACCGATGGTCGCGGCCACAGTCCAACTACTGCCGATACTAATCGCGACTATCGCACAAATAATAGAACTTGCTGCGTAAAAGTAACTTGGCGATAAGATCTGTAAACCGTAATAGACCATGGTTGGTACGGTACCAGATAGTAACCATGTGCCGATTAGTGCCCCTACCGCCATAAGGATTAGAACGGCGGTTAGCGATAGACTAATTCCCTTGATGATACCCGCTTCAATATCACGCCATTTAAAGCCATTTTTCAAACCGATAATTGCAGCAAAGCCAGCGCTTAGCAACAGCGCAATCTGGTTCGCCCCGGACGAAGATGAATCGCCAAAGTAATATACAGCAGATGCAAGGAGTACAATGAGAAATATTACCGGCGTAAGTGCGTCGAATAAGGAGGGACTTCTAGTGTTGTTTGTCATAAAGAACAGCCATTTTAATTATTATTATCTGGTCATGCATAGTGCGGATAGCAATACACTATTAATACATAGTAAAGTCAAAGCCGCTAAAAGCGGCTTTTTGTGATGAGGCCTTTAGCGAATAAGCCTTTAGTTTTTTACAATTTTTCCTTGCTCAATGAAATCTAGGGTAACAAAAGCAGCCTCATCAAGGTATGGGTCTATCTCTGGTCGCTTCTTAGGTAGCTCTTCCAGCTTGGCAACAGGCTCCAGATTATTAGCAACGCGGCGTAAGTTCGCTCGTTTTAAGGCCAACAAGTCCTTCGCTTCACGCTCCGAAACGCGTTTAGACTCCATCAGACTTATTGTCTTGTTATCCTTTTCCGCTTTATATTTTTCGATATCCTTTGCAATAAACTTAAACTCTTGTGCCTTCTTAATACGAGCCAAATGTTTCACGTTTAACGCTTTAAAACTACTTGGGCTCACTTCACCAGTAGGTTGATACGGTGCTTTATCAACACTGTCCCATGGCAAGGTATTATCCGCTACGATTTCGCCAAATTCATCAGCAATAATTGGTGTCGGGAATGCAATGTCTGGCACCACGCCGCGGTTTTGTGTACTACCACCATTAATACGGTAGAATTTTTGAATAGTGTACTGAATAAACCCGATCGGTTTATCGTAAAAGTCATAGATTTTACTCAAACTTCGATGTTGCTGTACCGTACCTTTACCGAATGTTTGCTCACCCAATACAATGGCACGACCATAATCTTGTAACGCAGCAGCAAAGATTTCTGATGCCGATGCACTATAACGATTGACTAGAACCGATACCGGGCCGCTATAGAATATTGATTTATCGGGGTCATACTTAACATCGACCCGCTTATTGCCACTCTTAACCTGAACCACTGGTCCCTGATCGATAAATAATCCACTTAATGCCATCGCTTCAGGTAGCGAACCACCACCATTGTTACGTAAGTCGACGACAATGCCTTCCACCTTCTGTTCACTAAGCTCAGTCACTAGCTTTTTCACATCTTTGGTCAGGTTGACATAAAAGCTAGGGATAGTGATGACACCTAACTTACGTCCTTGATACAGCGGTTCGTCACTTTCAAACACTTCAGATTTCGCCTGACGGTCTTCAAGTTTAATTTTTTCTCGAACAATTGAAACAACCGTTGGCTTGCTAGCGCTGCCCGCTTTAGACGATATGATCTCAAGTTTGACGGTTGAACCCTTTGGCCCTTTGATTAGATCGACTACATCATCTAATCGCCAACCAATCACATCAACAATTTTCTTATCGTCTTGTCCAACACCAATAATTTTATCTTCTGGACCTAGCTGCTCACTTTTATCAGCAGGGCCACCAGGAACTAAACTCATGATGGTGGTGTAATCATCGACAATCTGTAGCATCGCGCCAATACCTTCCAATGACAAACTCATTTCAACTTGGAAGCGCTCTGCGTTACGTGGCGACAAGTAACTCGTATGGGGGTCAATTGAACGGGCAAATGAATTCATAAATACCTGATAGGCATCTTCACTTTGGCTCTGGGTAATTCGTTTTAGCGCATTTTTGTAACGTTTGGTGAGAACCGTCTTAATCTCTGGCCAATCTTTACCGGTTAGCTTTAGGTTAAGTGCGTCATACTTTATCCGTTTACGCCACAGCTCATTGAGTTCTTTGGTCGATTTGGCCCAGTCAGCATCTTCTCGGTCGTATTGGTATTCTTCATCAACCGTAAAGTCCATTGGCGTATCGAGCAAAGAGATGGCATATTCATAACGTTCGAATCGACGCAATAATTGACGCTGGTAAATATTATAGACAGGGTTAAGGTCGCCTGATTTTAGCATGTTGTCGAACAGCTCATTATACTGTGCGAACTCATCAATATCAGCTTGGACAAAAATCATTTTGGCGTAGTCTAAGCTCTTAAAGTAACGCTGAGCAATCTTTGACGAAAACGCATTGTCTAAGTCAAAGGCTTTAAAATGCGTTCGAGTGAACAGCCCGGCCATGCGGGTCGTGGATACTTTATGTTGTGGCTCGGGGTGTAACTCCGGTATTTGTGTTTTATTGTAATGTTGTTCATTAGCAAAAAGATTACCCGCTATGCATAGCGGTAACAAACCAAGAGTTAAACGATTGAGCATATAAAGTCTCCCATGACCTTTCTTAATAATTTCCGAATGTTGCTGATACTGATCAATCACTAGGCTTTTGTTAACACTTGCTCTAGTTTGACCTTAACAACCATTCCAGAAGTTAACTGTACTTTTATATCTGACTTTGCTATATCAACGATAGTTCCGCTCATTGGAACTTTAGCTACATTAACCAAGACTTGTTGGTCAACATTTAGTGCTGAGATATCTTCCACTTTAACACCTGTAGGTGCTTTTTCAATTGGCTTTGAAGAACGTACCTTACTTGCATGCTTTGCGCGCGCTGGTTTTGCTTTGTTGCGTGCTTTATCATCTTTGGCTTCGGCCTTTGGCTTTTTAGCGGCTTCGCGCTTTTTCGCTTTTTCTTGGCTTTCCGCTAATGTCTTTTGTGCATGGTCGATATGTTCTTGGGTTAGCTCTTCAACCTCATTGCCATCAATATCAACGCGCTTCGCGCCTGCCTTGATACAACGCAGGTAACGCCAACTTGTTGTATAATGACGGATTGCTCCGCGTAACTGCGTTTTACTGACTGATTCATTTTCAGCAAGACGCTCACTTAATTCTTGAAATAATCCAATTTTTAGTGGCTTCGCTTCACCCTTAAGGCTAAAGCACGCTGGAAACTCTTTTACTAAGAAAGCGATGATTGCCTTGTTATCAGTAAGTTTAGCTGTAGTATTCATTTATTCTTCCGGTTCTACTTCAAATTCGTCTATTAAAAATGTTACAAAATGTGCAATAAGATCTTCATCAAGCTCTAATAAGCCTGGCTGATATTGCCAATAAGGCCAAATCGCTTCTAACATCTCCCTAAATAGTTCAACGTCAGTGTTTGGATCTATTGTTTCATACACTTTGTGGTAAATTCTATTAATATTGTCTGCAGCAAGGCTTTCTTCGCCTTCCCATTCGCCAACTTCACTGGCGTCAAATAAAAATTCATGGATATCGATTACATCGTACATATTACTTACTTTCCTAACTGCGGATAACTTTGGCCATCTAACTGCAATGCTTGCGCTAGATGCTGCGCTAGGCTATCAACTAGTAATTCAATACCTGCACTATCGTTTTCATCAAATCGATTAAGTGATGGGCTATCTATATCAAGTACGCCAATCACGTTATTACCGATGATAATCGGTACCACTAACTCAGAGTTAGACGCACTATCACATGCTATATGACCTTTAAACGCGTGTACGTCTGCCACGCGAAGTGTGGTCTTGGTTGCTGCGGCAGTACCACAAACACCTTGGCCTATGGCGATTTTAAAGCATGCTACGCGACCTTGAAATGGTCCCAGGATCAGTTCGTCCTGATTCTTCAGGTAAAAACCAACCCAGTTGATATCTTCAAGCGACTCATTCAGTAGCGCACTCACGTTTGCCAACACGGCTGCGACATCAAACTCCCCTTCAATTAAGGATAGCATCTGACGATTTAATAGGGCGTAGTCTAATTTCAAATTAACTCAAAAGCGGCTAAAGCGCGGCATTAGATAAATTATAGCCCGCTATAATACCTAAGTTGGGTTAAATGGAAAGCATAAATGCCCCCCATAGCGACATCCCCGCTCACAAATCCACCATTTTCCACATAAACCAAGGGATTAATCGACAATATTCTGCGATCTGAGGCACCCACTATTTAAATTATTTATTTTTTCACATCCTGCAATTTAAGAGCATATCAACGTATAATCAGCAGCGCATATTGATCCAAACGAGCCGAACCCGATGAACACGCCCCTGCCCCAACAATTTTTAGATACTATTGCCGCGCAAATGCCAGCACACTTATCCATCACTGATTTGATAAACGCCTGTAACGAGCCACTCAGATTTAGCATCAGGGTCAATACACTAAAAATTACCGAAAGTGCCTTTATCGACTTAATGACCTCAAAAGGATGGCGCTTCGAGCCAATTCCTTGGTGTGAGCAGGGTTTTTGGGTCAATATAGATAACCCAGAAACGATTCCCGGTAAGTTGCCAGAACATTTATTAGGGATGTTTTACATTCAGGAAGCAAGCTCCATGTTACCGCCAGTCGCCCTATTTAATGCCATCAACAGCAAGGAAACATTTAATCAAATACTTGACTTAGCCGCCGCGCCAGGTTCAAAGACAACGCAGATTGCCGCATTAATGGACAACAAGGGTTTATTAGTAGCCAACGAGTACTCTTCCAGTCGAATTAAGGCTTTGCATAGTAACCTTGCACGATTAGGCGTTAATAACACGCTAATTAGCCATTTTGATGGTAGCGTGCACGGTGACTATTTAGAAAATCAGTTTGATGCGGTGTTATTAGACGCCCCCTGTAGTGGCGAGGGAACCGTGCGAAAGGATCCGGATGCCTTTAAAAATTGGAGTCTCGAGCACATAGAAGAGATCACCAAGGTCCAAAAAGGATTGATCGTTTCGGCATTCAAAGCACTTAAGCCGGGGGGAACATTGGTATATTCAACTTGTGCCTTGAACTTTGATGAAAATCAGGGTGTTTGCCAACACTTACTCGACACTTTTCCAGGCCAGGTAGCCGCGGTTGATTTAAAAGATCTCTTTATTAATGCCGGCGAAGCAGTGACGGCTGAAGGCTATTTACATATTTGGCCGCAAATTTATAACAGCGAAGGTTTCTTTATTGCTAAATTTACCAAGCTAGTGGCAACTAGCGATAGCACTAATCCGACATTTCGCAGTAAGTTTCCCTTTACGCCACTAAGTAAAAAAGAATTTGCTAGTACGATGGCGTTGCTCCAAACCAAACTGGATGCCAGCTCAATTCATTCAGAAAACTTATTTAAGAAAGACCAGGAAGTTTGGTATTTTCCCGATAACAGCGAGCAATTAACCAACCAAATGCGCTTTGTCCGCCATGGAATCAAGTTGTTGGACATAAAACCAAAGCAGCAAATAATAACGCATGAAGCTTACTGTAATTTTGGCATCTACCAGCACGAGCTGTCCAGAAGCGAAGTAACTGAGTACTTAAAAGGTCGGGATTTAGCCATTGAAAATGAGCATCAATTGAAAGGAGAAGTATTGTTAGGCTATCAGGGACGCTGTGTTGGACTCGGGAAATGGGTAAATAACAAAGTAAAAAACAAGCTACCGCGTAGCTTGGTCAACGATCATGTTGAATGCTACTAATCCTTTTTTATTAAACATTACCAATAAATTTAGTAAAAAGTAGGCAAAGCTCAAATTAATGAGCTAGCCTAATAAGTAATAGTTAAGGAATGTTAAATTTCCCTAATCTGACCGCTTCCCCTAAGCTCGGTACAACTGGAATAGTGCCGGGCTCTTTTTATTGCTGCCATCCTAATTAATCTAACTCCACCACCTGTTGGCCGATCGGTGCAATACTCAGCATTGCCAGTTTGATGTGCTGGATACCAAACGGAATACCAATGATAGTTACAAAACAAGCAACCGCGTGAAATAAGTGGCCTATCGCCAACCAGATCCCAAACAAGAAGAACCAAATAATATTGCCCAAAGTACCTAAACTGCCAGTACCGATGTCACGCTGGCGGGTTATTCTGTCGCGACGGTCGATGTCTTTGCCAAATGGCCATAAGGTTAACTGTGCGATAACAAAACACGAACGGGCAAACGGAATACCAATAATAGAGATACAAGCGACTATACCGATTAACGCCCAGGCAAAGGCCATAATGAAGCCTCCACATATCAACCATGCAATATTTAAAATTAAACGTAACAAACTCATGTTATTTCCTTAGTAAGTTATTTCGAGTCATATTATGTCATTGCAACCAGCGCGCCAAATCATAACCCTTTGATTATTGGCAATTTAAATTTTCATCAAACGAGTCTGGTTATCATAGAAACCATTAATTGGTGAAACTAACCAATTTTATTTAACAAAACGCTGATCATTAAATTAAGCTTAAGATGGCCCTCGCCTAATAGGAAGATAACCTGTAATATCAAGCGATTATTTTCGCGATTAATTTAAGGGAATTGTTAATGAATGCTGTTGTAGTCGCTGTTTTAGTAATGTTGGTCCTATCGTTGTGCCGGATTAATGTGGTGTTTGCGCTCATTATTAGCTCCGTTGTCGGTGGGCTCATCGGTGGGCTTGAATTAGTTGAAACGGTAAAAGTATTTAGTGATGGTTTGGGAGGAGGCGCACCGATAGCGCTGAACTATGCGATGCTTGGGGCGTTTGCTGTAGCGATATCTCGTTCAGGACTCACCGATGTTGCAGCCGCCGCCATTATTCGCAAAGTACATAGTAAACATCAGCAATCAACGACATTGTGGGTCAAAGCAATACTATTAGTGGCTATATTAGCCGCCGCTATTAGCTCGCAAAATCTCATTCCCGTACATATTGCTTTTATTCCAATTCTGATACCTGCACTGCTAGGAGCAATTAATAAGCTTGAGCTAGACCGACGCCTTATTGCCTGCGTATTAACGTTTGGCTTAACGGCAACCTATATGTTACTCCCTGTTGGTTTTGGCCATGTCTTCTTAAATGAGTTACTGCTTAAAAACCTCACAGCAAATAACTTAGCTATCACTGCGGGCGAAATTCCCTTTGTTATGGCGATTCCTGTGGGCGGCATGTTTCTAGGTTTGCTGTTTGCGATTTTTGTTAGTTACAGCAAACCCCGAACTTATAAGCAGCCACAAGACATTAACGAGTCCGTGGGCACTACCTCCTTTAACCTTAAATATATTATCACCTCACTGCTAGCGATTGTGGGCGCACTGGTGATTCAGCTTTACACTAATTCAATTATTATCGGGTCGACGGTTGGTTTAATTATCTTTGCCTTTGGCGGTGTGTTTAAGCCATCGCAAAGTCACGATATATTTACCGCCGGTGTGCAAATGATGGGAACCATTGGCTTTATCATGATATCAGCAGCAGGCTTTGCCGAAGTAATGAAAGCCACAGGCGCAATTGATACCCTAGTCAATAGTGTCTCAACTGGCATCGGGCAAAACCAACTCATTGCTGCACTAGCAATGTTGACCACCGGGCTATTGATTACAATGGGGATTGGTTCTTCATTTTCCACCATCCCTATTATTGCCTCGATATATGTGCCGTTGTGTATGAGTTTTGGCTTTTCCCCTTTGGCAACCGCAGCATTGGTTGGCACCGCCGCCGCCCTTGGTGATGCAGGTTCGCCTGCTTCTGACTCGACATTAGGCCCCACCTCAGGGCTAAATGTTGATGGCCAACATGACCATATCTGGGATTCTGTGGTGCCTACCTTCATTCACTACAACATTCCATTAATCATTTTTGGCACCATCGCAGCACTTATTTTGTAACAATAAAAAAGCCGTGCAGAGCACTGCACGGCTTGGTTCAACGCATTTCACTACAGATTAGTAAAACGTTTTCTGTTGCTCAGCCATCTCTTTTAATAAATCACACGGGGCGAAACGGCCGCCATATTGAGCCTGATAGCCCTGCAATAATTCCACTAACTTAGCAATACCTACGCTGTCCATGTAGCTAAAGGCACCACCAGTATACGGTGGAAATCCGATACCAAATAAGGAACCAACATCGCCATCACGGGCACTGGACAAAATCCCCTCTTCCAAACAACGGGCAGCTTCATTTAGCATTTGCACAAGACATCGCTGGGCAATGTCCTTTTCCGCCTTTCCTGTATCTTTTACGCTAACTCCAAGTACTTTGTACACTGATTCATCGACCAGTTTCTTGCCTTTAGTCTTACCGCCATATTGATAGAAGCCGCGTTTGTTTTTCTTACCCTTGCGGTCATCATTTAACAATGCTTCAAACGCACTCGGCGCCTCAAAGCGTGAGCCCAGCTCGCTACGGAGGATGGGTGAAATCTTCGCACCAACGTCGATCCCAACCTCATCAAGTAAGGTGATCGGGCCGACAGGGAAGCCGAAATTAACTAAGGCTTTATCTATTGACTCAATGGATTGCCCTTCAAGCAATTGATTTGCCGCCTCGTTCATAAAGAGTGCAAGAATCCGGTTAACATAGAAACCTGCGCCATCTTTAACCACGATCGGTGTTTTACCTTGGCGTTTGGCAAATGCCACGGTAGTCGCGATGGTTTGCGGCGATGTCTGCTCGTGTGCAATGACCTCTACCAGTGGCATTTTATCTACTGGCGAGAAGTAATGCAGACCAATGACATTTTCAGGTCGTTTTGCGTTGGCTGCTATTTGCGCAATAGGTAAAGACGATGTGTTTGAAGCAAACACCGTATGTTCACCACAATGCGCCTCAATATCTGCGACCATCTGATGCTTTAGCGCCAAATCTTCAAATACGGCTTCAACCACGATGTCAGCATTACTGATTCCATTATACTGGGTGGTACCGGTAATGTTATTCATGCTCGATTGCATTTCAGCATGCGTAATAAAACGGCGCTTAACCTTCTTGTTCAACAAATCAAAACTGTATTTATAGGCTTGTGAAATGCCTCGGTGGGAAATATCTTTTATTCTGGTTGGGATATTTGCTTTAATCGCGGTAACGTTTGCGATACCGCCCCCCATTAGGCCACCGCCAAGCACAACGGCATGCTCAACCTTTCTAGGTGTCGCTTGTGCTGTGCCGTGCTCTTTTTTCATCTGGGTCGTAGCAAAGAATAGGCGGCGTAGCGATGCTGACTCTTTCGTCATCACAAGGTCGGCAAAGTGGTTAGCCTCAACGGCTAATCCCGCCTTATAGCCTTTTTCGATACCCACTCTGACACAGTCAATAATTTTTAACGGCGCCGGGTAATGACCCTTTGTTTGTTTAAGCACAGATTCAGTCGCTTTCTTAAACACCAGGTTACGGCCCAATGGATTTGTTTCAAGCGCCTTGCCCATTACATCAAGCTTTGCTTTTTTCGCTTTAGGTTTTCCTTTAGCGACTAATTTTAGTGCTGCATCAAGTAAAATAGATTGGGGCACGATGTCATCTATCAAACCAAGTTTTAACGCTTGCTTCGCCCGTAATTGTTTACCTGTAAGCATTAGATCGAGTGCTTTTGCAATGCCAATTAGTTTAGGCAAACGCTGTGTGCCTGCACTACCAGGTAATAGACCTAATTGCACTTCAGGCACACCTAATGCTGTTTTTGGGCTGTCAGTGGCGATACGTGCATGACATGCAAGAGCGAACTCTAGACCACCACCTAAACAAGGTCCGTTAATCGCTGCAACAACGGGTACACTTAGGCTATTGATGCGGTCAAATATTTGCTGGCCCATGGTGGAAATAGCAACAACATCAGCTTTCGTTTCACAGGCATCGAGCATCGTTATGTCTGCACCAGCAATAAAGTTATCATCTTTACCAGAAATAAACACGATGCCCTTAAGGCTTTTGTCTGCTTGCATATCGTCTAATACAACACGCATTTGTTCGCCAAATTCAGCGCGCAAGGTGTTCATCGTTTCGCCTGCTACATCGATAGTAATAACGGCAACGTTATCGGCGTTCTTTTCTATAGTAAATGCACTCATTACTCTACCTCCAATACCATGGCTGCACCCAAGCCACCAGCCGCACAAGCCGTGGTTAAGCCTAAGCCGCCACCCCGCCTTTTAAGTTCATTTAGTACTTGTGTGATCAAGCGCGTCCCAGTTGCTGCAAATGGATGGCCATAAGCAAGGCTGCCACCCATCACATTAAATTTGTCCATATCTATTTGGCCAATGGCCGATTTTCTGCCTAAATGTTGTTGAGCAAACAGGTCAGACTCAAACATTTTCATGTTGGCTAGGGCCTGTGCAGCGAACGCTTCATGCATCTCAATGAGGGTTAGATCAGATAGCTCAATACCTGCCCGCGCTAGCGCTAGCGGCGTAGCAAATGAAGGTCCCATTAGCATGTCTTCCCAAACATCAATCGCCGCAAAAGCATAACTTTTAATGTAACCTAGGGGTTCATAGCCCAATGCTTTTGCTTTATCTTCACGCATCATGATTATTGCAGAAGCACCATCGGTTAACGCTGTGGAGTTTGCTGCGGTTACACTACCATGCTTCTTATCAAATACAGGTCTTAGTTTGGCGTAGCCGCTTAGCTCTGAGTTGGTACGTATCGTGTTGTCCTGCTCGATAAATGCCTTATATGGTTCTACATGTGCACTCATCACCTCTTGGTTTAGCAAACCATCTTTCCAACATTGTGTTGCCAGGGTATGTGAACGATGAGCTAATGCATCTTGATCGGCACGGCTAATATTATGAGTCTTTGCCATCTGCTCGGCAGTTTGTCCCATTGAAAGGCCTGTTGAATACTCTGCCACAGCAGGCGGCACTGGCAACAAATCTTTTAATCGTAATTGCTTAAAGATATTTAGTCGCTGGCCTAGTGTGCGTGCTTTGTTTAAATCAACTAAGGCTCTGGCAAGCTTGGTGGAAACACCAATTGGCAGTACTGAAGAGCTATCTGCACCACCGGCGATCCCTATTTCGCTAGTCCCTGATAAAATCGATTCAGCGACATTCACCGTTGACTGAAAACTCGTGGCACAGGCACGCGATACACTATAGGCGTCAGTCGAAACATTCATTCCAGTACCAAGTACTATCTCTCGGGCGATGTTTGGTGCCTTTGGCATCTGTACCACTTGACCATAAACAAGTAAATCTACCAATGCAGGGTCGAGCTCACTGCGAGTCAGTAATTCATTGACTACGGTTTTACCTAAATCAAGTGCAGGAACCCCATGGTAAGCCGTCGCTTGCTTGGCGAATGGCGTACGCAGGCCATCAATTATCGCAATTCGGTGACCACCTTTACTGGTGAGATCTTGGATGGATTTACTCATTTTTCATAACCCTATTATTGTCTAAGCATCTAAAATTTATGCATATACTGTTATTGCAACCGCCAATCATAGCCCACAGGTCCGACCTCATCAAGTAATTCGTTTATTTTCTGTAACAATATATCTGCACTATTTGCACAAAAAGGCAGCAATAAAGCGTAATTAAGACGTTTATGCTCTAGACTAGACAATAATTTTGGGTAAATATAAGCGCATTATTTTGATAATCATCATATTGTTATACGCTGGATAAGTTAATCATGAGTGCAATAGAAAAATTCAATCAATTAAAAGACTACCTGGATAGTCAAATTCTTGGGCAACATGAACTGACCCAGTCGATGCTTGTAAGCCTACTGGCTGATGGCCACATTCTTGTTGAGGGACCACCAGGACTTGCCAAAACCAGAGCGATTAAAGCCTTATCTGATGGTATCGATGGTGATTTTCATCGGGTTCAGTTTACCCCCGATCTATTACCTGCAGATTTAACGGGAACTGATATCTATCGCCCAGAAACCCATGAATTTGAGTTTCAGCAGGGCCCACTGTTTCATAACTTAATTCTGGCTGATGAAATTAACCGTGCGCCAGCTAAAGTACAGTCTGCCTTATTAGAAGCGATGGCTGAACGCCAGATCACTGTTGGTAGTACGACCTATCAGTTACCTGAACTTTTCTTAGTAATGGCGACCCAAAATCCGATTGAACAAGAAGGTACCTACCCGTTACCTGAAGCACAACTAGACCGTTTTTTAATGCACGTCAGTATCGACTATCCAAGTGCCGAGGTGGAACGGGAAATACTCGCGCTTAATCGCAATGAAGCACTAGCCCAGTCCACGGTCACTGCACCGTCTTTAATTCAAGATGAAATCAAGCAAGCCCGTCAAGAATGTCTAGCGATTTATCTGGCGCCCGCGCTAGAAGAATATATTGTGCAGCTGATTATCGCGACACGCCAACCACAGCAATACGATGATGCGCTAGCAACGTGGCTAACCTTCGGCGCAAGCCCACGCGCTACCATCGCACTAGAGCGCTGTGCCCGCGCACGAGCGTGGCTCCATAACCGCGACTTTGTCAGCCCAGAGGATATCATAGCGGTGGCTCCCAATGTGCTGCGTCATCGCCTGTTGTTAAGTTATGAAGCTGAGTCCGAGGGAATTACCCCGTCAAGTGTTGTTAGTAAAATTTTAGAAGTAGTACCGGTACCTTAAAATGGCCTTAAACCTACCTCCTTTTGCAAATGGCGTTGATGTCTCCATCAAAGAACTATTGGAATATCGGGGACGCAGTGCGCTCATTGACCTATCCAGTAATAGCCAAATCAAGTCACATATGGCTGGTACGCTGGTAGCTAAAACCAAAGGCAGAGGGATGGAGTTTGATGAAGCACGCCATTATCAAATTGGTGATGATATTCGTGCGATAGATTGGCGCGTAACAGCGAGAACCGGTAAAACTCATACCAAGATTTATCGAGAAGAGCGCGAACGACCAGTTATTTTGTTGGTTGACCTAAACCATCGACAGTATTTTGGATCGCAGCTGCTGCTTAAATCGGTTCAAACTTGTCATCTGGCATCCCTTTTGGCATGGTCAGCAATTGCCAATGGTGATCGTGTTGGCGCCTTAATTTTTAATGATGTCGCCCATCGGGAATTGAAACCACGCAATCGACATCATGGCGCGCTTGCCATCGTTGAATATCTAACAAAGCTACATCAGCAAGGGCTGCAACAATTTAAGCAGAACATTCAAACAAGTCAAAACACGTTTGAACAAAGCTGTCTACGTTTGCGCCGAGTAGTCAAGCCCGGCAGTTTAGTCTTTGTCTTATCGGATTTTAGCCAAATGAGCGATAAATCCATTAAGCAATTGCAACTACTTTCTCGCCACAATGAAATTATTGGCTGTCAAATGCACGATCCATTGGAGCAACAATTGCCGAGTCAGCTCAGCGGTGAAGTAGCGGTCACCGATGGACTGCAACGTAGCCAATTTGTGGTAAACCAAGCACGCCGCAAGCAATACGCCAATAACTTTGAACAACATCAGGCCAACACATTAACAATTTTAAGGAAGCTAAATATCAGAGCAATGCATTTTTCCAGTCATTTGCCGTTACTCGAGCAACTTAAACAATCTAATTTACATCAGTTACAAGGTCAAAATGTCTAATCCATTGCTTGAGCAGCTTGCCCCAATCGCCCAACCTCTAGCGCCTGGTGTTTGGCCATTGGCTTACGGTTGGTGGCTTTTAATTGTGCTAGCTGTCATCTTAGTTACGGTATCAGTAGCCAAGTTTGTAGCTTTTCGACGCTTTTGGGCGATTAAACGGCTTGCGCTCAACACCCTAGCGCATTGCAGTAGTACAAGAGAAATTAACGGGCTAATAAAGCAAGTTGCACTGCACTATTTTCCTTGCCCTACTATCTCATCGATGCACGGCGAGGCTTGGGTAGAATTTCTGTCCCGTGCAAACCCCAGCGATAGTAAAATGCTTCAACAGACTATTAATAATCTTTATCGTGAAGAAACAGCCCAGGACCTTGAGCAATTTGCGACGCTAGCAAGCAATTGGCTCAATGCATTAACCAAGAAAAATATTAAGGATATTGGCCATGCTTGAATTTCTGTGGGCATGGGTTTTTCTGCTGCTGCCACTGCCTCTGCTTAGCTATTTCTTATTGCCCGGTGCCAAGCCAAGACAATTGGCCGCGCTGAAGGTTGCAAATAACCAGATGTTTGGTGATGGTGAGCGATCAATCCAGCGTACCGTAAAACGCCCCTTAGTCTTATTTGGCTTATTATGGCTATTGCTCATTACGGCAGCAGCGCGTCCACAGTGGATTGGGGATCCCATTGTTGCGCCTACCGAAGCTCGCGAACTAATCCTAGCTGTTGATCTTTCTGCCTCAATGCAAGAAGAGGACATGCGGGTTAATGGTCGCTGGGTAGATCGGTTAACCATGGTCAAATCTGTGCTAAAAGAATTTATAGATAAGCGAAAAGGCGATCGAATCGGACTTATTTTGTTTGCCGACAATGCCTATGTACAAGCGCCGTTAACGTTTGATTTAACTACTGTGCAAACGTTATTAGATGAATCCTTTCTGGGCTTAGTGGGTAAACGTACCGCCATCGGTGATGCCATTGGTCTGGCGGTGAAACGGTTTGATAATAAGCCAGAAAGCAATCGCGTATTGGTTTTGCTAACCGATGGCGAGAATACCGCTGGTAACCTATCACCAACCCAGGCACTTGAGTTGGCCATTGCCAAAGACATTACAATTTACACCATCGGTGTCGGCTCTGAACAAGGTCGCCAAGTTGGCTTTTTTCAACGCGCTTCTGGTGTTGATGAGGCTTCACTAACCCACATCGCAGAAGCCACCAATGGCCAGTTTTTCAAAGCGACAGATACCGCTCAGCTAAGTGAAATTTATCAGACCTTAGATGAATTGGAACAAATTGAATCCAACGTAGAAACAATGCGACCGCAAACGGCATTATTTTACTGGCCACTTGCATTGGCACTATTACTAAATTTTGTCACACTTAGCGTTAAATTGATTCAGGGGCGCCGCTAATGGAATTATTCATCGAACAGTTTCACTTCCTTCGGCCACTTTGGTTTATCTCGTTATTGCCTGCATTAATCATCGCCTTTCTGCTGTATCGCTATCAGAACCAACAAGGGCAATGGAATCGCTACCTCCCTGCCCACCTTTCTGCCGTCTTAATTGAACAGGGAAGCATAAAGCAAAAAACACGAACTCCCTTATTACTCCTGTTGGCTTGGTTGTTTGGGATCATCGCTTTGGCTGGCCCAACTTGGCAGAAAATAGAGCAGCCGCTTTTCAAAATCAAACAAGCTAATATCATCATTGTCGATATGTCATTGTCGATGTATGCAACGGACATGTCGCCTAATCGACTAACACGCGCGAAATATAAACTCACTGATTTGCTTAAGCAACTTGGCGAGGGAGAAACAGGGCTAATTGCATTTGCCGGTGACGCATTTGTGATAAGCCCGATGACCAGTGATATAGCGAATTTACTAAACCTATTGCCCTCGCTAAATCCTAGCATCATGCCAGCATTTGGTTCAAGGCCAGACCTTGCGATAGAGAAAGCGCTCGAGTTGCTAGCTCAAAGCCAATATAAAGCAGGACAAATATATTTATTAGCCGACGATATCGCACCGAGCCAAAGCCGCAGTATCACCACGTTATTGAAAAATAGCGACGTAGAACTAAACATCATGGCCATTGGTACGGGCAAAGGAGCACCGATAAAATTGCCAAACGAGCAATTACTTAAGGACGATGGCGGCAACATCGTTATTCCTCAATTGCCGTTGACTACGATGGCAAGCTTAGCCAGCACATTGGATGGACGTTTCGCGCAAATAAGTAATGATCAAAGTGATATCGCAACATTGCTGCCTAAGCTTACAGCCGACGGAGAAGCCAAAGCGGTTGAAAATCAATTTGGTGACCGTTGGCAAGAAGTAGGTCCCTTACTTGTCTTAGTGCTACTGCCATTTATTGCTTTGAGTTGTCGCAAAGGAGTGTTAACGACTATTTTGGCTAGTATGCTGGTCGTTGGCACGTTCATGCCACCACCGTTAGCAGCGCAAGAACCCAAATCCTCTGAGACGAGCGACACGTCGACAAAGCCTGGTTCATGGTGGACAGACCTGTGGCGCACCGGCGATCAGCAAGGATACCGTTCGTACCAAAGTGGTGATCACCAGCAGGCATTAGCTAAATTTGACGAACCCAAATGGCGAGGCGCTAGTCAGTATCAGGCCGGACAATACCAAGATGCCTTAGCCAGTTTCGAGCAAAGTGATGATAGTGACGCACTGTTTAATCAAGGTAACGCCCTCGTACAATTAGCTCAATATGAGGAGGCTATTCGCCGTTATGAGAAGGCACTAGTTTCTGCAAAGGAAAAATCTGCAATCGAGCAGAATCTCACCATTGCCCAGCAATTGCTAGATCAGCAAAAGCAGCAGCAAAAGCAACAACAAGGCGAGAATAGCGAGTCTGATCAGCAAAACAAAGATCAGCAGCAAGATAGTAACCAAGAGCAACAATCTGACCAGCAGGGACAACAGCAAGACCAGCAAGGCCAAGAAAACCAGTCGGCTAATAATAAGTCAGAGCAAAGTCAACCAGGTCAATCTAGCGAACAACAGCAAGAAGATGGCAAGCAGTCTCAAGGCCAACAAGGAAAACAGCAAGAGGATGGTAACCAAGAGAAACCGCTAACGCCAGAAGAGCAACAAGAGGCACAAAAGCAGCAGCAACAACAGCAACAAAAAGCGGCCCAGCTCAACGAGACCTTTAATAAAGACAATCTTAGCAAAGAAGAGCTCGCTCATTTAAACCAGCTGGTCAAAAAAGTGAATGACGATCCATCATTGCTGCTAAAAAACAAAATGGCCGTTGAAGCGCGCAAGCGTCAACGGCAACGCACGTCAAATAAGGAACATAAAAATTGGTAATGGGTAATATGATCTTAAGGCTTTGTTTGCTTGCATCTATGTTGGTGCTAGCTCCAATCATCAATGCGACGACACTCAGTGTAAGCGTAGACCGCAACCCAATCATGGTGGGAGAGACCTTTACATTAACGGTCACTGCAGATTTTAAAACAAGCGCTAACAACCTAGACCATAGCGCCCTGCTCAAAGAATTTGTTGTCGGTTCCACCTCAGTGGGCAGTAACACCCGCATTGTAAATGGCGAGATTAGTCAACAAACGACTTGGAATATTACACTACATCAAACCAACGCGGGCACCTATACTATTCCCGCTTTTGAAGTTAACGGAACTAAAAGTCAGCCCATCGAAATCAAAGTCATTAAGCAACCAACGGCCGGCACTAAACAAGGTGCAAATGAGGATGTAAGGCTAGTCACTACCTTTGAGCATGACCAAGCCTTTGTTGGTCAACAGCTTCTTTACCAGGTGAAGCTCTATATTGGCACATCACTACAACGTGCGCAGCTCCAGGCTCCCTCATTACAAGGCGCAGAAATTACGCCATTAGGTGAAGACAGCGATAGCAGTGAAATACTTGATGGGCGCCGTTATCGAGTGATCACCCGCAATTATAGTATTCGCCCAACCCAGGCAGGAGATTTCGAGCTAACGGGTAGTGTCTTTAGAGGGGATATTAGCTTGTCACAGCGTACCTCTTTTTTTAACAACGGCCGCTCTAAACCAGTAACGATTATCGCCGACAGTAAGCCCTTCACTGTTGCACCTATTCCAGCAAACTTTCCGGGACAATGGTTAGTGTCTGCCCATGTAGCACTGGAAGATAAATGGAGCGAGAAAGATCAGTATATCGTAGGCGAACCAATCACGCGCACCATCACTTTGACCGCTGCAGATACCATCGTAGAGCAACTGCCAGAGCTAACACCAGATTTCGGTCCAAGCTTTAACACCTATCCCGATAAACGCACATCGCAGCAAGGTTTGAACGATACAACATTAATAGCACAAGCTGTACAAAAGTTCGCGGTGCTCCCCAGCCAGCCAGGTCAGTTTATTATTCCTGAGGTGAAACTTGCTTGGTTTAATTCCAGCACCCAGCAAATTGCCTGGGCTAGCATTCCTGCCAAAACTATTTCAGTGATAGCGGGGAAGCAATCAAATGCAGCGCCAATTGCCGCCCCTGCGGCAGCGCCTTTAGAGAAGGCTCAGGATACCGTAGTAGCCGACCAACCGTTGGTAGGAAAAACTAATGAGGCTGGAGCACTAGTGTGGTGGCAACTAGGCTGCGCAGTACTTAGTCTGCTTTTATTCGTTTGTATGGCTATCATTATTAAACAACGTCGTGGCCCAGCACGTGCAGCTCCCGCTGAGCCACAGCGCCCTCCTTCCTTACAGCTTCAGTTGGAAAAAGCGTTGAGGCAAGAGGACAGCAATGTTATTTTGAAGCTAATGCCAATGTGGTTAGCAAAATATCACCGAATTGACATCAGTCAGTTGGAATCTGTTGATTCAGCATTGGCCAGCGCTTACCAAGCATTAGCTAAGCAGCAATTTGGTAACGCCAAAGTGGATGTAGATTTTGCGATGTTTACGAAGCGTTTTTCAGCCTTTTGTAAAATGCGCCAAGAAAAGAACACTGCCCCACTATCTGGTTTGTATCCCAAGAATTGAAGTGCAGTCATTATTTCTGATAGTTCTTGAAATTTTTTGTAAGGGATAACGGTCTTGAAAAAAGAGAGTATAAAACGAAAAAAGTACGAACAGCTGGTCAGTTTGTACCATGGCGACCTTTTTCGTTATGCCTATTGGTTGACCCATGATAAGCAGGTCACCGAAGACCTTGTACAGGAAACGTTTTTAAGAGCGTGGCGAGCACTGGACCAATTAGTAGATATAAATGCAGCGAAGTCTTGGCTCATCACCATCTTACGCCGAGAGAATGCAAGGCGCTTTGAGCGCAAGCAATTATCCATCGTCGATATTGATGATTGCGTCGTTGCTGATGATAAAGCCAATATCGAGGTAGGCATAGAGAATAAAGTGTTGGCACAAGCGCTGACCATGCTGAGCGACGAATATAAAGAGCCTTTAATGCTCCAGGTTGTTATGGGGTTTAGTGGTGAAGAAATCGCACAGCAGCTAGGTCTCAATAAAAACACGGTGATGACCCGGTTATTTAGAGCCAAAAAGCAGCTAGCGTCACTAATGAGTGAAGAGAAAGCACCTTAAATCGTAAATAGCCTGCTCAGCGTAGTATGCATTAAGGCCAAAATTTAGGTTATTGACATGAAAACAGATTTTTACCAACAAGCAATTAGCGACCCACACAGTCAGTGTCCGGAGTTTCTCGCGGCGCTAGCGAATGATCCGGCATTGCAAGAACTCCAGCAATCACAAATACAGCAAGATGATAGCCTACTCGATTTCTTTAACACAGCACCAGAACCGAGTAGTGCTCACGTAAATGCAGTAAATGAAATAGTTAATAGCGAGCCCGCCAAACGATGGTCAGCGTTTAATTACCTCGCCGTAGCCGCATCACTGGTATTATGTGTGCTGAGTCTTAAGTATATAGACCTGGACAACACAAGTTATAACCATCAATTGGCAAGCCACGCCCTTAATCATACCGCGCACGGACACAGTTATGCGGGCGTCACCAACATCCACCCCTCAGTACGCCAAGTCAACTTCCAGTTAGCCGCTTATGGCGCCAGCATTCGTCAGAGCGATAATCTCATTTGGAATAAAGACTGTGACTTCGAGGGCGTTAGCAGTGCCCACTTGGTATATCAAGACAATCAGGCAAGAATTAACGTCTACCTAGTCCCTGATCATTACGAGTTTAGCCAGATAGAGAGTGTTTTCCAAGATGAACGTTATCAGGGAACAATCAAAAAAGTCGCCAATAATTATCTTGTCATCGTAGGCCCCAAAGGACACGACTTGAACGCCATTTCCCAGCGTATCGACCAAGATATCCAATGGAGCATTTAGCCGTTGTGACTAGTTTGTTTCCGTTCAGGCGAGCTCAAGGTATTCAGCTTGCGGCGTGCTAATTTAGGAAAGACCTAACTACCCTGTTTCTCCCGGGAAAATTTAGAACAAAAAAAGAGGCGATATCATCTACATGATATCGCCTCTTTTTATTGAGCCCGATTAATTTGCTTCGTTGTGCAAATCAATATTTGATATTTCAGCGGCGCTTTCGGCTTTGCCTTTGGCAGAGTCGTTGCGCAAGCCAGTAACTTCATCAAGATAATCTTGGCTAATATCACCGGTCACATAAGTGCCATTAAATACTGACGTCTCAAACTGTTTGATTTTTGGATTACCTTCGCCAACCGCAGCAATCAAATCATCGATGTCTTGGAAAATAAGTTCGTCTGCGCCGATAAGCTTAGCCACCTCTTCCACCTCACGTCCATGGGCAATAAGCTCAGTGACACTTGGCATATCGATACCATATACATTAGGGAATCGAATTTCCGGAGCCGCCGATGCAAAATAAACTTTCGCTGCACCTGACTCTCTTGCCATATCGATAATTTGCTCAGAGGTTGTACCGCGCACAATTGAATCGTCAACCAGTAACACGTTTTTGCCCTTGAACTCACTCGTAATTGCGTTGAGCTTACGTCGTACGGATTTACGACGCATTGTTTGGCCTGGCATAATGAAGGTACGGCCAATGTAGCGATTTTTAACAAAACCTTGGCGATATGGTAGGTTCAATTCGCCAGCGATTTCTAATGCGATATCACATGATGTTTCAGGAATTGGGATAACCACGTCGATGTCTAGATCCTGCCATTGCTTTGCAATTTTTTGACCTAGCTTCTTGCCCATGTTTAAGCGCGCTTGGTAAACAGAAATTTCATCAATAAATGAATCTGGGCGAGCAAAATAAACGTATTCGAAGATACATGGTGCATAGGTCGGGTTTTTAGCACATTGCTGCGTATGCAAGTGACCTTGTTCATCGACGTAGACCGCTTCACCCGGCGCAACATCACGCAAAAATGTAAAGCCAACCGCATCTAATGCAACATTTTCTGAAGCAACCATATATTCAACACGGCCGTTTTCTTCGCGCTGACCAAGAACTAGCGGTCGGATGCCATAAGGGTCTCTAAATGCGATCATGCCATGGCCGATCACCAAAGCGACTGAGGCATAAGCGCCTTGTACTAATCCCATCGTGCGTTCTACAGCACCAAAGACCTGTGATGGTGACAGCGTCATATCACTGGTTACACACAATTCATGAGCCAACACATTCAACAAAATTTCTGAATCAGAATTGGTGTTAATATGGCGTCTAGCGACTTTAAAAAGATGGTCTTTAAGCTCTTTTGAATTAGTTAAGTTGCCGTTATGAGCTAGGCTAATTCCAAATGGCGAATTTACATAAAATGGTTGAGCCTCAGCCGAGGTAGACGTGCCGGCTGTAGGGTAACGTACATGTCCGATACCCACGCTGCCCTGCAAACGTTGCATGTGCTTGCTTTCAAAACAATCACGCACTAATCCGTTAGCTTTACGTAACCGAAAGTTTCCATTGTCGACAGTACAAATACCGGCGGCGTCCTGGCCTCGATGCTGTAAAACAGTAAGCGCGTCATACAACGATTGATTAACATTTGAGTAGGCCACAATGCCAGCTACACCACACATATATATTCCTCTCTCAACCTAAGGTTGAGTAAATTAGACTTGTTTTGGTAAGAAACTCGAACTTTGCTTCAGGTATTCAAAGAACCATTCAACAACGGCGCCAAACTCCGGAATCAATACCGATTGCGCCCACCAAGTTGAACTTGAAAGTGTCGTGAATGAATCAATGGCAAAAAGTAATGCTGCTACTATCAATACACCGCGAAGTGCACCAAAGCATAGCCCTAACACCCGATCCGTTCCACTTAACCCTGTCTTACTTACCAACTCGCCAATGATATAATTTATCACGGCCCCTAGAATAAGACAGGCAATGAACAACGCCACAACGGCAACCCCATTTCTTACCATCTCGTCATCAATTTGAGTAAAAAACACTGCAAGGTCAGCGTAAAAGGTGCTAGCAATAAAAAATGCCGCAACCCACACAACCAACGATAATGCTTCCTTTACAAATCCTCTGACAAGACTAATCAATGTTGATAGCCCAATGATGATCAATATCGCATAATCAATCCAAATCATTGTCATAAATGTGACTTCCTTTGCAAATTTGCGCGAATTTTACCAAGTTTTTTGAAAATTCCTAGTAGAACTTGCAGCAAAAAGTTTAATTGAACAAACATAATACCACGACAGCATCTTCGCCAAGAGCTAAACACACCAAAAATCACGAGCTAACTCTTTGATAAAATGTATAATTTAATTATTTAAATAGCCTAAAATTAGTTACTATACTCTGAGGTTGGATTAAACTTTTTAATGTATCCAGATTCCTTAAATAGTGCTTTTAGCCGAGGTTGCAACTTAACCAAATTGGCTTTATTTAAATCAGGCCCAATGTAAACCGTGGTTGCCTCGCCACTGCGCGGCGCGTTAGGTACGCTAAAGGCATTAAAGCCCTTTGCTCTAAGCTCCGCCAAATAGGGTTTAACACTTGACGCTTGCTTGAAAATACCCATTTGAATAACCCAACCACTGTCTTTAAACGGTTTCGCTTCAACTTGGCTCTTTTGTGGCAACGGCGTCGTTTTAGCTTGCTCTGAGCCATTTTTAGTCGGCAATTGTGCTGCGTTGCTTTCATTTAAAGACGGCATTGGTGAAGGCATAGGCTCGTTGTCAGCGGTTGCCACAGGAGGTTTCGCGCTTTTGAGTTCTTGTGGCGCATGCTTGATAACAGGTTTTGCAGGGATCACCGCAAACTCTTCTTTAAGCTCATTCTTTTTACCATCAAAAATATCCGGCAAAAATATAATAGCCAACGTAAATAGCACTACTGTACCAACTACGCGGTTTTTGATTTGATCTGTCAAAACACTTCCTTTGATCGTTACTAATTTGCTAATGCCACTATAGTGTAATAGGTAAAACATTACTACCTATTACAATATGTTACTCTATGCTCGCAGTGGGGCTAAGTACTGCACTCACCGTAAAAAATGAACCAAAAACTAAAATCAAGTCATCGCTGTTTGCTTGCTCAGTAGCCGCCGCTAATGCATCGGTGACCTGGCTATAGGTTCCTACAGATTTCTCTTTGGCGACATGCTTGGCAAGCTCCTCTGCCGATGCTCCCCTAGGGCATTGTAATGAAGCCAAATACCATAAGTCTATATGGGGCGCTACCACCGCTAGGGTCGCTCGACTGTCTTTATCCCCGAGCATTGCACACACACAATGGACCTTTTTTGCTGGGTGGTGGGCTAACCATTGCGCTAAATATTCCCCAGCTTGGGGGTTATGAGCCACATCGAGCACTATTTGCGGCGCATCACTGATAGTTTGTAATCTACCCGGTAAACAAGTATCCGCAATAACCTGTCGTATTTTGTCTACCCCTAGGGTTAATTTACAATCAATGGCTAATTGCGAAAATGCAGCCAAAGCCGTCGCGGCATTGGTCATAGGTAACCTTGTGTTGGGCAAATCGTCAATAACTTGTGAGCCATTAAATAGCCAATTAGCACCGTCATTAAGGCTAAAGCTGAAATCAGTGCCTTTGTAACTGATATTACATGAGAGCTCTGTTGCGCGCTCTATTAAGGTTTGAGGTGGTTCTGGCTCACCACAAATTACGCGCTGTTGGGCCCTAAATATGCCAGATTTTTCAAAAGCGACAGCCTCTCGTGTGTCACCGAGCCAGGATTGATGGTCTAGGCCGATACTGGTGATTATTGCCATATCAGCATCAACGATGTTGGTGGAGTCTAGACGGCCACCTAAGCCTACTTCCAGAATAAAAAAATCAACCTGCGCCTGTTTCATTAAATAAAGCGCCGCCAGCGTATTAAACTCAAAATATGTCAGCGTAGTATCGCGGCGCCCTTCTTCAATAAACGCCAGCGCGTCAACATGCGCAGCATCAGGTAATTGCTCCCCATTAATGCGGACACGTTCATTATAAGTAATTAAATGGGGGGAACTAAAGACACCAGTTGTCTGTTTAGCGGCAAGTAAAAGCTGCTCTATATAAGCACAAGTTGAGCCTTTACCATTAGTGCCACCTACAAGAATGACATGACCAAGGTCTTCTAGTAACCCGAGATCTTTTGCCACTTTTTGTACGCGGGTTAAACCAAGTTCTATTTCGCTTGGATGAATGGATTCTAAATAAGATAGCCAGTCGTTAAGCGACTGGCTATCTGGTGAAGCTTTTTTCATAATTAGTCCTACAGGCTAGGCTCGCCCAGAACTAACCTCGACAATTAGCTAACTTCTTGTGCGATTGCCGGTTGATTAGTCATCTTGGCGAGTTTTCGAGCGATTGTGTTTCGCATTTCTCGTCTGTCGACAATCATATCAATTGCGCCCTTCTCAAGCAAAAATTCACTGCGTTGGAAACCCTCTGGCAGTGTTTCTCGAACTGTTTGCTCGATAACACGAGGACCAGCAAACCCGATCAACGCTTTTGGCTCTGCGATATTAATATCACCAAGCATTGCAAGACTCGCAGATACACCACCCATCGTAGGATCGGTAAGCACTGAAATGTACGGAATACCACGCTCACTGAGCTTATGTAAAATAGCGCTTGTCTTTGCCATTTGCATTAACGACATTAATGCTTCCTGCATACGGGCACCACCACTAGCAGAGAAACAAACTAATGGAATATTTTTATCAAGTGACACTTGTGCAGCAGCTACGAAGCGTGCGCCAACCACTGACGCCATTGAACCACCCATAAATCCAAATTCGAAAGAACAGGCAGATACAGGCATACCTTTTAAAGTGCCTTCCATAGCGACCATCGCATCTTTCTCTTGGCTAGATTTTTGAGCTGAACTAATGCGGTCTTTATATTTTTTAGTGTCTTTAAATTTCAATAGATCCTTTGGCTCAAGCTCTAATGCTAGCTCGGTGGTAGACCCTTCATCTAAGAAGCTTTCCAGGCGTTTTCGCGCACTAATGCGCATATGGTGGTCACATTTAGGACAAACTTCTAAGCTGCGCTCTAATTCCACTCGGTAAATGATTTGATCACATTTACCACATTGGCTCCAAACCCCTTCAGGGATATTGTGGCGACGTTGACTTGCGATGCCAGTTGGCAACATTTTTTCTATTTTTTCTATCCAGCTCATAATGGGACCTGTAAGCGTTAAATCATTAAATTAGGTTAAATATAGCAGCATCTTTGGCGATAAGAAGATGAATTATGAAACACTTTATTACCAAGCGAACAAAGTCGCTGAATATGTAATCTCACCTAAGCTAGTTTATACAATAAAATCAAATAACTAGATGGTATAAACGGACAACTGCTATTGTGTGGCGACATTAAAGCATAACTCGACTAGTAAAAGACATAAAAAACTGGTCTTACCCTTGCCTATTACACTAACTGTCAATACATCTTTAGTTTGCATCGGGCAAAAAAAATGCCGCAATGCGGCATTTTTCTACTCAGCTAAGAGCAATTACTGTTCAACTACATCAGTATTTGCAATAGGTAATACAAGCCCTTTTGAAGCTATAAAACTTGCAAGTTGGGTTTGCATTTCAACTAATACTGCCATATTGCCTTCAACAGTAGTTCCGCCAAGTCTTAGGTCAGGACTTAATATTGAACTATGGTGGCCATCGGTAAATCTCACCACAGCTTTAACGCCATCCTCAGCCATAGCGGTAGTTGACGCCTTAGTTAAACCAGCTAAGCCAACCAGCGGATCTGTACCAGAAAGGAGCGAGCCAACAGTGTTATTTGGCACAACTTGATCTGGAAGGTTAGTGTCATTACCAACAACTTCCATTAAATGTATTGCCGAAGTATTTTGGCCAAGCGCAGTCGCATAGTTAACTGGGTCACCTGAATCAACCAATGTTTGCGCTGCAAAAGCGAAAACTTGCGAGAATCCGGCATATACAGCATCTTCTAAAGCTTGATAAGCCTCAGGCTGAGTGACTTTAAAACCAGGTAAGTCTTCAGCAGAGATACCTTGAGCAGCCGCTGCCTCCGTTAAGGCGCTTTGGAACGAACCACTGCTCATTAGGCCGTCACGAACAGTACCACTGAATGCAGGAGATTCAAGCAACAAACCAGGGATACCACCACCTGGGGCTAAGAAAGATGAGGCTTGTATTTCATAAGGGTTCAGACTTACTTCTGGCGGCAACACCGGTGTATTAGCGCTTGCAGTAAATGTTATACCGGTAATACCACCCATTGAATGTCCGGCGTAGCTAACATCTAACGGGTTAAGATCAGCGACCATTGGCAGCGCGTTATACGCCTTGTTTAGCGACAGACGCAATGCAAGGAAGTCCAATACAGATTGGCGAAGATTATCACGTGCAGTCAACAAGCTAGCTAAGTTCAAGTAAGCGGTCGCTTGGCCAGCCATCGGACCAACCGGTGTATCAGCGACGTCAGATGCACTAATTGGCAAAACTAAGCCATTTGTTAACGAAAGTTCTGCTGCACGACTGCCATGTAACAGATGATCAATCGATACGACTGCAACGCCAGCTTCAGCCATTGCACCAGCAAATGCTAACATTGTTTCCTTCGTGCTCGTAATACCATGCGAGAACAGCATTACAGGCCAGCCAGTAGCGGGTTTTTCCAATAGGTCTTGGTCCGCGGCAGCGCGTGCAGCATTAATAACCGCAAGGTTTGGCATTGAAATCAATACATCAATGGTATCTACGACTGGGTTATTCATTACAGCTGGGATTGGATTAAACTTAGTTAAATGACGCGCAGAATCTAGCGGCTGCCCACCTAAAGTAAAATTCATTCCTGCAAGCTGGGCCGGATCACCAGTGAAGTCACCGCGACCAAATGCAGCCTTCTGCAAGTCATATTGACGTACTAACTCAGCCATTGGCAGCAGTCCTGCTTGTAACGCGCCCAAAACAGTCACTGGGCTATCGCCCATCGCTTTAAAGTTACTAAACAAGCTCGGACAGTTTGCCGGGCTTAGTAATGACGGATGGTCTACAACACAATTTTCAGCCGTTGGAGTTTCCAAATAGAAAGGTGCATGTAATTTCGACGTAAACACATTAGCACGTGACGCGCTCATAGCCGCCATCGACCCAGCTTCAGCCATTCCGGCAGCGACAAGTACATCACCAGCAGTCGCGCCATATGGGTGCGGGGCAAATGGTTCAAGCACTGGTTGGTTAGCCGCTGGCAACATCATTAATTTAGCCGCATTAAACACATCGTCAGTCGATTGCGTCGTGAAAGCCGCAGAATAAACAACCTCTGCGACATCAACACCACTTTCTTCAAGTTTATCTTCATATGAGTTAATAATTGTTTGCAGTTGTAGCTGACTTGGCAGTGGCAATGGCTGTGATGCAACATCTAAACGTACTGATTCATAAGTACTCGAAGGTGCGATAGAGGTATTCGTTGAGTCTTTTACGACTTTGGTAACCGCCAATAAGTAGCCTTGTGATGCTTTTAACGGTGCAGTCGGTACAACTAAAATAGAGTTGCCACTACCCATCGTAATAAAGTCGGTACCAAATACTAGCTCACGACCAATCTTACATGCAGTCACATCGCCGTTTGCTGTACATTCGCTATCTGGTGATAGTGCACCACCTAGTGTCGCTTCAAAAATTCTAACAGCACCTGGTAAGGCCGCAGTGCTTGTGTCCAGCGTAACGCCCTCTGTAGTCGCTACATCGATAGCAAAAGGTGCAACAGTAGACCAACCATCAAGTGCGCCTAGTGCTGTCTGTGGATCGGTGTAGTCCACGCTTTGTCCTAGCTCAACACTTTCGCCGGGCATGGTTAACGTACCATCAGTAGTCCCACTAAAGAGCAAATCATTTGGTACGCTAACCACTGCATTTGCCGGGTCAAATGTAATTCGGCTTAATGGCTGGGTCACCCCATTCTCTTGCTGTGCTTTCTCTTTAATCTCACTAATGGACTCAGAATCACACCCTGCAAGCCCTAGTGCACTGGCGATCGCAACACTAAGCAACAACTTTTTCATAAAATTCCCCATTTCCTATAGTTATTATTTTTAATTCTCTAACTAAGCTTGCTAGAATAGCGCAACTTATTGAGAGTTATATTGGATTGTTATCACAGATAGCGCTCAACTTAACCTAAAGAAAGCCATTAATCTACTTATAATCCGTACATTTTTGGTGAAAATGCGGTGCAAAATCAACCGCGCATTTAAAACACTTGTTTAAAATTAATACAGAATTAGAGATAATGCTCTAAAGCAACCGACAGCTGGGACAATACATGTTTGACTTTTCGATTAAAAATAATGCATTAAATAACAAAGTAATCCTCATCACAGGAGCCGGTGACGGGATTGGTCGCCAGGCGGCCTTATCCTTTGCAGCGCAAGGGGCCAGCGTTATTTTACTTGGTAAAACAGTCGCGAAATTAGAAGCGGTTTATGACGAAATTGTAGCGCAGCAATTACCGGAGCCGGCTATCATTCCGCTAGATTTAAAGGGGGCCACTGAGCAACATTACATAGACATGGCAGAGACGATTGAACTTCAGTATAAGCGTTTAGATGGCGTTTTACACAACGCTGGAATTTTAACCGTTTTGTCCCCTTTTGAACAAGTCGAGCAATCAAGTTTCGATGATGTGATGCAAGTTAACGTTAAAGCACCGTTCTTAATGACTAAAGCATTGCTTCCGTTACTCAAACGCTCACAACCAAGCTCAATCGTATTTACATCCAGTAGCGTTGGTAAAAAAGGAAGAGCCTATTGGGGCCCGTATGCGATTTCAAAATTCGCTACCGAAGGAATGATGCAAACACTAAGCGATGAGCTAGAAAATACCAAAGTGCGGGTCAATAGCATTAACCCAGGCGCGACACGCACCCAAATGCGTGCACGCGCTTACCCAGGAGAAGATGCTTCATTACTAAAATCACCAGCAGATATTATCGCGCCTTGGCTTTACTTAATGGCTGATGAAAGCATTGGCACAACGGGACAATCGATCGACGCCCAAGGCTAGAACAGTGAAAGGTTTTGGGGTTCAGTCGCTTCAATCCCCTTATTTTTGCTAGCTTTTCGCCTGCTACGACGACGGCATAACTTAAGTACTTTACTTTTGTCGCCGTCACTTAGCTGGTGCCAATGAAATCGTTCGTCGCGGGAGCGAAAACACCCTTTACAATAGCCACGGTTATTAACCTCGCATACGCCGATGCAAGGACTCTCCACAGTAAATAATTGTAATTGGTCTCTAATTTCTTTACTCATTAGCACTCAATACAGATTTAAATCGCCGATAGTTCAATCTTTAACCTATGCTTACCTTACAAAATCATAAGCGATTACACAAATATGGTGAGCTCTATCTTGTTTAGGAATGATTTAGACGAACAAAGCATTACCCTTTGAGGTTGAGTGTGCTAACGTCAAGGTTAATATTAAATTTTTAAAGTAGATCAATGGAACAAGTATATCGTTTAGTCATGTCATGCCCGGATAAACGCGGCATCGTTGCAAAAGTTTCACAATTTATCGCCCAGTATGATGGCTCTATCCTCGAAGCAAATCACCACACTGATACACAAAGTAATTGGTTTTTTATGCGTAATGAGATCACCGCCAGCTCGCTACCGTTTGGTTTAACGACGTTTAAAGAAGCCTTTGCACCTATTGCCAAGAGTTTAGACATGCAGTGGCACATAAGCGACAGCCACGTTAAGAACCGAGTGGTGTTGATGTGTTCAAAACAATCCCACTGTGTCGCAGATATTTTGAACCGCTGGCACAGCGGTGATTTAGATTGTGACATTCCCTGCGTCATCTCTAACCATGCTGATTTAAAAGAGCTGGTAGAGTGGTACGGAATACCATTTTACCACCTGCCTGTAGGTGAAGATAAAGCAAGTCACTTTAATGCGGTAAGCGAAATAATTGATAAGTATGAGGCTCAAACTATTGTGTTGGCAAGGTATATGCAAATTCTGCCGCCACAAGTTTGCGCCAAATATGCTGGAAAAATCATCAATATACACCACAGTTTTCTGCCCTCATTCGCCGGTGCTAAACCGTATCATCAGGCATTTGAACGTGGCGTGAAACTCATTGGTGCGACTTGTCACTATGTTACAGAAGATTTAGATGAAGGCCCTATCATCGACCAGGATGTTGCTAGAATTAATCACCGCATGCAACCTGAAGACATGGTACGATTAGGTAAAGATGTTGAAAAGCTGGTGCTTGCCCGCGGCCTTCATATGCACCTAGAGGGACGAGTGGTTATCCATCAACACAAAACGATTATTCTCGATTAATAGAGCGTCACCGATGAGTATACAACCCTACCAAGTCACGGCAATTAATGCATTTAATGATAATTACATTTGGCTAATCAGTCATGCTAACAATAATTACTGCGTCGTCGTCGACCCCGGCGATAGTGCACCTGTTATTGAGTTCATTAAGCAACATGAATTGGAACTTGAAGCGATATTGATCACCCACCATCATAATGATCACGTCGGTGGGGTTGCAGACTTACTCGATTACGCTGGGAAAAACGTCCCGGTATACGGCCCAATCAAAGAAGCAAACGATGTTGTCACCCACGCAGTTTGCGCGGGTGATACGATTCAGCTGCAGGCCTTTAGTACACCACTAAATGTGCTTGAGGTGCCTGGGCATACCTTAGGGCATATAGCATTTCAAAGTGAATTCAGTGTGTTTTGTGGCGATACCCTATTCTCAGCCGGTTGCGGACGAATGTTTGAAGGCACACCAACGATGTTTCAACAATCACTAGCTGATTTGGCCGCGTTACCTGCTCAAACCAAAGTGTACTGTGCCCACGAATATACCTTGGCCAACCTAGCTTTTGCCAAAGCGGTGTCGCCAAACTGTGATGTACTAGCGGCAAGACTGTCAGAGGCTCAAGCACTACGTCAACAGGGCCTACCAACAATCCCAACAACCATTGAGATTGAGCGCGCAACCAATCCGTTTCTGCGTTTAGGGGATGCGCAAATTCAAGCGGCAATCGCAAACAATAGCCAAGCTGAAATAACCGATGATTTAATTGACAACTTCGCAGCACTGCGCCGCTGGAAAGACGATTTTTAAGTGTGTCTAATGTAATTGTAATAATTTAGGCACTAATCAGAATTTGCGCTATAATAGCTCGTTTTTTGGTTTTAAGGTGTCTTTCTTTTGTTAAATTCTCGTCATTATTATCTGTTTCCATTAGCTTTATTTGCTCTAGTTGGCTGTCAAACCACCAATGATACAACAACGCTTAAGCCGTCCACTGAGGTAGTCGCTCCATCGGTGATCGAAGAGCAGGCTAAGCCGCAACCAGCGCCTGTTGTCATCAAACCAGCACCACTAACGCCGCAGCAGGTTGATAATGTCTGGCAGCGCATTACGATGCAGTTTGCGTTAGAACATCCAATGAATGCCAAAATTACTGCGCAACTAAACTGGTATAAGAAGCATCCATCCTATATAAAACGTGTTTCCAAACGCGCCCAGCCATATCTACACTTCATCGTTGAAGAAATTGAAAAGCGCGATATGCCGTTAGAAATTGCACTGTTACCTATTGTCGAAAGCGCATTTGATCCTTTTGCCTATTCCCATGGTCAGGCGTCTGGCATGTGGCAAATTATCTCTGGTACGGGTAAGCGTTTTGGTTTGGCACAAAACTGGTGGTACGATGGCCGCCGTGATGTTTACGCATCAACACATGCAGCACTTGATTATCTCCAATATCTACATAAATATTTCAAAGGCGACTGGTTACATGCCCTAGCCGCCTATAATTCTGGCGAAGGCCGAGTTGGCCGCGCTATCCGAAAGAATAGAAAGGCGGGTAAACCAACCGATTTCTGGTCTTTGCATTTACCAGCTGAAACCCGCAGTTATGTACCTAAATTACTTGCATTAGCTGCATTACTCGATGAGCCCAAAAAACATAATGTGCAATGGCCACACATCGACAATCGCCAAGTTATTGCCATGGTGGATACTAAAAGCCAGATTGATCTGGCGCTAGCGGCAAAGCTCGCAGAAATGCCGCTTGAAAAGCTTTACAAGCTGAACCCAGGATTTAATCGTTGGGCTACCGATCCACAAGGTCAGCACAAGTTGATTTTGCCACTTGCTCAAGTAGCAACCTTTGAACAAGCATTTGCGAACACAGACAAAAAGGACCGCTTAAATTGGGTTCGCTACAAAATACGCCGTGGTGACAGTCTCGGCCTTATCGCCAAGCGCCACAAAACCACCATTGATATTGTGCGTCAGGTCAATGAAATATCCGGCAATACCATTGTCGCAGGAAAGTTTCTATTAATTCCCGTGGCTTCGGCCAAGCTAACTGATTACAAGCTATCGAGTGATTTACGTTTAGCCAACAAAAAGAACAAAAAACGCAGCGGCTTAAAAACCACCCACCTAGTTCAATCTGGAGATAACTTGTGGGATATCGCGCGAAAATATAATGTGCCGCATCGCAGCATAGCAAAATGGAACGGCATGGCACCTAAAGATCCATTAATGCCAGGCCAATCATTGGTGATCTGGCAAAAATTAGCGGCTAAGAATAGCACCGGAAATTCAAATAACGTTACCAGAAGTATTCGTTACAAAGTGCGCCGCGGTGATTCAATCGCCAAAATAGCGCAAAAATTTAATCTAAAAATCAGTGACGTTAAAAAGTGGAATTCACTACAGCGCCAAAAATACATTCAACCGGGGCAGATGCTTAAATTGTATGTCGACGTTACTAAGATTAACTCATAACACTAACTAAGCGGTTAAAGCAGCGTTAGTGGAAATAAAAAGAGGAGACAGCAATCGCTTGTCTCCTCTTTTCAATTTTAAGCACTGAGAAAAATTACCTAGTCATTAATTTGTTTAGCCAGCGTTATTGCTGCTCGGCGTCGAGCCATATTACTGCGTTGATCACCTACAGGTGGTTTAGCGAGCATGGCACGCAGGCGTTGTTGTGACTGCAATCGGGCTTCGCTATTATTCTCACCATCTTGAGTTAGGTACTCAAGCACCTGAGTCGCTCCTTCTGGGTTGTTGCATACCAGCACCATATCACAACCTGCTGATAATGCCGCTTTAGTGCGCTCAATAAAACCACCGGCGACGCTGGCTCCTTCCATGCCCAAGTCATCACTAAATATCACGCCATTAAAGCCGAGTTCCTGGCGCAGGATCTGCTGTAACCAGAACGAGGAAAAGCCTGCCGGCTGATCGCAAAATGCCGGATAAATCACGTGGGCAGGCATCAGTGCATCAATCTTTTGTTGACCAATTAAGCAGTCAAAAACACGACGATCGATAGTGTTAACCGCCTGCTGTTCACGATTGTCTATTGGTATGGCAATGTGAGAGTCGGCCTCAACACTACCATGACCTGGAAAATGCTTACCAGTACAAGCCATTCCCGCTTCGCGCATCCCTGCGATAAAGCCAGCAGCTAACTGCTCAACTATCTCGGGATCCGATGAGAATGACCGATCTCCGATTACATTTGAACAGATGTCGAGATCCAACACCGGGGCGAAACTAATGTCGATATCCATTGCCAGCAATTCGCTAGCCATTAACCAACCTAACTCGACACAATGCTCCTTTGCTAACGCGATATCTCCATGACAATAGGGCAGGATTTTTCCCATCGCCGGAATATGGGTAAACCCCTGCTTAAAACGCTGTACACGGCCACCTTCATGGTCCACTGCAATAATTAGCTCATGCCCGGCGCTATCGCGGATTTCCTTTACTAAAGCTGATAACTGCTTAATATCATGAAAGTTTCGGCTAAACAGAATGAGCCCCCCCACCATTGGGTTTGACAGTTGCTCGCGCTCTTTTTTAGACAATGACAACCCTTGGATGTCTAACATTAATGGGCCCAATTTCCACTCCTTTGCTTACAATTTATTCACGCTTTTCAAACACATGCTTAGCATGCGCTTTACAGATAAACTCGATTGTAAATTAATAATTTGATACACCCCAAGAATTTTATACAATCTTGTTGGGCTAGCTATATTCGTAGTGTACCATTGCCCTATAGCATTACTTAAAAAATATGAGAATAAAATGATAAGTGTATTTGATATGTTCAGCATCGGTATTGGCCCTTCAAGCTCCCATACCGTTGGCCCAATGCGAGCTGCTGTTCGCTTTGTTAAGCACCTAAAAGCGCATGACTTACTCGACAAGGTCAGTCATGTTAAAACGGAGCTTTACGGTTCATTAGGCCAAACTGGGATTGGACATGGCACCGGTAAAGCGGTGATTTTAGGCTTAGGTGGTTACGAGCCAGAAACCATTGACCCTGAAATAGTTTATGACTTTCTAGAGCAGGTTGAAAAAACACAGCAAATCAGCCTAATGGGCGAGCACGTTACCCAGTTTCCGCGTAAAGGCGCCATTGTATTTCATCGCCGTAAAAGCCTGCCCACTCATGCAAATGCGATGGAGTTACAAGCCTATAAAGGGGAAGAACTCCTTTATAGCAAGATTTACTACTCTATCGGCGGCGGTTTCATTGTCGATGAAGAAGAAATAAAAGCGCTAAAATCACAGCAGCCATCTCAAGATACTGCCAAATTCAAATTCGACAGTGCTGAAGAGCTGCTAGCACTGTGTACAGAAAATGGCTTAAGTGTCTCTGCGCTAATGTTAGAGAACGAAAAACAATTAGCATCCGAGGCGGAAATTGAGCAACAGCTGTTAACCATTTGGCACACGATGCAACGTTGTGTAGAGCGTGGGATCCGTCGTGAAGGCATATTACCCGGTGGGCTTAAATTGCGCCGCCGTGCGCCATCGTTGCACCGACGATTGAAGGCTGAGGGCGGCACCAACGCCGATCCACTTTCAGCTATCGATTGGGTCAACCTGTTTGCAATGGCCGTCAACGAAGAAAATGCCGCAGGTGGACAAGTCGTTACCGCTCCGACCAATGGCGCCGCAGGCATCATTCCTGCTGTCTTGTGCTACTACGATAAGTTTATTGAACCAGTCACTGACGATATTGCCGTGCGTTATTTATTAAGTGCCGCAGCCATTGGCATACTTTATAAGAAAAATGCTTCGATTTCTGGTGCTGAAGTAGGTTGCCAGGGTGAAGTTGGCGTAGCCTGTTCTATGGCCGCGGCCGCATTAACTGAAATCATGGGCGGCACGCCAAGCAACGTTGAAAACGCTGCCGAGATCGGTATGGAGCACAATCTAGGGTTAACCTGTGATCCAGTGGGTGGCCTGGTACAGGTGCCTTGTATCGAACGTAATGCGATGGGCGCGGTAAAAGCAATTAACGCCTCTCGTCTTGCTTTGCGGGGTGATGGTCATCACAAAGTAAGCCTAGATAAAGTGATCAAGACGATGTGGGACACTGGCAATGACATGAAGAGTAAATACAAAGAAACCGCACGTGGCGGCTTAGCTGTAAATATTGTTGAGTGTTAAACAAGCTGTCCAGTGGGCAATGGTAATGCCATTGCCCACTGGCGATTAGCGAATCGGTAATTCAATATTTTCAAATAGCTTTTCGACTTGCTCATGATCTTTAAGGCTCGATGCCTCTGAGACTAGGTTCTTGGTTAAGTGAGGGGCAAATTCTTCGATAAAGTCATACATATAACTTCTTAAGAAGGTACCTTTTCTAAAGCCAATCTTAGTTGTTGCATAACCAAATAAATGGTTCACATCTATCGCAACTAAGTCATCATCTGTTTCCTCATCAATCGCCATCGATGCAAGTACACCAACGCCCAGCCCTAAGCGAACATAAGTCTTTAGCACATCCGCGCTGGTCGCCGTAAAGACAACATTAGGATCCAATCCCGCCTTATTGAACGCAATTTCTAAATCTGATTTATTCTGGAAGCCAAACACGTACGTAACTAACGGGTAACTACCAATATCTTCCATGGTTATTTGTCGGTTCTTGGATATTTCGGCCAATGGATGATCCGGATTAACCACCACCGAACGCCCCCAGTGATAACAAGGTAGCATGATCAAATCGTCATAATAATGCATCGACTCAGTTGCTATCGCAAAATCCGCCTCCCCTTTTATCGCCATTTCACTTATTTGTGCTGGCGTACCTTGATGCATGTGCAATGAAACTTTCGGGTAATGCTTAATAAACTTGCTAATGACCTGCGGCAAGGCATAGCGAGCTTGGGTATGCGTTGTTGCTATATTTAATGCGCCTTGATCTGGCTTGGTATGTTCATAAGCCACCGCTTTTATCCCTTCAACCTTAGACAGAATATCATTAGCAATATTGATGATTTCCTGTCCTGGTTTTGTCACGTGAGTCAGGTGTTTACCACTTCGACCAAATATCTGAATACCTAACTCGTCTTCAAGCATGCGTACCTGCTTACTGATCCCAGGTTGTGAGGTAAACAAGCTTTCTGCCGTAGCAGAGACGTTTAGATTATTGTTGCTCACTTCGACGATATATCGCAGTTGCTGAAGTTTCATGTGTGACTTACCTATGGCTAAAATGGAGTTTATGTTGTTAGTACGTTTTGTTATAAGAACGAGAAATATCTTGCTATGTAGTAATATATAGCACATCAACTTTACACATCGCAATGCATAATTTCATAATAGTTGTGATGATTGCTTACAATACTAGATTTTTACTATAAACAAACGTTACTATTATACTTAATAATGCCTAAGGCCCCTTTTTGTAAGACATATTAATGAATGAACTTAAAAAGAACCAATTAGATTATAGTAACGTACTTTCAGCAGTTGCCTATGATATGCGTAACTCATTAACGATTATGTTTCAATCTATGCAGAGCCTCGCCAATCAAAGCACTAATGAAAAATTGCTCTCAGTTGATGAGTTAGCTGATATGAATTATCAGGTGCAGCGGCTAAATGGTGGACTTACCCAGTTAATGGCGCTTTATCAAGTAGACAACGATCGGTTAGTCACCAATATCAGTGAGCAATCAATTGCCGATCTGCTTGAGTCTGTTGTCTGCCAAAATGACCTATATACAAAAAGTAAAAACATCGATATTAAAATCGACGTTGAGGAAGATACCTATTGGAGCCTCGACCTTGATCTTGTCTCTTATCTTTTTGACGACATTCTCAGTAATGCCATTCGTTATAGTCGTGATAAAATTGCAATAAGCTTCTTGGTAAAGGATGGCTTTTTAAACATCATTATCGACGATGATTCAGACGGCTACCCTCAAAGAATGTTAGATGCTGCAAATGCCCCACTAGATAATCTTGTGGCTGATTATGGCCGCATTGGTATCGGGCTGTTATTTGCTAAATTAATCGCATTATCCCACCAGAATGCCAACAGGCATGGTAAAATAATCTTATCGAATTCGAGTCCACTTGGCGGTAGTTCATTTGTTCTTCAGCTTCCTTAATTCAACCATGGAAAAGTAGTAAATGGACATATTAATTGTATCCGGCATCGTTATCCTGATCGTTCTTCTGATCACCGTAAGCGTTATGCAACAAAAAAACCGCAAGATTGAATCAGAAAAGCGTCAGGAGGTAGCCAGGCTCACCTTAACCATTGACGATACTGAGGACACGCTAGCGAAGATCACCAATATCCCTGTTACTAAAGGGTTAATGATTATATTGCACAACAGAATTCTTGAAACCACCAAAGCAATCCAACAGATTAATGACAGTCGTGAGATCACAGCACAGATAGACGACCGCAAAAATTTAATAGAGTCCATTAGCCAATCATTTAAGTCACAAGGGCTCGACAGTTTTCACCTACCTATTGATGACCGCGAAGTACTGCAAATGGTGCAATTATTGAAAAAGCTTAAGGCAATCATCAATAATGAGCATAAGCGAGGCCGCATTAATCCTGAGGTCTTCGCTAATGAGATTAAACGCGCTGATTTAATGCAAATTCGCATTAACATTAACTCGATTATCAAACGCGCGAAGTTATCGCTTGAAGCGAAGCAAACCGGCTCAGCACGCACCTATTTAGAAAAGGCAATAAAAACGTTAAAAGCAATCAATAGTGAGGGCGATGCCTTTGTTAACGAACGGTTGACCGAGGCTAATCAATTGCTTGCAATCCTCAATAAGGACCGACAAGCGATTGCCGATCGGAAAAAGGCTGAGGAAGACGAAAAATCAAGTACTGACCTTGATATGCTGTTCCAACCTAAAAAGAAATGGTGATTGGCTGATATAGCTTGGGTGAGCGCGGAAGGAGCATGACTGCCTTCCTTCTCACCCACTCTGCCTGACATCGACGCGGCACTTTCCCTAAAATAACTAAGCCTGCACCACCTAATACCAATCAGATAAAGTAATTTCCCACTCAGCGGGAGTTAAAATGGCTTTAGACAAGGCAGATGAATGATGGAT
>CAKZQF010000137.1 GCA_937139475.1 uncultured Gammaproteobacteria bacterium | reverse complement strand
TTGTTGTAAGAAACATCCCACATCCAGCCGTTTTCTAGTTCGCCTTCAACGCCCATAACGATACGTACTGTGTCAACCACTTGTGAGTAGTTACGTGTTCCGGTGTCAACCATACGGCGACCGTAACTTAGCTTTTCACCAACTTGAGCGAAAGGCATTAAATCATCGGTCATCCAACCGTCAACGCCGTCAACACCGCCACCACTGATTGGATTATATACCCATGCTTCTGAATTCCAGATTGGCTGTGGAGCCATTTGCTGTGAAGACCAACGCTTGGTGTAAGTTGCTTCAGTAAAGAACAACATATCATCGCTTAGCTCGTAAGTGCCTGATGCAGTAAGGTTAATACGTTGCATTGGAGTGAACAGGTAGCTGCTGGCAGAGTAGTTGTACTTATCGTTATCCGCGCCAGAGTTAACGTAGTCATGGTATTCACCGCCACGGCCGCTTACATCGGCTTCGCTCATGCCGTCAAAATACTTGAACTTAGTCGCTGGAATTGTTGTATCGTTACCATCAGCGTCTTTTTGGTAAACAATGTTGCCATCGGCGTCGGTCTTAGCAACCATTTCGCCGTAATGACCAGCATCACCAACTACGTATTTTTCGTCTTTGCCTAGCTCTCTAAAGCCAAACATGCTGTCGCCCCAAACGTGACCACCTTCAGAATATGAACTACCGCCACAATATAGTGTTGGTGGAACAGTTTTGGTTTCTGAGATTGGACAATTAGAGAAGTCACGATCAGCTTGGCGAGCTTCGCCACGGTCTGTGTATTGAACGCCAAAAACAAGATTACCTTTGTCGCTTGATGCGCCGATCGTGAAATCGATGCTACGGTTGTCAGCATCGCCGTGACCTGATTGGCCAGCTTGAACATTTAGCTCAAAACCTTCGTAATCACGCTTTAAGATAACGTTAACAACGCCAGCTACAGCGTCTGTACCGTAAACAGCAGATGCGCCGTCTTTAAGTACTTCAATGCGCTGAATCATAGAGACAGGAATTGTGTTTAAATCAACAGAAGAAGCAGCACCAGTACCTGAAGCGATCATACGGCGACCGTTGACAAGAACAAGTGTACGCTCAGCGCCTAAACCACGTAGGTTAACACGAGCGTTACCGCCTGAACCGTTGTTAACACCAGGGTTAGTCATCGCACCGCCTGAGGCAGTCATTGTTTGCAATACTGCATCGATAGATGTTGCACCAGTTGCCGCGATGTCAGATGCATCGATAACAGTTACTGGGCTTGCATTTTCCATGTCGGCACGCTTGATACGTGAACCTGTTACGGCAATGCGTTCTACATCTTTAGCTTCTGCTTCGTTGGCAAATGCTGCTGTAGTTGATAGTGATGCTGTTGCAACACCAGCAACAAGAGCTAAGCGTACTGCGTTAGCTGTTTTGCTATTTGTAAACATAATTCCTCTCAATTTCATATTAACATTGATTTAACATCATCAAAATTTTTGATCGTGTTTAATCTCGGCGCGGAGAGTATCAGGTTATGAATAAATGTAAATAGCGCGTTATTTTGATGTTTTTTAAGGTTACAGAAGAATGGTAATTGACTGTTTTTAATTTATAAAAGAATAAAGTGAGGTGTTGTTTTATTATTTTTTTGTTTGTTTTTTATTCGTGGAAGAGGTTTTTTTGATTTTTTTTTGAGCTTTTTTTAGTTGTTGTTTGCTTGTTTTTTAAGCTTGCCTGGTTCTTGTAGGTTGTTTTTTGTTCTTGGTTTGCTGTTCAATATTGAGAAAAATTGCCAAATGAGTGAAAAATAGTATGCAATATTTGTTGCTTTTATGTTGCTGGTTTGCGCTGTAAGTCCCATTACTTGGTACTTTAGGCTCGTTTTAGAGCATAAAGCGCTGTGAAATCTCATCACTAATATCAATTAATTCGGCAATCGCGACCACTGAGTCTAATTCTGATTGAAGCTGCCTTGTTTTGAAGCTCGCCTGTTTGGCTGCATATATCAGCTCACGGGACACCTGCTTATAGTTTATTTCTTGGCTGCGGCTAATTACGATACGCAGTGCAAATATTTGGCCCTGAGCACTTTGCACAAAATCCTGATGGTCTTGTATAGTCTCAAATTCTTCGAAGTACTTGGTGATGGTTCGGTAGCTGTTATCAACTGGATCATTGATGAGCTGTATATAGACCTCTTTTATTGCTGGTAGGCTACTAAGTGATAGCTGTTTTAGTTTGTTGCCAAATATCTCTTTGAAGGTATTCTGTTGGGCTAAGGCGGCAATATTACAATGACTTTCGTTTTGCGAAAGTACATGGAATAGGTTGAACAAGCTATTATTTACCGCCGGCTTAACCACGTGAGAAATCCTATAGGAATGTCCCTGCTTAGAAATAATTAACGGCAGGCAATCGATATGGTGGCAATAAAACAGATTGACCGATTTGATAAAATTCGCTGCCGGAGCCATCTGAGTTGTCAGGCGGTGTTGGTTCTTTTTTATGATGCGATACAGTAATCGTGGCCCATGCTCAAACTCTTTACTGGGTTTGATTTTTAGATTTAAGGTGCGGCCGTCTAACGTTGAGCGTACCACTTCGTATTCGAGGCGGGACAACTCTTTTTTACCGGAAGCTTTCTCTAGCAGAGGCATCTCTACCTTAATCACATCTCCTTTGCTTAAGTCTATAGAATGTCTCATGTTGACTTGTAGCCCGTTGACTGAAAAGTCAGCGGTTGCCCCGTGATATTGTTTTTTATTATGGTGAACAATTATCTTAGTCTGATAGTTAAACCGGCTCTCTTTGCGCTGAGCGAAAACGTTGGTCTCTACAATATCTAATCCCATCGGCTGTAAGTCAGTATGGCCGAATCGTTGCAGCATATTTAGTTTCGCGTCACTGGGTTGTCTTAACCGATAATAAGTTTTACTTTGCTGGCTTGATAGCTCAATTAAGTAAGTCATCAACGAAATATTGTGTAATTGCAGCAAGTGCTTATGTTGTTCTAATGTTAGTTCTTCTTTTAGCACCAGATGCTGAGGGAGCACCTCAGGAAGTTGCCAATGGTGCTCACTAATCGGTGTGACATATAATTGATAAACCTTCCAGCTGTCTTTGCTTGCGCCGAACTGGAAAAATAAGTCGGCTAAGCCCGATTGTTCTAATTCATAATCGGTTGCGCTATAAAAATATTTCTTACCTTTGGATATATGAGTGAAGCAATAAATCGTGGCGTGATTAGCGCCCTCTTTGCTGGCGAGGTAGTGCAAACGCTCTTGTGAATACAGGCCAATTATTTTCAATAGATTTTGTTGATTTCGCCAATAGCTTAAGACCTCTCTATTAGTATTGTTACAGAGTGAAAATAGCGCTTGATAATTATTACTTTCGCCACTGAAAAATATCGGTAATCCTGAGAGCCTATTTAGATACAACTGCTGGAACCCTAAACTACGTACCGCGTCAATGACGTGTTCAACGTCGGTCGCAACATTTTTACGTTGCAGTTTAATGAATTCTGAAAGCCTTTCATCGATGAGGCTATCTAAATGTTGGCGTCTTAAGCTAAACCAATGGGATTCACCATTTGTATGGTACTCGATAACTTGATAAGCGATATCTAATTTTGCTGGTTGTTGCGTTTCAGGATCTAGTAATTCATTAAAGGAGACGTAAAGTATGTCTTCAATCTCAATATTATAATGATTACTTAATTTGATCTTTGCACCATGAATGGAGAAATTAGTTGTCAGGCCTTGAATTGTTTTGCCATTGGCTAACCGGATCGTAATTCGCGTAAGTAAATTGACCCTTTCTTCACTGCGAAGTTTAAAGTCCGTCAGACTGATTATTTCTGCATGATGAGGAGGGAGGGGGATCTCTTCTACTTCTTGCTTGTCTTTCTTACTCTTTAGACTCGCTTGGTTTTGTAATGCTTCGCGCCGTTCTTTATCCTGTTGCTGTTGCTTCTCGCGATAACTGTTCCGTGCGTCTGTTACGTCTTCAAACACCCCTGTGGTGTATTTGTTGTAGACAGAGAGTGATTCCTCAAAGACATTAATTGCTACGGAATCAAGGTAATGTACTAAGCCCTGGTGTTCGTATTCTTGACAGTTAGCATCCACTCGTCCACGCAAATCTATATTACGATTACAGTCAGTATAAAGACGGTTAATTTCCATTTTAACCAAAAAGCGGCGCGACTTAGATAGTTTACGCGTCATATGTTCAAAGCGATCATTAAAGGTATTGTCGTTAAAATAGGGGACAATACTTTTGACTAGTTCTAAATCAATTTGCTCTGACATTTGGCTCTACTAAATCAACGGTTAATATGAATACGGCGAAGACTAGGCGGCAAATTTTTGACGCTAAACTCACCTATTATCAAGTAATACACAGATTATATAGCTTAATATTATCTATCTATTAACATCAAGCAATAATTATGCCCTTGTGGGGAGATTTAGGTCGATTGTAGTGTGAGAAAACTCAACGGCTGAGAGAGAGCAGCCGTTGAGCCTGATTGATACTAGGAAAGTTTAGAATTCATAGCGTGCGGTTAAACTAACATAACGCGGCGTTTGGAAGCTCGTTGGGTTACGGTAGTTTGGTGAATCCACACCTTGTTCTAATTCAGCTGCATCGTTAAATGTTGTTGCTGTGTTAGAGTCAAACACGTTGTAGATATTTGCCGATAGCTTTAGGTCACCGTAGCCTACATCCACGTTATAGCTTAGTCTTAAATCTAAGTTATAAATCCAGTCATTATGACCATGTGAACCACGAGGCGAATCTTCACCGTTATAGTAGAAGTCTGTACCACGGATATCGCTACAATCAGTTACTGCCGGTTCAATAGCACACGAGCCAACGCCTTGAGGATGGAAGCCGAGCTTGTTAATCGGGCGACCTGATTGAGCACTAGCAAAGAAGCCTAGGTTTAAATCATCAGTAATTTGATAGTCCCCAAACACTTTAAACTTATGCGGAATGTCGTTTGATGTTAAACCATAAGAATTATCGGTTAACTCTGGCGCATCGAACGAACCTGACCAGCCCGGATCGGCCTGACTATGAACACCACTTACCAGGCCTTCAGTATTACCTTCAGAACGCGACCAAGTATATGATGCTTGAATTGAAGAGTTTTCGCTTGGCTTACCTTGCAAGGTAAATTCTAACGAGCGATATTTACGTTGTGCCTGAGGCAGGCCAAGGTAATCCGCGTCCCATTGTACAAACTCGTCATCGCTAACATTGCCATCTTCGTTAACATCGTAAGAAAGCTTAATATCGTTACCAGGATTAACGACTAGCGCTAGCCAATTAACATTTGTGTTAAGACCTAAGCGTTGTAGTTTCTCTATTTCTTCTGGATTATCCTTACCCCATTTTTGTACTAAAGCATAAACTAGGTTGGTATCTTCAATTGATGACTTAAGGTTTTGGTAGGTGAATTTTGCACCAACTACCCAGTCGTCATTTAGCTCATGGGAAACACCAAAGGCTATTTCATCGCTGTACATTGGCTCTAAATCTTTATCAACATAAGTCGATACTGGCTGGGCCAATTCGCCATCACTGTTGATGTCGGCATACAGTTCACTAAAGCCTGTTGCCTGATTATTTTCGTTTATACTATCGAAGGTACCGTAACGAGATAGGTTGCTTTCAGGCAACACCATACGTGCGCTGGTATTTGGCGAGATAGGCATAAAGTAGCGACCGTAGTTAGCAAACAACTTGGTAGCACCATCACCAAATAGATCGTAGGTTGCACCTAAACGCGGAGCCCACTGATCTTTCATATCTACATACTTTTCGTTGGTACCAGTGTATGCATCAAAGCTGCTGTTCCGCAGGCCAAGATTAAGTGTGAGTTGATCTGTTACAGTCCAGCTATCTTCGATGTAAAGCGATACGTAGTTACTTTCTGTAGAACCTTTTTTAGCGTACACATACTTCTCAACATATTCTGAACCTGCTGGTAAGCTAATTGGCGTGTAGGCTGTGCCATTTCGTGCTGCCTGTTTTTCTAGTCCTTCATTCATCCATCCTTCGGTGAATGCACTTGCAGTGTAGTAGAAGTAATAAACACCATCACCGGCATAAGATAAGTCATCATAGGTACTAATCTTTTCACTAGAGTAGCCAAAACGCAATGTATGATCATCACCCAATTCATAGTCGAAATCTACACGAAATTGTTCACGTTCATTTTCTGAAACCGCGCTGGCATACTTACCGGACCATGTACCATGTTTGTTCCATTCGCCAGTTCGCACATCCCAAGCCGGGCTTTGCTCTGCCGTTGGGTTAATGGAATTTGAGTCTTGCTTGGTTACACCATAGACAGCACTCACGGTTAACTCATCGGTTAAGACACCGCTGTAGTTGACCGAAAATAATGAGCCACCCGAAGTGCTTTTTGATGGCAGACCAAAATCACCCGTTTGTTGTCCGGCGCCATCGCTAAATTCATAAGCGCCGTTGACCGTTTCATATTCCCATTCATTGTTTAATCCTGTGAAGCCCAATATATGATCATCGTTGATATACCAATCAATTTTACCAAACCAATAATCCGCTTCAGAGCGTTTTTGTGATATATCGTTGCTACCGGCCCAGCGACTCGTGCTTTGTTGTGGGTTTAGTAAAGCGTAGAAAAACAACGTGTCTTCAATTAGGGCGCCGCTTGCCCAAATGTTCATTTTTCTTTTGCTGTAGTAATCTTCGGTGTTATTAGTATCTAATACGCTAACGTAACTACCATCTTCATTTTGCTGGGCTGTATCATAACGGTAGGTTGTAGGTGCCTGGCCTGCTAAAAAATTGCCTAAATTAGCATCGGCTTTTACGCCAAACTTGAACTCATTGCTACCAGATTTTGAAACGTAGTCGGTGATACCGCCAATGTAATTACCGTATTCAGCGCCAACGCCGCCTGATATAACACTGGTTTGGCCAATGGCCTCCCATGGGAAATCGATATTACCTAGCCCTTTACGAATATCAGTAATATTCAAACCGTTTAAGAAAACACCATTTTCAGCTACCGATGAACCACTAAAAGACGCGCCGCGACCGTAGTCGCCATCGCCATCGGCTGCCAGTGAGGTCCCCGGAGCGAGTAGTGCAATAGATGTTGAGTCTTGAGCAACCGGTAGTGCCTCTAATTGCTCGGCATCAAAAGATAAAGACGAGGTAGAGCTTGCCATATCAATGCGTTGAATCATTTGTCCGGTAACTGAGATTGTTTCAACACCCGCTAGGTTCATATTGATATCAAAAGTCGCCTTGTTACCAGCTAATACTGACAGTTGCGCCTGCTCGATGGTCTCATATCCATTTTTAATAAAACGAATAGTGTATTGACCAATTGGTAGTGACTTGAGATTGAACTTACCGCTGGCATCGGTCGTGGTGCGTCGCACGAGGCCCTTGCTATTGTGCTTTATTTCAACGGCTACGTTGGCTAATGATTGGCCACTATGCGCAGCCACTTGGCCAGCAACACTACCATTGATTTTATCTGCAGCAAACGCGCTGCCCATTGACATAGCGGCAGCGAGAGATGTCGCTATAACCGTCATTTTAAAAGATGCTTTACTCATGTTTTCCCCACAAAATTATTTGAATAGTCGCACCGCTTTGTTGGTATATTGTATACAATGCGCTGGGGAGTTTATGCGATCGTATAAAAAATGTAAATATTTTGTATAAAATATATCGTGTGCAATATGTAACTTAATTTTGCATAGCAGGAATTCTGTCAACCTTTAGGGGGGCATTATTAATATCAGCCTGACTCAAGGTGTAAGTTTCAAGGTGTTGTTATGTAGTGTCTTTTTGGTGTTTTTAGAATGTTTGTAGTTTGCGGAGTGGCTTAAGGTTGAAGGTTAGATAAACCTTAGCAGGTAAATGTGTAGGTGAGCCAGAGTGGCTCTTGTTAATTTAATGTTGAAATAATGGCGAGCTGGCTTCTGCGCTATCGAGAAGGGGATAGCGCACTTTGTGAGCCACCTAACTAACGAGTGATGACTGATTATTAGCGGTTGCTCTAAGCATTTTTTTCTTGCTCTAACTGTGCTATTTGTTTGTTAACAATAGCCAAGGTGGCTCGTTGAGTGATAAGTGACGCATCGTAGGCCTGCTTGTCGCGTTTGTTCTTAATGTGTTCAAAAATATCGACGTGGGCTTGATACTCTTCCTGTGTCACCGCAATCATTCTATTGGTGAAGCGAATGTTGACCTTGAGCGCGGTCGTAATGAAGTTTTTAAGCTGGATGAAAAATGGGTTGTTACTAGCGGCCAACACACTTTGATGGAATTCAATATCCGCTTCATGTGTATCATCATCGCCACTGGTGGCATGCTTCATTCTAACTAGTGCATTCTCAATTGCGCTTAATTCATCTTCAGTTGCATATTGCGCTGCTAATGCAGCCGCTTCTGGTTCTATCGCTTGACGCAATTGAAGAAAGTGCCTTAGCAAGTAAAGATCTGGTTTGCCCAATAGGATCCAATCGAGTACGTCAACATCAAACAAGTTCCAATGTTTAGGTTCAAGTACTTTAATCCCCTGACGAGGCCTCGAGTTTATTAGCCCCTTGGCCGTTAACATTTTAACTGCTTCGCGTGTGGCGGTGCGGCTGATGTTAAATTGCTCGCAAAGCTCAGCTTCAGAGGGGAGGCTATGGCCAACTTGATACTTACCTTGAATAATTTTTTTACCTAACTCATGCACGAGTTGTTGGGTTAAATTGCGGTGTGAAGATTCCATACGCTCAGATTGGTTAGTTAGTTAATTATTTGTATGATAAATGACTCCTCATCAATACACTAGCTTAATCTCTAACTAAGTGCTGATTCTGTTCCTCATATCACATTGTATTGCGAAGTAGTGAGTTAACAGGCTATTGGCAAGGCATTTTATTTGCGTGTTAGAAATAACTTGCGCTTACAACTTTTAATTGTATTATAAATAGTATTGTTAGTTAGGGTTAAGATTAATGAAAAAATCAATACTATTTACCAGCGCAGCTATTGCGTCGATGTTATCTGTTAGTTCCCATTCAAATGCTGTTGAACGTCAGCCATGGGAAGACCATCAGGTCTTTGCAATTAATAAGTTGGCTCCACATGCCACGCTATTCCCATTCAAGTCCCAAACCGCTGCACTTAATAACATCAAAGAAAATAGTAGTAATTTTTTATTGTTAAATGGATTGTGGAAGTTTGATTGGCAACGCTCGCCAAAGGATAAACCTCAAGGATTTGAAAGTATAAGTTTTAACGATCAACACTGGGGTCAAATTCCAGTGCCAGGCAATTGGGAGACAGAAGGTTACGGTTACCCTATCTATCTGGATGAGCGTTTTCCATTTACTACCACATGGCCTGATGCACCCAAAGACTACAATCCCATTGGTTCATACCGTAAACCTTTTAAACTGCCGGCCTCATGGCAAGGTAAGCAGGTATTTTTGCATGTTGGCGCTGCCAAATCATCGCTTGATGTATGGCTAAATGGTCAAAAAGTTGGCTTTAGCCAGGGCTCTAAAACGCCTGCTGAATTTGATATCACCAAATATCTTAATCAAGATGATAACTTATTAGCCTTTCAAATTCGTCGCTGGAGTGATGCTAGCTACTTAGAAAGCCAAGATATGTTACGCATCTCAGGCATTGAGCGTGATGTTTATCTTTATGCCAGCCCAAAGCAACAAGTTGTCGATTTTCATGCTAAGCCAACACTCAACAATGATTTTAGCCAAGGGACATTAACGGTTGATATCGACCTTAAGAATCATAGCAAGCGTAGCGAGCAGCAAACCGTCGAAGTACAATTGCTAGACCCCCGTAATGATATGCAAGCTGTAGTAAGTGTAACTAAGAAGCTGACCTTAGCGGGCAATAAGCCGAAGCAAATAACTTTTGCTAACCCAGTAAAATCACCGGCACTATGGTCTGCTGAAACGCCCAACCTATACACCTTATTGATCACCATAAGAGATAATAACGGTAAAGTAACGCAATCAATTACCGATGATATTGGCTTTAGACATATTGAAGTCGTTAATAGTCAGCTAACCATCAATGGTAAGGCTATTACAATTCGCGGCGTTGACCGTCACGAAACAGATCCTATTCACGGACATGTCGTTACCAAAGAGTCTATGGAACAAGATATTAAACTAATGAAACAGTTTAATATTAACGCGGTGCGCTCAAGTCATTACCCAAATAATCCATATTGGTATGATTTGACAGATAAATATGGCTTGTATGTGGTCGACGAAGCAAATATCGAATCGCACCCATTGGCGATAAATAAGAAAACCCAGCTGGGTAATGAAATGAGCTGGTTGCCAGCGCATTTAGACCGCACTCAACGAATGTATGAGCGTGATAAAAATCATCCATCAATTATTATTTGGTCTTTAGGTAATGAAGCTGGCGAAGGCAAAATATTTGAAGCAACGTATCAATGGCTAAAAGATCAAAACGACAGTCGATTAGTACAATATGAGCCAGCGGGTGAAGAACACTATACCGATGTGTTTGCGCCAATGTACCCATCAATAGAGCGTTTGGTTAAATATGCTGAATCTAAGCCAAAGCGCCCGGGCATTATGATTGAATATGCTCATGCAATGGGGAACTCGGTAGGTAACCTGAAAGACTATTGGCAGGCCATCGAAAAATATGATGTGCTACAAGGCGGCTTTATTTGGGATTGGGTGGACCAATCATTGGAGTACACAAACGAGCAAGGTGTAAAATACTGGGCTTATGGTAAAGACTTTCATCCTGACTTACCTAGTGATGGTAACTTCCTAAATAATGGATTAATGGACCCAAATCGTCAGCCACATCCTCATGCCTATGAAGTGAAAAAGGTCTATCAGGCGATTCGCTTCTCGGCACAGGATCTAGCGCAAGGACAATTTATCGTAGAGAACCGCTATGATTTTGTTGACTTGTCGGCTTATCAAATTAATTGGACAATTGAAGCTGATGGTCGAGCCATTGCACAAGGACAGCAAGCGATGCCCAATGTGGCTGCGAGCGAAAAAAGTGTATTTAGTTTAGCGCTACCTAAACTACCAGCGCATGACGATAAAGAGTATTTCATTACCCTAAACGCGGTACTTAAAGCGCCACAGGGACTGCTTGATGCAGGGCACCAAGTGGCTGTTGAACAGTTTGCATTACCGGTGAAAGTCGTTTCTAAAAAGACTGAAGCAAGCGCATTGGTGATCAGCGTCATTGCTCAAGATGAGGCTCAGTTAAAAATTAGTAATGGCGAAACTTCAGCTATTTTTGATAAAAAAAGCGGTTGGCTTACCAAATATAGCCACCAAGGAAAAGCATTATTAGTTTCACCGTTAAAAGCGAACTTCTGGCGTGCGCCTACCGATAATGATTTGGGCAATGGCATGCAAAAATGGGCAGGTATGTGGCAAGGCGCCAGCGACAAGCTAACCTTAACTAAGATTCAACATAAGCCAGTTAAAGGTGGCATGCTTGTTAGTACCAAGTATCAAAGCAGTGATTTCTCTGGTCGCTACCAAGTTGATTATCGAATTAAGCATAATGGTCAAATCCATGTAACCAGTGACTTGAAGATTGATAAAGGCCAAAAACTTCCTAATCTTCCTCGTTTGGGAATGCAGTTGGCAATGCCAGGAGCATATCAAAAGCTTTCTTGGTTTGGCCGTGGCCCACATGAAAATTATAGTGACCGTAATACCTCGGCGCTGATCTCTTTGTACAAGAGTGCGGTTAAAGATCAAATTCACCATTATGTTCGCCCGCAAGAAAATGCAAATAAAACGGATGTACGTTGGATTGCGTTAAAAGATGAAAATGGCGCTGGTCTATTAGCAATTGGTGACAAACCATTAAATGCTAGCGCTTGGCCATATAAGCAAAGTGATATTGATTTTATTGTGGGTAAAGATGGTGAAGCCTCAGCATCGGGTCTGGTGCCTGTAACCACTAAACGCGGCGCAGAAGTTCCAATGCGTGATCTAACCACCCTAAACCTAGATCATAAACAAATGGGCGTAGGTGGTGATACATCCTGGGGGCGCTTGGTACATGCGCAGTACACCATCCCTGCGCAAAGCTACCAATATGGATTTACCTTGGTGCCATTGGCTAGCGATTAACGATCAGTTCGCGCGCTGCTTTGTTTATTGAAAAGTAGCGCAAATTTTTACCTTTTTCCTAAGTCTCTCCGGCTTGCTGTGGTGGGGACTTAGGCTTTTTATTTTTGTATTGATACCAACAAGATGAGCTTGTAATTGGTATAACTTTATCTGATGAGTATTATAGCTAGGTGTAATCATGACCGTTGAAATGACTCCGCAATTTACAGACAGTGACATTCTGAGCTGTCTGAATCAGCATTACAATCTCGCCGGTAGCTTAAAGGCTTTGCCTGGTTATTGTGATCAAAACCTTATTCTAACCGTTGATAACGAACAGCAATTCATTGTTAAGGTTGCCAATATTGCTGAGCCAAAGCTTGAGCTTGCAATGCAAAATGCGGCAATGGAGCACCTAACGAGCAAGCACTGCGCGGTACCCGCTGTATGTAAAAGCAATCAAGGACAATCTATTGTCGAGATAGTCGATGCTGGGGGGCTGGTCTTTTTCTTACGCGTGTTGTCATTTCTTCCGGGCCAGTTTTATGCTCAAGCCGACACACGGATGCACAACGATATGTTATGGACAGATTTAGGAAAATTTGTCGGCAACATTGATAATGCACTAAGCGATTTTGAACATGCCGGCGCCTATCGCTACTTGGACTGGGACTTAGCCCAGGGCTATCGCGTGTGCATGAGTAAAAAAGGTTTGCTTGATGACACTCAGCGGCCATTGGTTGAAAAGTACCTTAGGTTATATCAAACCCAAACTATGCCGCTGATTTCGCAGTTACCGCAAAGCATTATTCACAACGATGCAAACGACTACAACCTGCTTATCGATGATGTTAATAATCCCCATAAAATTAGCGGGCTAATTGATTTTGGCGATATGGTATATAGCCAAACAGTTAATGAACTGGCAATTGCCTGTGCCTATGCCCTGATGGGGGAGAAGGCAGCGCCATATGATGTGATTGATACACTAAAAGCAATCGTTAGTGGCTATCATCAGGTGCGTCCACTTAAAGATGTTGAATTGGAAGTATTGTTTTCACTAGTGGCAATGCGCCTATGCACCACCATTTGTAATAGCGCATTAGCGATTAAAAACAACCCTGAAAATGAATACTTACTGGTGTCGGTGCAACCGGCCAGAGAGTTACTTGAGAAGCTAAATACACTTAACCCATATGCTGTGCTATGTCAGTTGCGCCATGCCTGCGGTCTAAATGTTGATAGTGGTCAATCGAAAGAGGCTATTACCAATTACCGCAAACAGCATTTGGGAAAGACACTCAGCCTTAGCTACAATGAGCCACTTAAAATTGTTCGTGGCCAAGGAGCATACTTGTTTGATGAACAAGGGCAGGGCTATCTCGATATGGTGAACAATGTTTGTCACGTTGGCCATTGTCACCCGAAAGTGGTTGCAGCAGGTCAGGCGCAGTTAGCCAAGCTTAATACCAACACTCGATATCTACATGACAATATCGTCAATTATGCCGATAAGCTGCTGGCAACGATGCCAAAAGAGCTGTCGGTCTGTATGCTGGTTAACTCAGGCAGTGAGGCAAATGAGCTCGCCTTTCGCCTAGCACGCTGCTACACCCAATCTAAAGAATTGCTGGTGGTTGACGGTGCTTATCATGGCAACACCAATGCGTGCATTGAAGCTAGCCCTTATAAATTTGATGGACCTGGCGGTGAAGGCGCTGCTGATTATGTTCACGTTGTGGACTTGCCTGATCCATACCGAGGAAAGTATCAAGGTGACTGCCTCGATAGTGCTAAAAGCTACGCGCAAAGCGTTGAGAAAACCCTGGCCAAGCTTAGCCAGCAGGGCAAAAAGCCAAGTGCCTTTATTTGTGAATCACTGCAAGGTGTTGCGGGACAAATAATCATGCCCCAAGGCTACTTAAATGAAGTCTATGGGAAAGTTCGCGCCGCAGGTGGTGTTTGTATCGCCGATGAAGTACAGGTGGGCTTTGGCCGGGTTGGCACGCATATGTGGGCATTTGAAACACAAAATGTAGTACCCGATATTGTTACTTTAGGTAAACCAATTGGTAACGGACACCCAATGGCGGCTGTCATTACCACCCAGGAAATTGCCCAAGCTTTTGTTACTGGAATGGAATACTTTAATACCTTTGGCGGTAATCCAGTATCCTGTGCCATTGGTAGCGCTGTACTTGATGTGATTAAAGATGAAAAACTTCAGGCCCACGCCTTGGAAACTGGTGCGTACTTTCAAGCTAAGCTCAACGCGCTTGCACACAAGCACAGTTTAATTGGTGATGTTCGTGGCTTAGGCTTATTTATCGGGGTTGAGTTAGTTGAGGATCGCGTGACTAAAGCACCAGCAACGGATAAAACAGCTAAATTGGTGGAGTTCTTTAAGCAACATCATATCTTGCTAAGTACAGAAGGGCCGTTCTACAACATTCTTAAAATTAAGCCTCCACTGGCTTTTAGTAGAGCGGATGCTGATACGTTTGTTAACGTACTCGACCTTGGTTTAAAGGAGTTAGCTACTTTATAGGCGTAAATTATGCCTAAATTGATAAAGGTGTGTTTTGACAGGGACCACACCTCTATCCTCTTTTAATAGCGTGTCATCGTCGGATCAATTAGATCAACCCAGGCCAAAATCCCACCATTTAAGTTGATAATGTTAGTATAGCCCTTGTCAATAAATTGCTGGCAGACCTTGGCTGAACGTCCTCCCATTTTGCAATGAAATACTAAGGGTTGTTCAACTGAGAACTGAGCCATTTTTAACTCAATATCTTGCATTGGAATATGCAGGCTTCCGGGGATAGTACAAATCGCCCGTTCATAGGGGTCTCTAACATCAATTAACACCGTGGCAGGTTCTGCCACCATTTGTGCGAGCACCTGCTCCGGTGTCATTTGTTGATATAAAGGTTCATTTTCACTTCCGCTTAGTCCGCAAAATTGCTGATAATCACCAAGGGTTGTTATTGTTGGCTGCTCACCACATAACGGACAGTTGGGGTTTTTCTCAATCGCTAAGCTATCAAACTCCATATTCAACGCATCATATAGCAGCAGACGTTGATTTAGCGGCTTACCGATTTTTGTGATCATCTTAATCGCTTCTGTCGCTTGAACCGATGCTATTATCGCTGGCAACACACCTAAAACACCTCCTTCTGCGCATGAAGGTACCAGCCCAGGCGGTGGCGGCTCTGGGTATAAGCAGCGGTAACAGGGGCCATCCTTATAATTAAATACGGTCGCCTGTCCGTCAAAACGGAAAATACTGCCATAAATATTCGGTTTATGGAGTAACACGCAGGCATCATTAACCAAATATCGAGTGGGAAAATTATCAGTACCATCGATCACAAAATCATATTGCTCAATTATCGCTAATGCATTTTCACTGCTCAATGTCTCTCTGTAGCTGTCAATTTTTATGTAGGGGTTAAGCTGATACAAATGAGACTCAGCGCAGTCAGCTTTAGAGCTACCCACATCGCCGATGGTGTAAAGAATTTGGCGTTGTAAATTAGATTCATCGACAATATCACCATCGATGATTCCTATTCGGCCGATGCCTGCTGCAGCGAGATACAAGACAACGGGGCAACCAAGGCCTCCCGCACCAACAACCAACACACTGGCTTGCTTTAACTGCTCCTGACCTTTCACGCCTATCTCAGGCAGTAATAAATGGCGGTTGTATCGACTCAGTTCGTCGCTACTTAGGATCGTATCAAATGGTGAGTTTTCCAAACCGCTACCGCCAGCGATCGCCGGCACAATACGTAACTCACTGTCTGGTTGAAGTAAAGTCGCCTTTCCTTGTAAAGTCCTTATATCAACTTTGTTATAGAATACATTGACGAAGTTACGTAGCTCGCCATGTTCATCAAGGAGTTGCCGCTTTATTTCAGGATAAGATAAGCACAATTGCTCAAGTGCCTCGCCAACATGTTTGGCCTCGATTTCTACTTGAGATGCCTCTTGCGTGAACCGCCTGAGAGGTGAGGGTATCTTAATAATAACGTTCATATCATGCGTCTCCTCGAATTATGTTTTCTTCTTCAAACCGAGTGCGATCATCCGTTAAACGCCACGAGTTATAGCTGTGAACACGACCGTCATACACTGAAATAATAATATAACTTAGCCCTGGCCAAGCGTGCGTGCGGTCAAATTCAGATGGTAAGTCTGAGTGATTGGGATGGGAGTGAACGATGCTAATTATCCTTTGTCCTCGCTCGTCTGCCTCATCTTCTGCTTCTTGATAGGCATCGGGATCGATGAGGAAACGGCGCCGTGTATTGTGCTGTTGACGATTATTACAAGGCATATAATATAGCCCTTTAACACTGTCACTGCCGTCGCTAGTTTCTATCGAGTGGCCAATAATAAAACCGCAGCATTCATTGGGGTAACAGCTCTTAGCGTGTTCTAGCATGGAGAATTTAATGTGGTGACTAATTTTAATCGTCATGATTGCCATAACCTCGTACTAAAATAGCGCTCCCCTCCATCACATAATAAAGTTGTTACCACGCCATGAGATAAGCTAGCCATTAGTGTCTGGCAAGCGGCAAGGTAAGCCCCTGAGGACTGCCCAACAAAGTAACCGTGCTCGGCTAATGTCTGGCACATCATTTTTGCTTCATCACTGCTAACGTCGATCCAATGATCAACTAAAGAAGAGTCGTAGATGGCGGGAACAATGTCATCCCCTGAGCCTAAGGGTTTAAGTCCTTCAATGCCCGGCCAAACCTGAGGGCGCACACCAATAATTTTAATGTGGCTGTTATTTTCTTTTAAGCGACGGGCGATACCAGTTAATGAGCCACCCGTACCGACGCCGCAGACAAAATGACTGATGGGTTTTGGCATTTGGGATAACAATTCAGCGCCAGTATGATGATAATGAGCGAGCACATTACTCTGATTACTATACTGATCACAAAAGAAGTAGTTTGCTGGCTCTTTTGCATACAGCGCGCGAACATGGCGTAGTGCTTGGTCGTATCCTTCGAGAGGGTCTGTCTCGATTAATGTTGCCCCATGAGCCCGCATTCGCATTTTGCGCTCTTCGCTGGCATTGCCAGGAATAACTATCGTGACTTTGTAGCCAAAAGCTGCGCCGATCATTGCATAAGAAATACCTGCATTGCCGCTGCTAGAGTCTAATATGGTCTTGTCGGGAGTGAGTAGACCTGAGTCGATCGCTTGTGTAAGCATTGATTTGACGGGTCTGTCTTTGAGTGAACCGCCGGGGTTGAGCCATTCCGCCTTGGCAAATAATTGGACATGATCGGGGCGTGGGCTAAGAAAACCCAAATCAATTAATGGCGTATTGCCGATCAAACCGAGCAAATCCATTCCAATCCCCTGTCTTTTAGCTACTAAAAAGACAATAATTTTTGAAGACGAATATATTAAGGATAAGCGGCGTTTTTGATTTAAGCAAGCGCGACAAAGAAAGCGCAGTAAGCCTTAAAGGAGCATAATCTTCGAGTAAGTTAGCTGCACTACCTTGTTATACGCTCTCAAAGGCCTCATGATACTTAACTTTTCCCTGCAGGTTGTTTAAATATCCCGGTTGGAGCTCGATCGCCATAAATACATTCTCGGGCACATCATATTCACAGCCAATGCCAAAACCAATGGCAGGAACAAACCCAAAACGAGGATAATAGTCAGGGTGTCCCAAAACAACAACCGCCCCAAAACCCTGCTTGCGACATTCATCAAGGCCCACACGTACCAGCTCTGTTCCAATACCTTTTCGCTGATGCTCTGGTAATACAGCCATGGGAGCTAACCCCATAATTTTCACCGCACTCTCATCGCCCAGAGTAACCGGAGAAAACATAATATGGCCAATAATGTTACCCGCGCTTTGTGCAACAAGAGAGATAAATGGTCGTGCTTGTTGTCGCAAGGATGTAACGAGTTTTGACTCGGCAGCAGTTTCAAAGGCCGCTTTATTTATCTGTTCAACGGCACTGGAATCTTGTGCTCTTTCCTTTCGGATTTTTATTTCTAATTTCATTTTAATTATAACGCCAACCCAAACCATAGCTTGCTGGTGCAGGTTTTTCGCCTTTTGTTATTGTCAAATGTGACTGAAATCTGTTGTTTTTTCTATTGTTGTTAAACTTTCCAAACGCTTCAAGGAGCATTTCGAACCACTCATCAGGTGGTGCGAAGCTTGGAGTAATAACTAGTTTTTGTTTAGCTGATTCTTTAAATCGATTAATACCTTTACGTGATTGGCTGAGCCTAGCATGTCGGCAATGATTTTAACGTAGCCGCTTTTTTCGAATTGTTGCTGGGTGAGGGCATCGACGTGTTCAAGCATCTCCCGATTAACTGTATATAGGCCATCTAACTGTCGCTGTTGACCATCGGCAAAGGCTATGTCTAATTCGACCGGTTCGATTAAATCATATTTACTCAGTTCGTTGATAAAAACATTATTGAGCACGAAACCTTGGGTTAAATCGCTTAATGAAGCGGCTTGTTGTTTTAGGTACACAGTGGCATTACTAGCCTCAAAAAGTGGCTCTCCCACATCGTTTTGTACTCGAGGGTCACTAACATTTATTGCAAGCTCTGGTGCTGCTTCATTATTAACAAGGAAGAATGGTTGAGTCGTTAGTTTTAGCGGCTGGTAGCATTTATTCCATAAATTAGCTTGTTGATAAATATTCTCATCGATGTCTAAGCCAAACAGGGCGACAGGCTGAAATTGCCCCGTATCAGAGTCTTTGAGCAAGAATATGGGATAGTAGGCAGCCGCAGCGCTGATCTCTTGTAAAGCTAAATGGCACAAATGAATGCTAGCGTTATTTTGATGCCGACCATCTGTCGCTACTTTAAGCTGATGGTGCTTTTGGCTACTGACTTTCTCTAAATTAATGTTCATAGATTTTACCCTGATTAAACTTTGCTAAAACCAAATTCGACGACTTTGTCGATAAGTTCACGGTTGCTTGGTAGTGCTTTTAAGTATTGCTCGGTTTTCTTATCATTTTCTTTAAAGAGACGCTGTGCGAACTTAGTTTCATTTTCATTGCGGATAACAGAGGGGTTGGTGAAATTGAAATCCATCCCATAGAGTACATATTGATAACTGGCGGCGGAGAATACTTCACGCTTGTGGCTAAAGTCATACTCAATCGGTGGCCGATGCTGCCATAATGTCATTAAGTCTTGTAGGCTTTGCGGAATAGTTTTTGGATCTCGGTTATCCCGCCAAAAAGCAGTATCTTCGCGCTTGCTGGCGATATAGTGCAGTTTAAGAAAATCGATGATGCGATCCCAGTTATAATTAAATCGCTGATTGTATTGTTTGGCAACAATATCCATTGTTTGACGATTAGCAGGCAGTTGTTCGCTAATGGTGGTAGCTGCTAGTTCTATCATTACTAACGCTGAGGCTTCTAATGGCTCTAAAAAGCCAGCGGCCATGCCGACGGCAACACAGTTATTTACCCAGAATTTTTCACGTACGCCGGGATTAATATCAATTTTTCTAAAGTTTAGCTCGTTACTCTTGTCGCCAATCGATTGATGTAGGTAAGCTTTTAGTGCCTGTTCAGCGGAGGCTTGGTCGGTATGGGCGCTAGAGTAAACATGGCCTACGCCGCGTCGAGAAGGTAGCCCAATATCCCAAATCCAGCCTGAATCTTGTGCTGTTGAAATGGTGTGAGACGCGATGTCATTGTCACCTTCTTCATAGGGTATTTGCACCGCTAGGGCAGTGTCGATAAATAAAGTGTCTTTTTTGCTTATAAATGGAACATTGTAATGTTTGCCAATAAGCAATGCCGAAAAGCCAGTACAGTCGACAAATAAATCGCCGCCAATGTCACCGTGTTCGCGTGTGATTACGCTGGCGATATCGCCTGTATCTATACTGTTAACTCCGTCAACGTGGGCGGAAATGTAATGAACGCCAAGCTTGTTGATACAATGACGTTTTAAAAAATCTGCAAACTTTCCTGCATCTAAATGGTAAGCGTAGTTTGCCACCGCAGCATACTCGGGGGAGGTAATTAACTTTGGCGCTAAGCCTTTCTCACAAAGCTGCTCCTGAAAACAAACCGCATCAGAGAAGGACTTTCCTCGGTTATCTTGCTGCCAATACTTGTATAAGTCGAGTTCGAAATAGCCTTCTGGCAATACTAACGGATGGTAGTAAAAATCGTCTTCATCGCCAGTGACCCATTTGGCAAATTTTGCTCCTTGCTTAAAGCTGACATCACACTCACGCATAAACTGGGTCTCAGATATCCCCATTTTTTGTAGCGTGGTGCGCATGGTCGGCCATGTACCTTCACCAACACCGATGATATTAACATCTGGGGACTCGATTAATGTAACCTGCACACCGTCATTGCTTGCACTGTTGTGCATCGCGGCAATACTACCAGCGGTTATCCAACCTGCGCTGCCGCCTCCAACAATAACGACATGCCTTAATGGTTTGCTCATAGGGTTCTCCTAAGCTTTTTGGGTAAGCGTTGTGGTTCTTCATCCGTTAACTGTTGCTCACTGCCAGATAGTAAATATTTCACTCTAAAGCCTGCATAGGCGCAGATAATGCCCACAAACGGTGATAACCAGTTAAAGAAACAAAAGACTGCATACTCTAACGGATTAATGAGCAGCACTGATTGCATATAGGCACCACAGGTATTCCATGGAATAAGAGGTGAGGTAACGGTGCCACCATCTTCAAGGGCGCGAGACAGGTTTTGCGGGGCAAGGCCACGCTGGCGATATTCGTGCTTAAACATACGTCCTGGCATAACAATCGCGATATATTGGTCAGCTGCAATACAGTTGGTACCAAAGGCGGTAACTATAGTGGTGGTGATAAGTGACGCTGCGCGGTTAGTTACAGCCATTAAGCTTTTTACTACGCGCTCTAGCAGCCCTATTTTTTCCATAATTGAGCCAAAGGTCATCGCAGAGATGATCAGCCATATAGTATTGAGCATTGAGCCCATGCCACCGCCACTCAGTAGATTGTCGATAACTTTGTCGCCAGTATCTAGTGCAACCCCAGCAAACATCACTTGCCATACGACCATAATGTTGGCTTCAAGAGTTGATAGCCCTTCTTGGGCATAGGACAAAATAAGATCTTGCTGAAATAGTATCGCCCATAATGCGCCCGTCAGTGCGCCAATGCCGATTGCAGGAAATGCTGGCATTTTCCTTACGGCTAAAAATAAGGTCACTGCCAGTGGTATTAGTAAATACCAGGCGATAAAAAATTGCTGATCCAGGCTGGCTAGCAACGTTGCTATTTGAAGGTTTGACTCACTTGGATCTTGGCTTTGGCCAAGCAACAAAAAGATAATAAGGGTAATGGTAAATGTCGGCACTGTGCTCCATGCCATGTTTTTTATATGAACAAACAGGTCGGTTCCAGCAATGGCGGGAGCTAGATTGGTGGTGTCTGACAATGGCGAAAGCTTGTCGCCAAAGTAGGCGCCACTGATTATGGCGCCCGCGGTAATGGGGCCGGAGGCATCAAGACCTGTTGCAACCCCCATAAGCGCCACACCGATAGTCGCAGCCACCGTCCAGCTGCTGCCGATGCATAAGGCCACTAGGGCACAGATGATTGTGCAACTGACATAAAAGTATTCTGGTGTAAGGATTTGAAGACCAAAATAGATCATGGTCGGTACTGTTCCCGCGAGCAACCATGTACCAATGAGCGAGCCTACCGCCAGCAAAATAAGAATAGCACCTAAGGTTAAGCTAATCCCTTTGATAATCCCTTCTTCAATCTCTTTACGCTGATAGCCATTTTTCAAACCGATGATACTGGCGATTCCAGCACATAACATTAAGGCAATTTGATTGGGGCCAGAGGAGGAGTCATCACCGAAAAAATAAACGGCGAGTGATAACAAAGTCAGCAACACTGCAATAGGAAATAGCGCGTCAAATAGGGTTGGCGTTTTGTTTTTCTCTATCATGTCCTTTCCTAAGTTTGAGTAGACTTTTTACAGTCTGTAGGTGCACATTCAGATAAAAATTGAAGCTCTAGCGAAGTTTATGATGTGCTAATCAGGCTGATCAATTGAATTCACATGGTCGTTAGCACACCAGTTACTTTTCTTTGCTTCGCCAAAGAAAAGTAACCAAAAGAAAGGCGACCCGTTTATTAGTTGCTTATCTTTGCGCATGAAGCTGTCTTAACGAAACCGCTTTTTATCCGCATCCTTGCGGAAAAAGCTAAAAAATCATCCCTGATTTTTTCTTCTAACAGCTTAATTCGCAAAGGCAACTAAAGACGGGAGCTACCCACACATAACTGTGTACTTTATAAATTACGATAAACAAATTTTTCTATGCTTATCAATACTCTGAGATATCAGCTTTAAACTAAATGATCATGGTGACCAATACTGTCACCTAAATCCGCTAACTCGTCCAGCCATTGTTTAATTTGTACCGGATCGCTAGGTGCAGCGCTGACACCACTCGGCGCTTGCTTGTTAAGCACTGATTGCACTGCGAAACTTACCGGTAGTGACACCAGACGAGCCATTGATTGGCCATTCTCATTACCAGCGCTATCGATGTAGTAACTTTGATGCCAAATAGCTTGGTTGTCGCGACGCACTTCTAGTTCAACACACATAACTACGCGGTCGGGCTCACCCTCTTCGTAACCGTATTTAGCTTCTAGTTCGGTACTTAATTCAGCAAGGCGAGTATCAGCTGCATTTCCTGATAATGTATCTAATTCATCAAATAAGTACTGCCATGCATCTGACCAGCCTTTTAGGCGTAATGTGCCGCGCACGAATTGTTGTACGTCCCAGTCCTGGCCAAATTTGTATTGTGCTTTAAAAGGCAATGAATCACGGTTAGGGTAGGCTTGGAATTCTTCCAGGCCGTCACCAAGTTTTGCGTAGTAAGTACTTAGTGCTTCCCACGGTGCATTAGAGATTTTAGCAATGCCATCTTCCTGCCATTGAGCCTGTGAGCGCAGCGCTTTTAATACACCAAGGGGTGACCAGCTGAATTTGTATCTGAAATCGTTGGCAACTTTCGGAAAACCACCGCAATAAGAGCGGAAATAATGTTGGTTGCTTGGCGAAAATTCACTGCTATTTTCATATTTATCGACTAGCAAGTGCGCTAGCAAATGATCGATACCAGGATCTAAACCAACTTCGTTAACAAAGCTTAAGCCTGCTTGTTTAGCTTGTGCATCCAGTGCGCGCATTTCTGGTGAAATGTAGCTGCTAGATACAAAGTGAACCTTATTATCAAGACATAGTTGTGCAGCTTGTAAATGTAGCGTCGCTGGAAGCATTGAAATAATCACATCGCCAGCCTTGATGGTTGTTGCTAGCACTGACCAATCTAATGTACGGACATCGATTTTAATTTGATCGTTTTCTAATGCTTTTTGTGCTTTTTCTAGGCTACGGTTCCAAACAATGACTGGTGTGTCCTTTTTGGCCAGTTCAATGATCCCCGGAACTGATGACAGGCCAGCGCCAAGCCAATGGATTGTTGGTGTACTCATAAATTATAATCCTTGAGACTTTTGCTTAAATAATGCCAATGCACCCGGCCATACGCCGCCGCTTTGATCATCGAGTGTAAGCAAATGGGTAATAAGTTGTTGCCCGTAATCTTCACTACTTTCTTTTGGTAGCAATGATGGTAGGTGGTCGATCGCAATAAGATCGAGTGTATTGTCAGTTGCAATTGATAAGCAAGGTAACTTGAATGTTGTGCACTCATTGTATATCGGTAGTGGGTTATAACTACCGTATGGGTCGCAGCTTACATCGACAATAACCGATAGTTTTCGCTCCGCTAATGCTAACATTTCTTTGGTAATAAATGGCGGTAGATCGCGGTTAATCAAGACGCAGTTAACAAAAATATCGGCATCGTTGATCTCGATAAAAGGCCCGCCCTTTTGTGTTTCTGCCATATCCCATTCGATAACTTCAAGTGAGAGTGACTTGGCTAAATCTGCTGCGCCTGTACCACTACGCCCCTTGGCACCAATTACCATCAATTTAGGCTGATTTGGCAGTGCGTCAAGTGCTTGCTGTAGTGCATTTTGCAATTGCTGTTTGTTTTTATATGAAGACAACTCACCCAGAGGCGGCGTGATGCCTTGTTGTTGGTTTGCCCAAGCTTGTACTGCTAATGCAGCGCCGGCAAAACCAGCCCAATAGCCGAAAGCGGCTACGCGGCGTTTGTTTTCATCGACTAAATATTCTAAGTCGAATAGTTCACCACCACCACGAGTGAAGCGTGATAACAATGCTTGCCAACCGGCTTGCTCTTTGTAAGCGTGGGCAAAGTATATGTGTTGATGAATTAACGGAAAGTCATCTTCAGGCAATTCTTTAAGCCCCAAAATAATCGCGTCTCGAGGTGCATCTATCCAGCTGCCAGCAGGTGCTATTTCAACGCCCGTTTGCTGATATTGTTCGATATCAAAAATACTTTGAGTTGATTTTTCAACGGTTACTTTAAAACCTGCTTCAACTAATGCCGTGGCATTGGCTGGTGAAAGGGCTGTGCGCTCTTCATCAGGTTTAGTTTCTGCTCGTAGCCAAATATGTGCTTTGCTCATAAAATTTTATTTTCTAAGTTGTGTAAAGTAAAAAGTGGCGCGACTTAAGAGCGTGGCGCCACAATTGTTTCGCTTATACCGCTAGAACGAACCGCGAATACCAATAGAGTATCGTGGACCTGTTTCGATAGTGTATAGTGCGTGGTTAGAGTATAGGCCACGCTTTTGCGTAATTTCGTTAGTTACGTTAATACCTTCGAAGAAAACTGTAAAGGTTTCATCGATATCATAACTACCACTGACATCTACTTGATAGTAATCTTCAACGTAGATTGGCGCGCCGCCAGCCCAGTTTGAAGTGACCTGCATAAATTCATCACGGTTGTTATAAGCAACACGGAATTGAACGGCATCTTTCTCGTAAAATACAACTAAGTTTTGCGAATCACCAAGCCCTGGCAATGGCAACGGCTTCTCAGCTGTATCGGCACTTGACTCGCTATCAACAAATGTCATGTTTGCACTGACACCTAAACCATCAAATGGTGCAGGCAAGTTAGTGAAGCTGTGTTGCACAGCCAATTCAAAACCGTCAATTTCAGTTGAGTTTAAGTTCATAGGGCGGCTCACGGTGAAGTCATAATCACCGCTTGGTACAGAGATTACTTCCTCTGAAATGCCACCATCAATAAAGTTTTCAACATCTTTGCTGTAATAAGAAATAGCCGCGTAGCTTGCTTCATCAAAATACCACTCAAAGCTTAAGTCAAAGTTAGTTGACTCGTATGGCTTAAGGTGTGGGTTACCGCCAGAAGCCTTTAGGCTATCAAGCTTACCGTCGCTATACCACATTGAAGCCGATAGCTCGCCTAGTGTTGGGCGTGTGATTGATTTTGAGTAGGCAGCGCGAACGATGACATCTTCCAATACTTCAATCCGTGCGTTTAGACTTGGCAGGAAGTTGTTGTAACTGCCATCAACGCTAATCGGTACAATATCTTCAGAGACGATTGGAGAGTAGATATCGCCTGTTGTTGGTACTTCGATATCAATGAGTGCATTACCGTAGCCTGATGAAGTGGTATCAGTTTGTACATAACGCATACCGGCAACAACCTGCCATGGCATTTCGCCTAACTCACCTTCAAAATAAGCATCAAGGTAAATGGCTGATAGTTTCTCTTGTATCTTTGACGAGCTGGCTAGTTTGTCTTCTGCGTTGTGACCATTTTTAGCGGCAAGCGCAGCTCTTGCTGCGGCAGCATCTTCTGCGCTTAGTTGTGCTAAGCCTTCATCGCTTTCTAAATAAGCCATGTATTCATAAGAATCAAAAATTAACCAATCATCAACCGGGTTGCCTGGCACGCCAGATAAGAAACCATCAGCGTTAAAGTCAGTGAATAAACTTGAAGGTAGGTCGATTGCATAGCCCCAGAACTTGCTGTAAACATCACGAGAAGTATAGGTTGGCAAGGTTGATAAAGTGCGATCAGATAATGACACACCAGTATGCACTTTTGACAGGGCACCGGAGTCGACAACCCACTCAATGTCAGCGCGAACCTCGAATATTTCATCTTCAATGTCGTTGCCGAAAATACTACCCCAGTTCGCTCCAAGACCATCTTTACTAAGGTTCTCTTCAAAACCAATCACAGGCACTGGACCACCAGTGGTGTTATCGTAGGTGTAATCGTTGCGGAAGCCAGCAACGGTATCGGTAGTACCGTTACCACCTTCAGATTTTGCCTTTGAGTATGAAATATCACCGATGAAGTTAACATCTTCACTTAATTTCCACTCGGCGTTCAGACCGGCGGCTGTGGTTGTCGTTGGACGAACAGACATACGGTTTAGGTAATCGGTATAGCTACCATTGCCTGTCGCTAATTTTACTACGGTGCGGTTTTCATCAAGGGTGGCATCAACGATATTACCCGGTTCAAACCAATGGGCTAGAATGTCTTGACGGTAGCTGACATCATATTTTGAGTATAATACGTCACCAGTGATCGAGAGCTCATCACTTGGACGGTATTGTAAAACTAAGCTGCCGCTAGTTCGTTTACGATTTTCAGTTTTTACGATTTGGTCGTAGTTACGCGGCATGAATACATCTTCAAGTACCTCACCACTACTTAGTGAATCTAGCGTTTCAACGAGATAACCCGCAGTTTCCGCTACATCGCTACGGCTGTCTTTATCGCTATAAGCAAGCGACGCCAAAACACCGAATTTTCCATCGTCAAACGTATTGCTTATTAAGCCGGAAAAGGTCGGGTTGTGGGTGTCTGACATTTTGTCAAAAGTGTCTTTGATGCTAGCAACTGCTTTGAACTCGCCAATATCAAGCGGACGATGGGTTGTGACATTAACCGTTGCACCGATACTACCGTCTTGAACTTTTGCCGTTTGCGACTTGTGCACTTCTGCGCCATTAATTAGCTCTGAGGCCAAGGTATCAAAACTAAATGCACGACCACCGCTGACGGTTGCCATGGTGCGTCCATTAACTAATACGGCATTAAATTCTGGCCCTAAACCACGTACACTAATCAGTTGGCCTTCACCGCCATCACGGTCAATTGCAACCCCAGAGATACGTTGTAATGACTCTGCAACATTTTGATCGGGGAACTTACCGATATCTTCAGCCGCAATAGCATCCACTAAACCGTCTGATGATTGTTTAATATCCATTGCTTTAATAAGACTTGCCTGAATACCTGTTACGGTGATTTTCTCTATTTCTTTTTCAGCTTTTTTCTTAACTACTTCTTCTGCCGTTACTGATGTCGCAACGCCAAGGTTAAGCATGACAAGCATCGATAGATAATTTAGCTTGGGCTTTTTATTACGCATTTTCTAACTCTCCAGTAAAGGTGTTAGGCATAGCTAACATCCCATATTTTTGTAATTTTCTGATTAGTTGTGACCGTTCTGTTAACTGAACGAGATTCATACTATAACCCAATTTATATTATTGCAATATTTATCATACAAATAATATTAGTGGTATTAATGCGACTTTGGGTGCGTGATGTAAACGTTTTCCCTGTGTGGCAGGGTTTGCGGAAATAATTACAACTTAGCGGAGGGGTAAAAATAAATTTTTAGCACTTAAGCCTTAGCTGATGATTGGCTCAAGTGCTATCTTAAGAAAAGCAGTAATTAATCGATAAACTGCATCAAATCGTTAACATTTTCGACAGGGACTATTCTCACACCATCTTTGTTAAGCTTAGGGCTGTAATTCTTCTTTGGCACGATAAGGGTGTCAAAGCCGTTACGTATCGCTTCTTTGATTCGTTCATGCCCCATTGGCACCGCGCGAATTTCGCCCGATAAGCCGACTTCACCAAAAGCCACGGTGGTATTTTTAAATACTTTATTACGATAAGAAGAGAGCAACGACAGTAACATCGGCAAATCTGCGCCTGTTTCATCGTATAGCTTAATCCCGCCAACGACATTGATGTAGATATCTTGATCGCTGATATAAACACCCATTCGCTTGCTAATAACCGCCAGCAGGGTTGAAAGACGGCGATAGTCAACCCCAACAACCCCACGTTGTGGCTTTTCACCTGACGCGCCATCAACGAGTGCCTGAATATTTACAAGCAGTGTTCTGCCAGCTTCTGCTGAGGCATAAGCGATGTTGCCAGAGGCTTCGATACTTTGTTCCAAGAAAATGGCTGAAGGATTTTTAACATCTTTAAGGCCTTGCGGCATCATGGCCAAGGTGCCAATCTCTTCTGCTGAGCCAAAACGATTTTTTAGCGCGCGTAGGGTACGGTACTTACTGTCGGCTTCGCGGGAAAGCTTTAATGTGGCATCACCGATGTGGGATAACGTTTGTGGCCCCGCGATATTCGAGCCATCTTTTGTTTCATGAACCGCCAGCATGGTGGTTACGCCGTTGACCTTTGAGAACCGGCTTAATAGTGCAGCGGATTCTTTTACCTGTGATACTCCGCCAGGGGCAGACTCAACACTGTTGACGAAACAGGTTTGGACTGAATCGACAATAACGAACTTGTGCTGGTGGTCCAGTGCCGTTTGCGTGATCAGCTCGACATCACCTGTGGTCATAATATCGATATTACTTAAATTGAGCTTTAGGCGATCGCCGCGGTCTTTAATTTGTTTCTTAGATTCTTCACCAGAGACATAAAGTGCCGGACCTAATTCACTAAGTCTTGAGAGTACATCAATCAACAAGGTTGATTTACCTGCACCAGGCGCGCCAGAGATAAGCACAATGGAGCCGTGCACCAAGCCATCACCCAATACGCGGTCTAGCTCTTTGCTGCCAGTTTTATAGCGCGCTATTTTTTCATCTGAAACGGCACTTAGCTTTTCAAGGCCTGCGTCTGAAACCGAATAGCCTTTATTTGATGCAACAGGAGTGAGCACTGCTGATTCTTTAAATTCGACAATGGTATTCCATTCATGACAGCTTGAGCACTGCCCGGCCCAGCGCGGGTGATTACTACCACAGTCGGAGCATACAAAGGATAGTTTATTTTTTTTAGCCATTAATAACTCGATTAACTCGGGTGAAGAGAAGGGACCTAACAGTGCCTTATTCCTAAAGTAAGGCTATTGTAATTTAAATATTTGAAATGAGGCAATGAAATATTGCTGGGGTTATCCAGACTACTGCCTTGATAACCGCTATTGGCCAACACATCGTTCATGTTGCATTGGTATTATTGAGCCAGTTCATCAATATCACGATGAAGCAATTCGTCGTTAGCTAAATTAAGTTGAATTAGACGTTTTAACTCGCTAATACTGTCTATGTCGATATCTTTGCAAGTCATGCCGATGCAGTTAGTTGCTATATGGGCCACAAAAGCTGTCATGGTTATAATATGCTGATCATCAAGTTTTAAGGTAAGCACGCACTGATCATTCACATTGAAGCTGGCATTACTTGGCCTGGTACATAAAAAGCCATGTAGGGATAAATCGAGGACCTGCACCGTATGAGTAACATTTTTTAGTTGAATCTTTGCATCATGGCTAAATAGTACACGTTGAAAAAGTCGTTTATTTTCCATCTTTGTCCCTCATCCACTGATTGTTTTATAATAAATTTAGCGAGTTGAGGAAATTATTGCAAGTGAAAGCGGTGTGAAAAAAGACAAGAGTTGCTGGGGGAGTTGTAAAGAAAAATGCAGAAAATAAAGAATAGGTTAGCCGCGATGGCGGCCAACCTATCAGCAAGCGTTAAGAGATACGTTTGTATTTAATACGGTGTGGGTTTACAGCCGCTTCGCCTAGCGTTTCTTTTAACCATTTTTCATAGTCTGAGTAAGCACCTTCGAAGAAGTTGATTTTACCTTCGTCGCGATAATCAAGAATATGCGTTGCGATACGATCTAGGAACCAACGGTCATGCGAAATAACCATGGCACAGCCTGGGAACTCTAGTAAGGCATCCTCAAGTGCACGTAGGGTTTCAACATCAAGATCATTGGTTGGCTCATCGAGTAAAATCATGTTGCCGCCCGCTTTAAGCAGCTTGGCTAAATGTACACGGTTGCGCTCACCACCTGATAATTCTTTAATGCGTTTTTGTTGATCGCCGCCTTTAAAGTTAAAACGACCGACATAGGCACGTGATGGAATTTGTATATTGCCTACCGTCAAGATGTCTTGATCTTCGGTGATTTCCTGGAACACGGTGTTGTTCTCATCCATATCATCACGGAACTGATCGACACTGGCCACAACCACTGATTCACCAAGCACAATATTACCCGAATCAGGCTTTTCAGCGTCGGTGATCATTTTAAATAGCGTTGATTTACCTGCACCATTAGCACCAACGATACCCACGATAGCGCCTTTTGGAATGCTCAGGCTTAAATCGTCAATCAGTACACGACCATCAAATGATTTGGTTAGGTTTTCGACATCGAGTACTTTATCGCCTAGGCGAGGCCCCGGCGGGATAAACAGCTCGTTAGTCTCGTTACGCGCTTGGTAGTCGTTGGTATTGAGTTCTTCAAATCGTGCCATACGTGACTTGCTTTTTGCCTGACGCGCTTTTGGATTTGAACGCACCCATTCAAGCTCTTTGGCGATAGATTTCTGGCGTGCTTTTTCAGATGATTTCTCTTGCGCTAAACGCTCATCTTTTTGCTCTAGCCAGCTTGAGTAGTTGCCTTCCCAAGGAATACCCATACCGCGGTCTAGCTCCAAGATCCAGCCGGCAACGTTATCAAGGAAGTATCTATCATGGGTGATTGCCACAACAGTACCAGAGTAATCGTGCAAGAAGCGCTCTAGCCATGCCACGGATTCAGCATCCAAGTGGTTGGTAGGCTCATCCAGCAATAGCATATCTGGCTTTTCAAGTAACAGGCGACATAGCGCTACACGGCGGCGCTCACCGCCTGATAGTACTTTGATTTTCTGTTCCCATTCAGGCAAACGTAGGGCATCGGCAGCACGCTCTAGCGCATTGTCCAGATTGTGGCCATCGGTGGCTTGAATAAGTGCTTCTAATTCACCTTGTTCTTTGGCAAGAGCGTCAAAGTCAGCGCCTTCTTCAGCGTATTCAGCATAAACAGCATCAAGGCGAGCTAATGCATTTTTTACTTCTGAAAAAGCTTCTTCAACGGCTTCTCGAACAGTTTGTTCTTCGTTGAGCACAGGCTCCTGCGGTAAGTAACCAATACGGATATCAGCCAATGGACGTGCTTCACCCTCAATGTCTTTATCAAGACCCGCCATGATTTTTAGTAGGGTTGATTTACCTGAACCGTTTAAGCCCAACACGCCAATCTTGGCGCCAGGGAAGAAACTTAATGAAATGTCTTTTAGTATATGACGCTTTGGCGGTACAACCTTACCAACGCGATTCATTGAATAAATAAATTGAGCCATTTATGCAATCCTTGAAATAATTGTTTTAAATTTGTGTAGTAGTGTAAACAAAATTGCTGCTACAGGATATGTTTAACTCGCTTGTACTCTATCTTTTTAATCATTAATTAAAAAAGCCGTCACATTTACGGTGACGGCTTTTGGGTTTTATATGCTTTAAAAGTAGCGTTGGTTATTTCGCTTTCTTTTTAGCTTCCAATTTCGCTTTGTGATCGATTTTGTTGGTTGGCATTTCTTTACCATCATTTTTCAGGTAATGATCCATCCAGCGCATCATGCGTAAGCTATAGTCATACTTTGCAGCCATACGCTTGTTACCATGACCCTCGCCTGGGTAGTAAACTAAACGAACTTCTTTGCCTTGCACTTTCATGTAACGGTAAAGTTCCATTGATTGTGCCGGGTGAACACGAGGATCGTCTTTACCGTGCATAATAAGTAATGGCGTTTCAGACTGACCAGCCCAGTAAATCGGGCTACGCTCTAGGTACCATTGCCACTTGTCCCAAGGGTATGAGCGAGCGTGTACAAGATTCATTTCATTTGAGATATCTGTGGTACCAAACTTAGATAGTTGGTTGGTAACACCAACAAACATTACACTTGCTGCGAAGTGTTTAGTCAGTTTAGTTGCCGCCCAAGCCGATGCATAACCACCGTAAGAGCCACCAGTAATACCAACCTTTTTCTCGTCAACTAAACCGATTTTTACAAAGTGGTTTTTAAAGTCGACTAAATCATCAAATTCAGCGCCAGCGTAATCGCCTTGTCCAAGTTTTGAATAGTCTACGCCTTTACCTGTGCTACCACGGTAGTTAGGATAAAATACCGCATAGCCTTGATCTGCACCCATTTGGCCAGGGCGAGAGTAAGCAGTAACCCAGCCGTCTTTGTCATGGCTCTCTGGACCGCCGTGTACTGACATGATCAGTGGGTAGCGCTCGCCTTCTTTGTAATCAGTTGGGTAAATTAAAACACCATCGATGGCGACGCCATCACGGGCTTTAATTTTTACCGTTTCTTGCTTACCAAAGTCTTTGTCATTTAAAAATTCATTTGAGTTAGTTAAACGCGTTGCTTTGTATTTTGAACCGCGCAGCATGAAAATTTCATTTGGGTGCTTGTCGGTATTACCCTTAACAACAATGGTCTTGTCAGAGTCAGAAATACTTAGGTTTGACGCGATGAATTTACCGCCTTTAACCACAGTCTTGTATGATGTTTTACCAGGCTTGATTTTACCAACAACTGATTGGGTACCGATGTTGGTAATAAAGAATAGGGTGTTTTCGTCATTTGCCCATTCAAAATCTGCTACATGACCTTTATGGTTTGGCAGCCAGTCGGTTACTTTGCCTGATTTAGCTTCGGCTAAGAATAGACGGCCTGTTGCTGGATCATGCTTATCTTCAGCGCCGTGTATTGCGATGTATTTACCATCGTGAGAGAACTCAGCTGCGCCTAATTTACCTTCGGTAACAAAAGATGTTTTCACTTTTTGGCTTTTCGCATCAACGATATGCCATTGTGATTTCATGTACTTGTCATCAATTAATGAGGTTGGTTGAGTCTTAACTAATAAGGTGTCACCTTTGGGTGAAAACTCAATGGCAGACACATAACCTTCAATATCCCAGGCTGTTGGCGTTAATGCTTTTTCTGAAGCCTTTAAGTCAACGATGTAAAGGTTTTGATTAACTAAGTTTTCTTCATAAACTTCTGCTTTAAAACCAAGCTCTTTTAATTTTTTAACAGACTTATCTTTAGCTGGCTTGGCTAAAATAGCCACTGATGAGTTATCTGCACTTAATGCGTAGCTGCTAATTGAAACGTTTTTTAGTGACATCACTTTTTGGGCTTGACCGCCATCAACAGCGATTTGGTATAGTGAGGTGTACTTTTCTTTATTTAGCTTACTCAAAAAGTAAATTGTCTTACCATCAGCAGACCATTTTACACTGCGAATATTTACTTCACCGGTAATGAAAGGGCGTTCAACACCTTTATCATCAACAACATAAAGCTCGCCCCAGTTTAATCCGTCTTTTTCAACGTAAATTTCGCGCGGTACAGAGCGAGTGAAAGCAACTTGTTCGCCATCTGGGCTAACTTGTGCGTGAGAAACGGATTGGATTAGTGTTAAATCTTCGGCGGTAATACCTTCAGCGAAGGAATTGAAGCTAGCAAAACCGACAGCTAGCGCAATGGCATGTTTGAAATATTTGTGTTGCTTTTTCATGGCAATAAATGTTCCTAGTTATTATATTTGTTGTACTTGTATTGCGTACCCGGTGATTCTACCAACTTCTAGATTTAATCCAATGATACAGAGCAAGAAAGCGCTGGCTTATCTGGAGTTGCGGTTTAATTAATCAAAAATACAGCGGCTTGATTGTTTTTAAACTAGAATTAAGGGTAATGATTTTTGTAGTGGTTATATCTAATGAATATAAAACTTAGCAAGCTCAATCTTGTTTACCTAATCTCAATCTTATTATTAACCCTCCAACATGCTCAGGCATTAGCCCATCAAACCCCCGAAATTATAGAACGTTACAATCATGTAGTATTTAAAGGAACATTAAACAAAGCCGATGGTAATGATGTGCTAATTAGAGAAGCTTTTTTTCCGGCAGGATGGAAGGCGCCACGTCATTATCACAATAGCAGTTTGTTTATTTATGTTATCGAAGGGGAGTTTGAAGTGCAGCTTGCTGGTAGTGAGCAAGTAACTTATAAAGCGGGCCAAGGATTACAGATGAAGGCTGGTGTAGAGATGGAGGCAAGAAATCCAAGCTCGACTCACTCATTAAAACTAGCAGTCTTTCAAGTCGGTAAGCCAAATGCCGCCTTTGTTGTCCCTGTAAACTGATTAAATGATATAGCTAAGGATTGGACCATGATTGAAGAGCAAGCAATATTATTAACTTTAGATGATTATGCCCGAGCATATTGCGCCAAAGATATCAATGCGTTGATGCGGGTTTTCGTCGATGATGATTCGATATGTGTTATTGGTACGGGAGCCGACGAGCTTTGTGTTGGTAGGATTGAGGTAAAGCAACTATTTGAACGAAATTTTACTCAGGCCAATGCGCTCAAATTCGAATGGCAATGGCGCCACGTTATTATCGTTGATGACAGTGCAACGGTGGCTGTCTCACTAATTATTCACCTAGAACACCAAGGGCAATCAATGAGCCTTCCTATCCGTTGGACTGTGACGCTGAAAAAAACGGATCGTTGGCATTGGTTACATCGTCATGCTTCATCACCTGCTGGTAGCCAAAAAGAGGGCAAGGCTTATCCACAGGGCCGGTAACTTATTAAGCCTGATGGGTTGAATAGAGGTTGGTAAGACATTTCACCAAGTAATTTAGCCACTAAGTGTGATATTAGTGACTAGCTTGGTTTGCTGCCCTAGACGATTACCATTTACTATGACTCTTGTTTTTATGGTTTGGGTCAACTTGCTTATTGTCACTGACCACCATCATTTCACACTTAACACAGTCAAAAACAAGTTTTAGCGTATCATTGCCAATTTCAATAACCATCGGCTCGGCCTTAATATTTGGCACTTCTTTAGGGCATAAATTGAAGTTAAAACGCAGGCAGTGTCGCGTTACCATTAATGGCGCATCCTCAGTGATTTTATTATGCTCATAGGCATCTTCAATATGGATTACGCCATGCTTTTGATAAAACTCTTTGGCTTTGTCGTTGGCAACATTATCGAGAAAGCTCAGGCTATTGGTTGGGTAAACTGCCTCATCGTTACGCTCCCAAGCCTTTGGACGTTGGTAGCCATCAATTCGTGCTTGCGCTAATGCCTCTATTGCTTGGCGACGAAGGCCATTTAGGGCCGATGCTGGTAAGAAAAAGTTCTCTACGCCATTGGTACTAAGCTGATTTAAGGTAAAGTCAGTACTGCCCAACTTGGCAAGTTGCTTGTTTAAGGTTTTTAAAGAGCGCTCACTATCCTGGGCCGCTTCTTTCGCCGTTTCTAACTGCACGCTGGCTTGATGACCATATTGATCATTAATTGTTAACTCAAATCCGCTATCAATTTCTTTAATTGCCATATCCACCGCAAGTACACGTTTTGACGATTCCTTCGCCAATGTCGTTTCAAATGCCTGGTCGTGATTACGATAAAGGGTCATGCCGACTTTTAAGCTATCAGGCATTTTTATCACAAAGAGTTTATTGCCATCAGCTCGATTAACCCGTAGTCCTTCAGTCTTGTTATCTGATATCACCTGCTTTTTATGGTTGGTAATAAAATAACCTAAACCGTCACCGTTATTAAAGGTGGCAGTTGAATCGACCATGAAATGATCTTTTGCGATATGAGTTACTGTACCTACTTCCTCACCAAGGTATTTGGGGGTGCGGAAATCACTCACGCCATCGGTGCGATCATTAACAAAGTAATCGGTACTGCCACGGTTAAAGCTCTTTTCCGGGTCTGGGGTAAAGCTATGCTCACACTTACCATGTGATGCGCGAACTAAATCATCGCGGCGCTCAAGAATGGCATCTAACTGCTGGCGATAATGCGCTGTTACGTTTTTAACGTAGCTGAGGTCTTTGAGTCGTCCTTCAATTTTAAATGAACGGACACCGGCATCGATTAATGCATCAAGGTTATCCGTTTGGTTATTATCTTTAAGCGATAGCAAATGATCGTTTTCAACAATCATTTCACCTTGGCGAGTTTTCAAGTTACACGGCAAACGACACATTTGAGAACATTCGCCACGATTAGCACTGCGGCCAGAATACGAATGACTGATATTACACAAACCACTGTAGCTAACGCACAAAGCACCATGTATGAAAAACTCTAATTGCATATTGGTATTTTTTGCCACTTCGCGAATCTGTGGCAGGGTTAATTCGCGAGCTAGCACCACTTGAGTGAAGCCGACCTGCTCCATAAAAGCGGCTTTTTCAGGAGTGCGGTTATCCATTTGTGTGCTAGCGTGGAGTGCGATAGGGGGAATGTTTAATTGCAAGATCCCCATATCTTGAATTATTAGGGCATCAGCTCCGGCTTCATAAATCTGCCATATTAGTTTTTCAGCATCTTTTAATTCATCGTTGGTCATGGTGGTGTTCAATGCGACAAACACTTGAGCATGATATTGATGGGCAAATGCGGCTAATTCTGCAATGTCTTCGATACTGTTACCAGCCAGTGCGCGCGCTCCAAAAGCTGGACCGCCGATGTAAACTGCGTCGGCCCCATGTAAAATAGCCTCTTTGCCATATTCCAGGTTTTTGGCTGGCGCGAGTAATTCAATTTTATTTGAGGCAACCTCAATAGGCGTTAATACTCGCGCATCATCTGCAACGGGTAGTGCTTGTGGCGCTTTAGGATCAAAAATTGCTGGCTGTTTCATGATTTAAATCTAACTCAAGTACTAAGGGGAACTGGTTTAAAGAAGGATTATACCGATCTTTACTTAGAATGTGCAGTTGTCATTGTTGGACCGTTGAGCTAGCTCTCAGTTTAACCAGTGACGCTGATACTGAGCAAGCCGTTACATTGCAAATAACTTGCTAGAAAAATTAGCATGCATTAAGCCACACCCTGATAGTGCGGGATAACGCGAAGCTTTGGAGTAAAGAAGTTATAATCTGGATATGGTAAGGACCAATGGCTAAGCGAAGCTGACTCTTGCTAATATCAAGCAAAGAGCAATGGTCTAAATCCAGTCATCGCTTAGTAAACTTTGCCGTTATTTATGCTGATAACAAGGTGATTTAATTTGTTGGCACTTGTGCTAAGTAAAAGTTTGATAAATGTCACACTTATTACTAGGATTTGCCCGTCTAGGCAGGTAGAATACGCGAAAAATTTCGTTAATTTACTTTATCTGTGGAGCTTACGATGCTTAAACGTGATATGAATATTGCTGATTTCGATCCTGAATTGTTTGAAGCTATTACACAAGAAACTACCCGTCAAGAAGAGCACATTGAGCTGATCGCTTCTGAAAACTACTGTAGCCCTCGTGTTCTTGAAGCACAAGGTTCTCAACTAACCAATAAATACGCTGAAGGTTACCCTGGCAAGCGTTATTACGGTGGTTGTGAGTATGTTGATAAAGCTGAGTTTTTAGCTATTGATCGCGCAAAAGAATTGTTTGGCGCCGATTACGCGAATGTGCAACCACATTCTGGTTCACAAGCAAACTCTGCTGTTTTCTTAGCATTGTTAGAGCATGGCGATACGGTTTTGGGCATGAGCCTAGCTCACGGTGGACACCTTACACATGGTTCACACGTAAGCTTCTCTGGTAAATTATACAATGCCAAGCAATACGGTTTAGATGAAGCGGGTGATATTAACTACGCTGAAGTTGAAGCGTTAGCATTAGAGCATAAGCCGAAGATGATTATCGCTGGTTTCTCTGCATTCTCTGGTATCGTTGATTGGCAGCGTTTCCGTGACATCGCCGATAAAGTGGGGGCTTACCTTTTCGTTGATATGGCTCATGTTGCCGGTCTTGTTGCTGCGGGTCTTTACCCTAACCCAGTGCCAATCGCTGATGTTGTTACAACAACGACTCATAAGACACTAGCTGGACCGCGTGGTGGTTTAATTCTTGCTCGTGAAAACGAAGCGGTACAAAAGAAATTAAACTCTGCCGTATTCCCTGGTGGCCAAGGTGGTCCTTTAATGCATGTAATCGCAGCAAAAGCGGTAGCATTTAAAGAAGCGCTACAACCAGAATTTAAAGCTTACCAACAATCAGTGTTAGACAATGCTAACGCGATGGTTGAAGTATTAATGGAACGTGGTTATAAAGTTGTTTCTAATGGCACAACTAACCATCTGTTACTACTTGATCTAATTGGTAAAGAGTACACTGGTAAAGATGCAGATGCAGCGCTTGGCCGTGCGTTTATTACCGTAAACAAAAACTCTGTACCAAACGATCCTCGTTCACCGTTTGTTACTTCTGGTTTACGTCTAGGTACGCCGTCAATCACACGTCGTGGTTTTACCGTAAGTGACACCCAAGCCCTTACTGGTTGGATTTGTGACATTCTTGATGATATCAATAACGAAGAAGTTATTGAGCGCGTTAAGAAAAATGTACTTGAGATTTGTGCTCGTTTACCTGTTTACAGCTAATCATTTGCTCAAATACCAGTTATAATGGCCGCTTTAGCGGTCATTTTTATTTCTGAATAACGATATTTATAACCAAGATTAATAACTTAAATGTCTTGTGATAAGCTAGTTAAGTTATTAATTTTTAATGAAGGTTCTTATGCACTGTCCTTTTTGTCGCACAAGTGAAACCAAAGTCATCGATTCCCGTTTAGTTGCTGATGGTTATCAAGTAAGACGCCGCCGCCAATGTATTGAATGCCAAGAACGTTTTACCACATTTGAAACCGCTGAGCTTGTGATGCCACGCATTATCAAGACCACAGGGTCGCGTGAACCTTTCGATGATGAGAAGCTACGCAGTGGTATGTCAAGAGCACTAGAGCGTCGCCCCGTTAGCGTGGAAGAAATAGAACACTCATTACACACCATTAAATCCCATTTGCGTGCGACTGGCGAGCGCGAGGTGTTATCAACCTTAGTCGGGAATCTGGTAATGGAAGAATTAAAACGCCTGGATAAAGTGGCTTATATTCGATTTGCCTCCGTTTATCGTGCGTTTGAAGATGTTGAAGAGTTTGGTAAAGAGATTGCCAAGCTGGGTAAAAGCTAGTGATGAGCACCAATCAAGATATTATTGATATTGAGATGATGCAACAGGCGATAAATTTGGCCAAATTAGGCCGTTTTACTACTACGCCTAACCCGAATGTAGGATGTGTGTTAACGCGAGGTAGTGAGATAGTTGGCCGTGGTTATCACCAAAAAGCTGGTCAAGGCCATGCTGAAGTTAATGCATTACGTGAAGCAGGCCATTTAGCACAAGGGGCAACAGCGTATGTTACCCTAGAACCCTGTAGTCACTTTGGGCGTACGCCTCCTTGCGCGCAAGGGTTGATTGACGCGGGCATTGTTCGAGTTGTTATCGCAATGACAGATCCTAACCCTAAAGTGGCGGGTCGTGGTATCACGATGCTAGAGCAGGCCGGAATTGAGGTGAAATCTGGCGTATTAACTGCACAGGCGCGGGAGCTAAACCCAGGTTTTTTAAAGCGCATGGAGCATAAGCGTCCGTTTGTCAGTGTTAAGCTTGGCTCAACAATTGATGGTTGCAGCGCTTTAAATGATGGCACTAGTCAGTGGATCACTGGTAGCGAGGCTAGAGTCGATGTACAGCAATGGCGCGCCCAACACTGCGCAATCCTTACCGGCTCAGCTACTGTTGTGGCTGATAATCCGAGTTTGAACTTACGTTGGGCTGAAATTGGTCGTGTTAGTGATGTTATTAAAGAGCAAGAGCTTCGCCAACCCATTCGCATTGTTATTGATAGTCGCAACCAAGTCATGCCCGAACACAAAATGGTGGGTATCAAATCGCCAATCATATTGGTTCGCAGAATCAAAGATACATTGCAATGGCCTAGCCACGTCGAACAGCTTGTGATGCCAGGCGACGGTGCGATAGATTTAAATAGATTGATGTCGATACTTGCTAATCGTGAGATTAATTCGATTTGGGTTGAAGCAGGGCAAACGCTATGTGGCGCGTTACTTGAGGCGAACCTGGTTGATAAAATAATCATTTATCAGGCGCCCAAATTAATGGGAAGCGATAATAAGGGGCTTTTTACCTTGCCCAGCGTAAACCACATGGATAAATTAGTTGATTTAGCCATTGATGATGTACGCCTTATCGGTAAAGATATTAGAATTAGTGCAACACCCAAACGAGATGTGAAATAGATGTTTACTGGAATAATCGAGTCAGTTGGTAAGCTCGCAGGGCTTAAGAATAACGGCAGTGATTTTTTAATTGAAATTAAAAGCGCTAAATTAGACCTTAGTGATGTGAAACTTGGTGATAGTATTGCCAGTAATGGCGTGTGCTTAACCGTTGTTAAATTAACCAAAGACAGCTTCTTTGCTGATGTTTCAGGCGAAACAATCAAGCTTACTGGCTTTGCGCATTATCAAGTGGGCCAATCAATTAATTTAGAAAAAGCGCTAACGCCAAGCTCCCGCTTAGGTGGGCATATGGTAAGTGGTCACGTCGATGGCGTTGGCACCATTGAGCGTATTATTAATAATGGCCGCAGTACTGATTACTGGGTTAGTGCGCCGCAAGAACTAATGCGCTATATCGCGCACAAAGGGTCGATTTGTGTCGATGGTATTAGCTTGACGGTTAATGGACTAGAGCAATCAAGTTTTCGGCTAACTATCGTACCTCACACCGCCGGTGAAACGACCATTAGTCAGTTTGCTGTAGGCAGAAAAGTAAACTTAGAAGTAGATCAGATTGCCCGCTACTTAGAGCGGTTGATGACTTGCAGCGAGCAAGACAGCGGCGCAGTAAGCATGGATTTACTTGCCCGTAGTGGCTTTTTAAAATAGAAATTTATTATGAATTGCCCTTGAATTTGGGCAATTTAAACATATGTATTACTAATACTCATTTTAGGTTGTGATAAAAGACAACCAGCAACGTTAAGGCTTAATCATGGCATTAAATACGATTGAAGAGATCATTGAAGATTTTAAATTAGGAAAAATGGTCATTCTAATGGACGATGAAGATCGCGAGAATGAAGGCGATTTGATCATTGCAGCAGACAAAATTACGCCACAAGCGATTAATTTCATGGCGACTCATGGTCGTGGCCTTATTTGTCTAACCTTAACCAAAGAACGTTGTGAGCGTTTGAATCTACCCTTGATGGTTGATGCAAATAAAGCACAGTTTTCAACAAACTTTACTGTGGCTATTGAAGCGGCGACTGGTGTAACAACTGGTATATCAGCAGCTGATCGTTCACGCACTGTTGAGGTGGCTGTTGCACCTAACGCTGTTGCGGCTGATATCGTGCAACCGGGGCATATTTTCCCGTTGATGGCACAGGACGGTGGTGTATTAACACGTGCTGGCCATACTGAAGCCGGCTGTGACTTAGCGCGCCTGGCTGGGAGCGAGCCTGCCAGTGTGATCGTTGAGATTCTAAAAGAAGATGGCACCATGGCGCGCCGTCCTGATTTAGAGACTTTCGCAAAAGAGCACGATATCAAAATTGGTACCATTGCTGATTTAATCGAATACCGAAATGCTAATGAAACCACTATTGTAAAAGAAGCGCAGTGTAAACTGCCGACTAAATACGGTGAGTTTGACTTAATTACCTACCGCGACACGATCGATGACGAAGTACATTACGCCATGGTGAAAGGGGAAGTAAGCAAAGATAATGCGACTAATGTTCGAGTTCACTTACAAAATACTTTCAATGATTTACTTGCCAGTGAGCGTGCGCAAAACCGCAGTTGGCCATTAGATAAAGCCATGAAGCGCATTAGTGAAGATGGTGGTGTGTTAGTTATTCTTGCAAACCACGAATCAAATGATGCACTACTTGCTCAGGTTCGTGCGTTTGAACTAGAAGATAAGGGCGAGAAGCCGGTAACGGCTAAATGGCAGGGGACATCGCGCAAAGTTGGCGTGGGGTCACAAATTCTTGCTGATGTTGGTGTTGGCAAAATGAAGCTGCTTAGCTCCGTTAAACGTTACCATGCACTCTCAGGCTTTGGCCTTGAAGTGGTTGATTATATCGCTGAATAAAGCGAATCAGAAAACATACAGCGCGATTGCAATAAAGTGATCGCCTTAACATACAATGATAATGCGTTTAGCCCAGTGCTTGTGTTATCATTGCCGCACTTTTTTGGGGCGGCGTCAAAAACCGTTTACTCAAACAAATAAATATAAGGTCACATCATGAAAATTATTGAAGGTAGTCTTCAAGTTACTAACGCAAAAGTAGCGATTGTCGTATCTCGTTTTAATAGCTTTATTGTTGATTCATTGGTATCAGGTGCAGTTGATGTGCTTAAGCGTACTGGTGGCATGAGCGATGATGACATCACTTTGGTACGTGTACCTGGTGCTGTTGAGCTACCAGTTGCAACACAAAAAGTTGCAGCAAAAGGTGAGTTTGACGCAATTATTACACTTGGCGCGGTAATTCGTGGTGGTACACCTCATTTTGATTTTGTGGCGGGCGAGTGTAATAAAGGTCTGTCTCAAGTAGCAATGCAATACAGTGTACCTGTAGCGTTTGGCGTATTAACAACTGATACGATCGAGCAAGCTATCGAACGTGCTGGCACTAAAGCTGGTAACAAAGGTGGCGAAGCTGCACTAGGTGCACTTGAAATGATTAATGTAATGCGCGAACTAGACGCGTAATAGGAAATTTTTAAAGATATGAAACCATCTGAACGTCGTAAGGCCCGCCGTCTTGCTTTGCAAGCGGTATATTCATGGCAATTGTCTGGCAACAGTGTTGCTGAAGTTGAGCTAGAATTTTTGACTAATCAAGATATCAAAGGGGTTGATGTTGAGTATTTCCGTGCGTTGCTAATCGGTGTAGCAACAAACAATGTCGAGATCGATGATGCTTATCGCCCTTACTTGAATCGTGGTGCAGATGAAGTTGATCAGATTGATCGTGCTATTCTTCGTTTAGCTACCTATGAGTTAAAAGAGCAACAAGAAACACCGTACAAAGTGATTATCAATGAAGCAATTGAGTTAGCTAAAGCATTTGCTGCTGATGATAGCCACAAGTTTGTTAATGGTGTGCTTGATAAGACTGTTGCTCGTCTGCGTAAACTATAATAGGTCTTCTTAACGATGGCTTGTGGTGAGTTTGAATTAATCGAGCGCTATTTCAAAAACCGTCAAGAACCACGATTTGATGTGGTGAAAACGATTGGTGATGATTGTGCTTTATTGGCGCCAGCTGCAGAGCAGTTGGTTGCTATCTCTACCGATACCCTTGTATCGGGTGTTCACTTCTTCGAAGATATGCCAGCAGACTCGTTAGGTTTTAAAGCCTTAGCAGCTAATCTTAGTGATTTAGCTGCTATGGGGGCTGATCCTAGCTGGGTTTCCCTTGCGCTAACATTACCTGAAATTGATGAACCTTGGCTAGAACTGTTTAGTAGTGGTTTTTTCAAAGCGGCAGACTATTACGGTATTGAACTTGTCGGTGGTGATGTTACCAAAGGGCCGCTTAGCATTACGCTCACCGTACAAGGGCAAGTGCCAAAAGACCTGCAACTAACTCGCGACAATGCACGTATTGGTGATTGGATTTGTGTCACTGGTAATCTTGGTGATGCGGCACTTGCCCTTGAATCGCTTTATGGTCGTGCTGATATCCCTAGTGATGACCTTGAGTACTTAATTAATCGTCTCTATCATCCAACGCCACGTCTTCACGCCGGTCAGGTATTGCGTAAAATTGCTAGCGCTGCAATCGACTTATCTGATGGCTTGGCCTCAGATCTTGCCCACATTGCAAAGCAGTCAGGTTGTAAAGCGGTTGTCGATATCGATAGTTTGCCGTTATCGGACCAATTACTGCGCAATACAGATACTCAGCAAGCGATTAAACTTGCATTGACCGGCGGCGAAGATTACGAACTATGCTTTACTGTGTCACCTTCTGCCCTTGGTAGTGTGGAGAGTGCACTTGCCCATACTAATACAAGCTTTGCCTGTATTGGACAAATGAATAGCGGTGAAGGCATAGAGTTTAGACAAAATAATCAAGTGGTTGATATCGACTACCGAGGCTTTGCCCACTTTTGAAGAATTTATTGTTGAAACACAAAGACCCTGCACTCGCTAAATTGTCTTTAACTAACCCTTTTCATTTTTTAGCCTTAGGTTTTGGTAGTGGGCTAGCACCAAAAGCGCCTGGTACTTTTGGTACACTGGCCGCCTTGCCGCTGTATTGGCTAATGATGGACTTGAGCCTTAGCCTCTATCTTGCAATTACGTTTGTTGTCACGGTCACAGGTTTTTGGATTTGCGACCGTACAGCTAACGATATGCAGGTTCATGATCATGGCGCAATAGTTTGGGATGAGGTTGCTGGCATGCTAATTACCATGATTGCGGCGCCAATAAGCATAACAGCAGTGATCGTTGGGTTTGTGCTGTTTCGCTTTTTTGACATTCTTAAGCCTTGGCCAATAAAACTGCTAGATCGCCATGTCCACGGTGGTTTTGGTATTATGATTGATGATGTATTAGCAGGTATTTTTGCTGCCATCTGCCTACAATTAATTCACAGCCAATGGCCATTAATCTAATGGATCATGAGCAGCCTAAACGGCCAAAAACACATTATTTGTTTATTGCTTTAGTCCTGATATTTTTAGTGATGATGGTGATGAACGTATTACCATTTCCGATCTTAATCGCATTACTATTAATTAGTTGGTGTGGCTTGGCGTTGTTGGTTATGCTTGTTCAGCGAGTGTTTAAATCTCGCTGAACGAAATATCAAGCCACTTATTTTGATATCGTCGCGCTAATGCGACCATTTGGCCCTGCTAGCCAAGCGCTCCCTTTGCTATCGTACTCAACAACCCAATAAGGCTCATCGCTAATACGCTGCCAAGTCTTTCCTTTATTTGTACTTAAAGCGGCACCATCTGGATTGACCACTATCACTTCATCGCCATGGCTATCACTGCCATAAATTGCGCCTTTTAGCGGTATATTTTTTATTGCCTGCCAATGCCCGGCGCTGCGATAAAAGCCCGTGACAATGGCCGGTTTCATTTGTCCGCCAAAAGCAAAACCACTTTTAGGAATAGCACTAAATATTCCCCCTGTTTTGCTATTAGGGAATGGGAGTGGTGTGCTGGTCCAGGTTTCACCGCGATCACTGGTGCGAAGGATACGCGCTTGAGTTGTTGCGCCTGTTGTTAACCATGCATGGGTGTTGCCATCGATACGAGCACAGCTACCACTGGCAGAGAATCCACCTTCACCACCGACATTTGCTGCTGGTGCTCTTGCTACACGTGTCCAGTTCTCTCCGCCATCTGTGGTTATTAGCATGAATACTTTGTCATCAATGGTATCTCCTACAACAATGCCGTTGTCCTTATCCCAAAAATCAAAACAATTGATAAACCCTTTTGGATTTTTCATCGTGTATTGATTTTCCCAAGAGCTTCCATTGTCTTGTGATTTATATAGACGGGAAGCACTACCATCACCAGCAGCCAGTAAGTAAATTGTCTCCTGGCTAGCCCAGATATCCCTAAATTGAAGTTCCTGCGCATTAGGGACATGCTTTTTATGCCAGTTTTTTCCATTATCATGGCTAACAACTACCTGACCTTTTGTACCACTAGCCCAAATATCACCATTGGGATTAATAGACAGTGCCTGCAAGCGGGGGGCTTCTTTTAAGGCCGGACGCATCGTTTCTAACGTTGAGGCAAATGAACTGATAGATATTGAGCTGGTTAACAAAACGGCTGAGATAAAATTAAAGCGCTGAATCATAAGAAGTCCTAGTTATTATTTTGAATGACCCTAACATTAAGTTTGTAGCAGAACAATCTTTGCTTTGACATCAGCGCGGTGTTTGCTAGCTTTAATAACAATGAATCAATTATTTAAGGTGATTTGATGAGCCAAGTACAAGTGAAACCCCGCACAGTATTGACCAACTTAATTCTAATCGCGACTATATTCTCTATCTTGGTTATTGGCTTAGGTGCCTATACTCGCTTAGTCCATGCTGGGCTCGGCTGTCCTGATTGGCCACTGTGTTATGGCCACTTCTGGGCTCCGGAGCAAGGGGGCGAGCTAACGCAGGCGAACGTTAAGTTTCCCGATGCGCCGGTAGATCTGGATAAAACATGGCCTGAAATGACTCATCGCTACCTAGCGACATCCCTTGGTGTGTTCTGTATTGCCATTCTATGGCTCGGTATTAGAGCGCGAAAAGAAGATCACAGTGTACCAATAAAACATGCTACAGGGCTGTTGGCATTCATCATTTTACAAGGATTGTTTGGTATGTGGACAGTGACTTTGAAGCTATGGCCACAAGTCGTAACCCTGCACCTTGCCGGAGGATTTACAACATTCTGTCTATTACTTTTGTTATACCTGCGCATGCGCCCCAGATCGGCAAGCCTTAATACATCCTCCCGTGCTCGAGTATTAGCTGGCCTAAGTTTGGTGGTTGTCGCATTACAAGTACTAATTGGTGGTTGGTTGACATCAAATTATGCCGCAATGGCTTGTGTGGAATTGCCACTGTGTAAAATTGACCATTTGACTAAAGCTGATTTTTTTCAGGGGTTTGATGTATTACAGCAAATAGGCCCGAATTATCTGGGAGGACAGTTAGATGGTGATGCCAGAATTGCAATTCATGCAACACATCGATTTGGTGCGATTGCCAGTATGATTGTTTTACTAAGCTTAGCCTTTATGCTTAAAAAGCTGCAACATAGTTGGGCGCTTATTGTGCTACTTGCCTTAACTACCATCCAGGTAGGATTAGGTATTACTAATGTTTATTTTGGTCTGCCGTTATTTAATGCCGTTGCCCATAACATAGCTGGTGCCTTATTATTGGCTTGTTTAGTATGGATTAACTTTAATCTGCGTTCAGGTAAAAATGTGACAAGGGAAAAAGGCGACTAGGCATGTTACGTAGCCTAATCGCCCTGAGAGCAACTATTGATTACTTCAATAATATTAATTTACAAAGGATGGACCGATACCTGAGCTCCAAGCGAAGACGGTTAGACCAAGCATGCTAACGAGAAAGCATAAGCCGACAGTAACTAAGCTACTGGCATAAATAAAGCCACGGTCCTCATCTATTCCCATAACAATAGGAACGCCGGTGTAAAGCATGTAAACAGCGTAAGCAATACCGGCCAAACCGACGAGCATCACGAACCACAATTCTGGGTATAGGGTTGCAAAGCCAACCATATAAAGTGGCGTTGCTGTATAAGCAGACACTTCAATTCCTTGAACATGAGATGGGTCTGCACCAAAACTATGGGCCATCCAATGGGCCATTAGTCCCAGCGCCAATACGCCACCGACTAGCCCACCATACATTATCACGGCCATCGCCAATGCGCTGTCGTGGGTTAAGAATATTGGATCGCCAGCACCGACACTCCAGCCAATATGGACTGAGGAATAATAGGCGCAAACTGCTGGGATAAGAGAAATAAATAGGGTATGGGTGAGTGCATTGACAAATGACTCATGACGATCGGCGATTGTTTTCCATTCTTGTTTCGGGTGGGTATAAATTCCCCAAATATGCGATAAAATCATGTTACCACCTCATTTTTAATTTTTTAGTTACATAACTGCCTGTTAAATTAATTTTAAATCCATCGGCATGCGCCAATTTTAATCTTATTTTCGTATTTTCTAGAGAAAACTGCTGTACCTTTATATTTATCGAACAAAACTTGTCCAAAAGCAAGTTAATAAAGTGAATATTTCACCTTTGCTGTTGACATTGTTGTTTTTGTTGATGATTTTTTTGTCTTTTTTTTGTTCTCCTCTTGCAGTTTTTTTAAATTCAGTCATATACTTGTAGCAAGCCATCATGGTGAGAAGAACGATCCTTTATGTAGGTAAGAGTTTTTTGAGACGGATGTGAACTCCAACCTACTGTTGTGTTATCAATGGAAATAGGATGGGTTTGTGCAGAAAATTATAATAATAATCGCTGCAATGAGCACTGTTGTGTTCACGGGGGCAGCACTTGGTACTAGTTCAGTAAATTTAACTCAGGGCGTAACGGACATTAGTCAGCGTGTTTATGATCTGCATATGGTCATATTGACGATATGTGCGATCATTGGGCTGGTTGTATTCGGTGCAATGCTTTATGCCATCATCAATCATCGAAAATCCAAAGGCGCGACAGCTGCGCAATTTCACGAGAGTACAAAAGTTGAAGTGCTTTGGACCGTCATTCCTTTTTTCATCTTAATTGGTATGGCCATCCCTGCCACCACGACCTTAATTGAGATGGAAGATAATTCTGCTGCAGACATCACGATTAAGATCACTGGATCACAGTGGAAGTGGCATTATCAGTACTTTGAACATGATTTTGGCTTTTATAGCTTATTGGCAACGCCGCAAGAACAAATCCAGAATGTCAGCACTAAGGGAGAAAATTACCTTCTTGAAGTGGATAAGCCGCTTGTCATTCCAACCAATAAGAAGATCCGTTTTTTAATAACCGCCGATGATGTTATTCATTCTTGGTGGGTCCCAGCATTTGCGGTCAAGCAAGACGCTAACCCAGGATTTATCAATGAAGCTTGGACGCGAGTCAATGAACCGGGAATTTATCGGGGTCAATGCGCCGAGCTTTGCGGCAAAGATCACGGCTTTATGCCAGTTGTCGTTCGAGCATTACCACAGGAAGAATACGATGCGTGGTTAAGCGCACAATTACAGCATGTTGCTAAAGAGAAACAAGAAGAGCAACAGGCGTTAGCATCGACCTTGACAATGGAAGAATCGATGGCATTAGGCGAGAAAACTTACATCGCACGTTGTGCGGCATGCCATCAAGTCGGTGGTGAAGGGATTGCTGGTGCCTTTCCGAAGATTAAGGGAAGCCCAATTGCGCTAGGTGATGTCGGTGCTCATATCGATGTCGTCGTTAATGGTAAGCCTGGTACAGCGATGCAAGCATTTGCCAATCAGTTAAGCGCCAAAGAATTAGCGGCAGTAATTACCTATGAACGCAACGCTTGGGGCAATAACACAGGTGATATTGTACAAGTAAGTGATGTAAAACCGGAGGCTAAATAATGAATACTGCTAGCGCAACGCAAGATGAGCACGAAATAGAGCATGATCATAAGCCCAAAGGTCTTATGCGCTGGGTATTGACAACTAACCATAAGGACATCGGTAGTCTTTATTTGATGTTTAGCTTCTTGATGTTTTTAGTTGGTGGCGCGATGGCGATGGTTATTCGTGCTGAGCTATATCAGCCGGGCTTACAAATCGTAGAGCCTAACTTTTTCAATCAAATGACGACTGTTCATGGCCTCATAATGGTGTTTGGTGCCGTGATGCCAGCATTTACTGGACTAGCTAACTGGTTAATTCCGATGATGATCGGTGCGCCGGATATGGCGCTGCCAAGAATGAATAATTGGAGTTTTTGGATTCTGCCAATGGCCTTTAGCATTTTACTCGCTTCGCTCTTTATGGAGGGAGGCGGCCCTAATTTTGGCTGGACATTCTATGCACCACTGTCAACCACTTACTCCCCAGATAGTACCGCTTTATTTGTATTTGCTGTGCATATTATGGGGATCTCGTCCATTCTTGGAGCGATTAACGTAGTCGTTACTATTGTCAATATGCGCGCGCCAGGCATGACTTACATGAAAATGCCACTATTTGTATGGACCTGGTTAATTACGGCATTTTTACTGATTGCTGTTATGCCGGTGCTTGCAGCAACGGTAACCATGGTATTAACCGATAAGTATTTTGGCACAAGCTTCTTTGCCGCTGCTGGTGGTGGTGATCCTGTGTTATTCCAACATATCTTCTGGTTCTTTGGTCACCCCGAAGTTTATATTATGATTTTGCCTTCTTTTGGCATTATTTCGGCGATTATTCCCGCGTTTTCTCGTAAAAAGCTCTTTGGTTACTCGTCAATGGTTTACGCAACGGCTTCTATCGCACTGCTATCCTTCTTGGTTTGGGCACATCATATGTTCACTACGGGTATGCCGGTAGCTGCGGAATTATTCTTTATGTACTGTACCATGCTGATTTCTGTGCCGACTGGGGTTAAAGTCTTTAACTGGGTTGCGACAATGTGGCGAGGTTCGTTGACTTTTGAAACCCCGATGTTGTTTGCCATTGCCTTTATTGTTCTTTTTACCATCGGTGGCTTTTCAGGGCTGATGTTGGCAATTACGCCAGTGGATTTCCAATACCATGATACCTATTTTGTGGTAGCACATTTTCACTATGTGTTAGTGACTGGCGCTATATTTTCAATTATGGCTGCCTGTTATTACTGGTTGCCCAAATGGACTGGGCATATGTATGACGAACGCTTAGGAAAAATGCATTTCTGGGCATCTGTTATTTCGGTTAATGTGTTGTTTTTCCCGATGCATTTTTTAGGTCTTGCTGGGATGCCACGCAGGGTGCCTGATTATGCACTGCAGTTTGCGGACTTTAATCAGTTAGTCAGCATCGGTGGTTTTGCCTTTGGTTTATCACAATTGATCTTTTTAGTTGTGCTAATCAAGTGTGCACGTGGTGGTAAAAAAGCGCCTGCCAAGCCTTGGGAAGGCTCAGAGGGGCTAGAGTGGAATATGCCTTCGCCAGCACCTTACCATAGCCATACTACGCCTCCTGAAATCAAGTAGAGGAGGGCATATGACTGATAGCACGTCATTAGCGCAAAGAAATAAACGGTTAATCGTTAAGTTGTTTTCAGCGATCGCCGTGATGTTTTGTTTTGGGTTTGCGTTGGTCCCGCTCTATGATGTTTTTTGTGAAGTGACGGGGATCAATGGTCGTAATGTCGTGCGCAGTAGTCAGGCCAGTGTACTAATCGATAAATCGCGTATCGTACGTTTAGAATTTACCACATCGATTTCTCCCGGTATGCCGTGGCACTTTAAACCAATGACTAAATATATCGATGTTCACCCTGGTGAAAATAAAGTGGTCAGATTTAGCGCATTTAATCCAACCTCGAGTCAAATTATTGGTCAGGCCATACCTTCTGTATCACCGGGGCCTGCATCTCTATATCTTAATAAAACTGAATGTTTTTGCTTTGATCAGCAAGCATTAAATGCCGGTGAAAATGTCGAAATGGGTTTGGTGTTTTTTATTTCACCAGACATTCCAAAACATATTAAAACGATGACACTCTCGTATACATTATTTAACGTCACCGACAGTGTTGCAACACAAGAAATTGCCGCGTTATTTTAAATAAGGAGCGCAATATGGCACAGCAGCAAACGACAAACTACTATGTTCCTGCACAAAGCTATTGGCCGATTGTTGGAGCCATTGGGTTACTATTTATTGCGATTGGTGCCGGAACAACCGTTCAGCAGATAGGCAGCGAAGCATCCAGTGGATCATGGATGCTAACCATTGGCATCGTCATTATTATCGCGATGATGTTTGGCTGGTTTAATGACGTGATTGTAGAATCAGATAAAGGGTTATACAGCGCCCAAATGGATAGATCATTTCGCCAGGGGATGAGTTGGTTTATATTCTCTGAAGTGATGTTCTTTGCGGCATTTTTTGGCGCACTATTCTACGTGCGCACTATTGCTATCCCCTGGCTTGGCGGAGCTTCAAACAATGTCATGACAGGGCAGATATTATGGCCTGACTTTGAAGCGGTATGGCCGCTTGTTACAACGCCAGCTGGTGATACTACAACAGCGATGGGATGGCAGGGCTTGCCGTTAGCCAATACCATTATCCTGCTGACTTCTTCAATTACGCTTCATATCGCTCACAAAGGGCTAGAGGAAAACAACCGTAAAAAACTCACTGCACTGTTAGCAATAACGGTGTTATTGGGCGTTGCATTTTTGGTGTTACAGGCCGAGGAGTATGTTGAGGCTTATCGTCATATGGGCTTAACGCTAAGTGCCGGTGTCTATGGTAATACATTCTTTTTATTAACCGGCTTTCACGGCATGCACGTTACTATCGGTACTATCATGTTGTTTGTCATGTTATGGCGGGTACTAAAGGGGCACTTTACTCCAGAACGCCATTTTGCATTTCAAGCGACCAGCTGGTATTGGCATTTTGTCGATGTGGTATGGCTTGGCTTATTTTTCTTTGTTTATATCCTGTAATCAATACGGACGTGGATTTGGTGTGATTAAGCCAAAGCTTATTGCAAGGAGCATTAGCATAAAAATGGCAACACAGAACAGCAATCGACGTCCGAGAAACTTGGTCATCGGTTGGCTAACATCACCTTTTTGCATCAGCCTGAGTGCTTGAAATAGGCTAACGAATACAAACACAAAAAGAAAGGTGATAATAATTTTTAGTAAGCTCATCGCAATGTCCGAGGATCGATTTAGTTGGCTAATGATAAAAACTGCATAAATGTATTACACGCAAAGGAGCGGAGGGCGTCAAGTATTAAATGGCTGGCTGCTTTTTCGTCACTGGGGGTATGTGCTGTTTTTATCCTGTTAATTAAGCTAGGTTTTTGGCAGTTAGAGCGAGCGCAAGAAAAGCTCAAACTTAAGCAACTGCATGCTCAAAACCAGCAAGTAATATTGTCCTCCTTTCCTAAAGGAGACATTGATGAGCGCTTTAACCAACAGCATATCGCCGTTAGTGGTGACTTACTTCATCAATATACCTGGCTGGTGGATAATCAAGTAAAAAATGGCAAGGTTGGTTATGAGGTGTTGGTCGCCTTAGCATTGCCTAATGAGCAGAGGTTGGCAATAGTGAATTTAGGTTGGGTTGCAGCGCCGGCAACACGAGATCAACTACCAAGATTAAAAGAGTGGGCCGGGACAAGAGACTTTACAGGTCAGTTACATGTCCCCGTTGCTAACCCATACACCATAGCGAGCGTTGACACCAATGATTGGCCAAAACGAATAGCACAAGTTGATATTTCAATGGCACAGCAGCATAGCGGCCTTAAACTGTTTGGCGCAGTGCTCAGGTTAAGCCAAGGCAGTGCAGTTGGTTATGACAAGACATGGCGCTGGTCTAATAAAATGACCGTGGACAAGCACAATGGTTATGCATTTCAATGGTTCGCGCTGGCGGCCACGTTATTAATATTAAGTACTTATTTTGGCTATCAGCGGATTAAGGAAGTCTAATGGATAAAGTTTCTAAGCACTCTGGAAAATCAAAAACACAGTTACTGTTGCTCGCTTTAGCTTTTATTATCCCAATACTGCTGGCTAAGTTTGCACTTACTATCGGCTTTAAAGGTGAAATAAAAACCCATGGTGGTCAACTGCTATCGGTTGAGCGAACCTATCAACAGATTGTTGGTAATAATGTCATTGATAGCGATAACAAGCAGTGGCGCATTGTTTATTTCGGACAAAGCGCTTGCGATGCTCGCTGTATGGATGGACTTTATCATATCCAGCAAACCTACAAGGCGCTGGGGCGTTTGCAAGAGCGTGTAAGTGTGGACTTACTTAATACACATGAACAACATCTGTCGGAGCCTGATGATAGCCTATCACTGGCATTATTTGCTCACCATGTTGTTGATTCTTTAGATATGCCATTACTTGAAGATAAAGTGATTATCGTTGATCCGATGGGTAACTTAGTCATGAGTTATAACTTTGACGGGGAGGCACAACAAAAATTAACTAAGGCACATGATATGTTGCTCGACATAAAACAGTTATTGAAGCTTTCACGGATTGGCTAAAAGGAGTTTTTAATGGAAAAGTCATTAGCAAGTATTCAGTCTCAAGTAAGTATTGTAGGGCAGTGGCGCGCTTATTATCAGTTAACCAAACCCAAAGTCATTCTTTTATTATTACTCACTGCTATTGTTGGTATGTGCTTGGCAATCCCCGGTATTCCCAAAATGAACTTATTGATTTGGGGCTCCATTGGCATAGGGCTATTATCTAGTGCCGGGGCAGTGTTTAATCACTGTATAGACCATAATATCGATGTCAAGATGGCGCGAACTAAACGCAGGCCTATCCCTCAAGGGAAAGTCAGCTTAACCCAAGCGGTTGTTTTTGGTGTCGTATTATCTGTGGTCGGTGTTTTAGTATTATGGCTGTTGGTTAACCCGTTAACGGCGGTACTAACCTTTATTAGTATGCTGGGCTATGCCGTGGTGTATACCTTGTGGCTTAAGCGCGCCACGCCGCAAAATATAGTGATTGGCGGTATCGCAGGTGCTGCGCCACCATTACTTGGCTGGACCACAATGACTGGGCAACTGGATGGTAACGCATTGTTATTGGTCATGATCATATTCACTTGGACGCCACCACATTTTTGGGCTCTGGCTATCGCACGTGTCGATGACTATAAAAAGACTGGTCTGCCTATGTTGCCTGTAACTCATGGTATTGAGTTCACTAAAACCATGATTTTACTCTATACCGTATTGCTAATGGCCGTCGGTTTACTACCTTTTCTAACAGGCATGTCGGGCTGGCTATACTTTATTGGCTCTTGTTTGATTAACTGGGGCTTTTTCTATGTTGCTTGGCAATTGAAGTTTACGCCTGAAAAGCGTTCACCAATGGCAGTTTTTAAATACTCTATCACCCATCTTATGTTATTGTTTATTATCTTGTTGATTGATCATTATATTGCTTAGTCGGAGCAATAGCAGGAAGGTTAAGTGAAAAGATTATTTTTGTTGATGGCGATGTTTGTGCCAGTGATGGCTGGGCTAGGTGTATATTCGTGGTGGGAGTCTAAAAATCAGCAAGAGGTTGTTGAGCAGAAAATTACCCCAAGTGCTTCGTCGGTAGTTGATATGGGAGATTATCGCTTATTTAAGCCAGCGAAGCTGCTTAATAAGTTTACCTTGAATAGCGGGACAAGTTCATTTTCCAATGATTTGCTGTTGGGCAAATGGACATTTGTGATGTTTGGTTATACTCATTGCCCTGATATCTGTCCAACCACGTTAACCCGGGCTAAAGGCGTCTATCAGCAGTTAAAAAACATTGCTCCGGTTCAAATTATGTTTGTTTCAGCCGATCCGCTGCGTGACGATGCTAAAAGGCTCACTCAATATGTTGGATATTTTGATAAAGAGTTTATTGGTGCGACTGCTAATCACGATAAGCTATTTCCATTTGCACAAAATTTGTTGCTGCCTTATGGCATTATCGCGAAAAAAACATCGGAAGATTATGCTGTAAGCCATAGTGCTTCTATTGCGTTAATTAACCCACAGGGCAAACTACATGCGCACTTTAAACCTATTCATAATGTCGGTGAAGTACCGATCGTAGACATGAATTTAATGGCTGATTCATTTAATGATATCGTGGCTAAGACAGCACTAAATTAACGATAGCGATGAGCATTAATACCAGAGCAAAGGTCACCGTGATACCTACGCCAATGTAAACTTTGATATTGCCGCCAGCGAAGTCTCGCTGGCGGTTTTTATCATTTTGAACACCCAGAAACGCTGCCAGTACACTTACAACAACCTGCCATGAAGAAGGCTGTTTGCTTGATAACCATCGCATCATATAATTTATCCTTTATAATTCCCGTTGCTCAATAATATAACTGTCTCCATTGGCAACAAAATCAAGTAAGTGTGTTAAACAGCTTAGCTCATCACGACGGTCGTGGCTAACAAATAAGATATGCGTTGTGCTGTGTCTGGTGATGTAATCCACAAGCGCCAAAATTTGTGCGCGATGGTGGTTATCAAGTCCCAGACAAGGCTCATCTAACACTAGAATTAACGGTAGTTTGATGACTGCGCGTGCGATAAGTACTAAACGCTGCTCGCCATAGGATAATTGTGAAAAAGGTTTGTTGGCTTGTTCGCTTAACTCCAATAGACCTAACCACTCCTTGGCTATGGCAATTTGCGTTTCGCTGGGTTGATCATACAAACCGATAGTATCGAAAAATCCAGATAGCACCGCACCTAATACACTGGTACTTGCGCGATAATCACGATGCAATTGAGCACCAACCACACCATAATGCTTTTTGATGTCCCATACGGTTTCGCCACTACCACGCTTAACCCCGAATAAGGTGATGTCCTTGCCATAGGCTTTGGGGTTATCGCCATTAATGAGACTTAGCAGGGTGGATTTTCCGCAGCCGTTTGGTCCGGCTAAGCGCCAATGTTGTCCTTGCTTAAACTGCCAGCTAAAATCATGAAATACTTGGTTGTCTTCATAGCTAATCGACAGATCATTGATGGTGACTAAGGGAGTCTTTTCATCTAGATGCTGGTAGTCATGACAATCAGGTAAATGGTGCGGTAGCGTTACTTTGTGCTGGTTTGCTGCATGCCAAATCGGATCGTTGATAATGTCATTTCTTGGCCCCTGTAGTCTAACTTCTCCTTGCTCCATTAATACATAGTGGCTGAGTGCTTGTGGCAAATCGGCGTGATAGAAATCGACGATGATGATACTTAGACCATTGTGAATCAACGTATTGAGGGTGTTGGTTAAGTGCTTTTGAGAAGCAATATCAAGCCCAGCATAGGGCTCATCCAGAATCAGTAGTTGTGGTTCTTTGACCAATGCATGCGCGAGTAAAACCTTACGTGTTTGTCCTGTGGAAAGTACCTTAAACGGTTTATCCACAAGGTCTTCAATATCAAGCATTGCAATGACTTGTTGAGCAAGCTCGCCTTGGCCGATTAAATCCTGAGCACTGCGTCCCCAGTCAATCCCGCCTTCGATAAACTCACTGTCATCGAGATAACGGTCAATAGCCAGTATCTCATCTTCAACACTAAAACCAACTAATGCAATATTATCTGGACGTTTTATATCGCCCTTTGTTGCACAAATTTCCCCAGCAATTATTTGTGCCAGCAGTGACTTTCCACTTGCATTGTCGCCACAAAACAACATCGATTGACCTGGCTCTAAAGTGAGTTTTTCAATGTTAAGCTGTTGTTGTTTATCTACTTCAAAAGTTAAGTTGTTAATTTCTAGTAAGGGAGTCATGAGGCTTTAATGAACAAAATAGGAGAGAGGCAGCATAGCATTAACAATAAATTAGCTTCAACAGCGATTTATTGTTCTTTAGTCGAAAGTTAAAAAAGGCGCTTGACCAAGGGGCACGACAAATGATTTAATGCTCGCAACCTTTCTTTAACTACTTGGTTGCGCAATTTGTGTGTAACGGAGTAGAGAAAGGCCAGAAGAGGAGCGTTAGCCAGGTAGCTACACTAAAAGGTCCAAACCTTAATGATGTGTAGTAATGGGGACTAGCGCCGAGAGGTATTAATATTTGGAATGTTAATACTTTGGGCATTAAGGCTGAATCCTTAATGACTGTCACCATTTGGTGGAGAGCTTCTGGTCTTTGTAAGGGCCGCGAAGCATTTCGCGGCCTCGTTCAAATGCCGCAAGTTCTCCGAACGATTATTGTTCGAGAGACACATGAAATTTTCAACACAAAACTTATCACCCAACAATACTGTTATTGCCAAATTTGGCGGTACGAGTCTAGCTGACTTTGAAGCAATGTCACGTTGCGCCGACGTTGTATTAAGTGACCCGAAAACCCGTCTAGTTGTCGTGAGTGCAAGCTCAGGTGTAACCAATTTGTTGGTTAGCTTAAGCAGCGGTACGCTAACTGAAGATGAGCGTACCAGTGCTTTAGCAAAAATTGCTCAAATTCAGCAAAATATCATGTCTCGTTTGAGTCTTAGTGATGAAGTGGTAGAGCGTATTAATCACTTATTGGCACAAATGAATGATTTGAGCCTCGCTATTGCCAATGGCCCAACAGCTGCATTTACCGATAAATTATTATCTTTTGGCGAGCGCCTTTCTTCTACCTTATTTACTCAAGTGTTGCTTGCTCGCGGTGAGCAAGCAGTGTGCTTTGATGTGCGTGACGTAATGCGTACCGATAGTGAATATGGCAAAGCTGCACCATTATTTGAAGATATTGCCAATCTAGTTGAGCAGCGCCTAGCACCACTATTATCTGGTAATGTTGTTGTGACTCAGGGGTTTATCGGTAGTGATGCCAATGGTGCTACCACGACATTAGGTCGTGGCGGTAGTGACTATTCGGCGGCCCTGTTAGGCGAAGCTGTTGGCGTTGCACAAATCAATATCTGGACTGATGTGACTGGTATCTTTACCACAGATCCTCGTATCACCTCGCAAGCCTACGCACTAAAAGAAATTAGCTTTAATGAAGCAGCTGAAATGGCGACATTTGGTGCCAAAGTACTTCATCCCTCGACGCTGATCCCGGCCATGCGAAAAAACATTCCAGTATTTGTTGGATCATCTCGTGACCCACAAGCTGGTGGTACCTTGGTTTTAAATGAAACTGAGTCTAAGCCGGTTTATCGCGCTATCGCACTGCGCCGCGAACAAACACTCGTGACCGTGACCAGCATGAATATGCTTCATGCCCCAGGTTTCTTAGCCAAAGTTTTTACCATTCTGGCCAAATATAACCTCAGTATCGACTTGGTGACGACATCAGAAATTAGTGTTGCGCTAACCCTTGATAGCACGGGTTCTAATTCTTCTGGCCAGAGTCAGCTTAGCCCTGAGCTACTCGTTGAGCTGGAAGAGATATGTCAGGTAACTATCGAACAGGATTTGGCGTTGGTAGCACTCATTGGTAATGCCATTGATTCAAGCTATGGCGTGGGAACTCGTTTATTTTCAACCCTTGATGATGTCAACGTACGCATGATTTGCCAAGGCGCTAGCCCACATAATTTATGTTTTTTAGTTGATGGTGAGATTGCATCCGATGTGGTGAGTCGCCTTCATAGTTCTATGTTTGAAGATAATACTCAAGGAGTAGCGTAATGAATCAATACGATGTTAAAGACTACAGCCTGTGGACAGCACTGGTGACACCGTTTAATCAACGTGGTCGTGTTGATTATGATGCGTTAGCGCAGTTACTTGATGATCAAGCGGCCGCTGGTAATGGCATCTTGATGCTGGGTAGTACCGGTGAAGGGCTGGCACTTTCTTTAAATGAGCAGAAGAAAATCATTCGCTTTGTTTGTCAGCACCAACCTGATGCGCCAATCATGGTTGCGGTTGGCGGCTACAATCTGGAAAGCCAATTAGAGTGGATTGAGTTTTGTAATCAACTGCCAATTCATTCCTATCTACTGGCCGCGCCACTTTACGCAAAACCAGGACCCAAAGGCCAGGAGCAATGGTTTAGAGGATTACTAGAGCGTAGCAAATTCCCTTGCATGGTTTATAACGTGCCTTCACGCAGTGGTGTTGAATTGTGCCCGCAAGCATTAGCAAATTTAACCGATGAAGCGATGTTTTGGTCTGTCAAAGAAGCCAGTGGCAGCGTGATTAAATTTAAAGAATTTAAAGATGCGATTCCAAATATTGCTATTTATAGCGGCGATGATGCATTACTTCCTGAGTTTTCTTTATTGGGTGCTTCAGGCTTGGTTTCTGTATGTGCTAATGCGTGGCCCAAAGCGACTAACCTATATGTCGAGCAATGTTTAAGTACGCCGCAAGATATGGAATTTAACCTGTGGAAGTCGGCTATCGAGCCTCTATTTAGTGTAGCAAACCCAGTTCCCCTAAAGGTACTAATGCATCAGAAAGAGCAAATAGCGCACCCGCAATTGCGTCTGCCATTAACCCATAGTGAGCTCAGTGAATTTGCTCCGTTAATGCAAGCAGATAACACCATCAAGCAATGGTTTTCTCAGCAATAGAAATATTTGAACATAATTTTAGAAATACAGTTTTACAGATTAATAAGAAGGTAGTAACAGTGAATTGGCAACAAGTTTTTGAACAATTAGAATCAGGCGCAGTACGCAGTGCAAACAAAGATGAGAATGGTGTTTGGCAGGCAAATGTTGAAGTAAAACAAGCAATATTAGCAGCCTTTAAAGCTGGCGAAAATGTTGCCTTTGAAGGGGCTTATCAAGGGTTTGTCGATAAAGATAACTTGGCGCCGCGTCAATTCTCTCCACAAGATGGTGTACGTCTTGTGCCCGGCGGCTCCTCGGTGCGCCGCGGTAGCTATGTTGCTGAAGGCGTTATTATTATGCCGCCAGCTTACATTAATGTTGGCGCCTTTGTTGATAGTGGCACCATGGTGGATTCACATGCACTCGTCGGTTCATGCGCGCAAATAGGTAAAAATGTTCATTTGTCGGCTGGTGTTCAAATTGGTGGTGTACTTGAACCAATCGGTGCAAGCCCTGTCATTGTTGAGGATAATGCCTTTATCAGTGCCGGCTGTATTTTGGTTGAAGGTGTTGTGGTGAGTGAAGGTGCAGTGCTTGCGCCAAGCGTGACATTATCTGCTGCTATTCCTGTTTATGACGCCGTTAACGAAGTGATGCTTGAGAAAGGCGCGCCAATTCCACGTAACGCTATTGTTATCCCAGGCACACGCCCAATGACCAGCGAATGGGCGAAAGCGCAGGGATTAAGCATGCAATGCCCAGTGATTGTTAAGTATCGTGATGAAAAATCTGATGCGGCACTAGAGCTAGAGCAGGCATTAAGATAATGAGCAGAAAGCCTAGTATTGGCGCTATGTCGGCAGCTTGTCATGCCGGCATTGCAGCATTTGAACAAAGCCAGGACAATCCGTTTTTTGTTTATGACCTCGATAGCCTAAGTGAGCATATCGCTAGTCTTGCTAATGATGATATTAAATTATGGTTTGCGGTGAAAGCCAACCCACTATCTAAAGTCATTCAGACGCTAGACCAACAAGGGATGAACTTTGATGTGGCTAGTCTGGGCGAACTTGAGCAAGTATTGGCACAAGGGGTCAGTGCGAAGCGAGTGCTAAATACTGGGCCCGCAAAATCAATAAAGCAAATAAAACGTTTTATTGAGCTGGGTGTGAATACTTTTGTTGTTGAAAGCATAAATCAGCTTGAACTGATTAATCAGTTAAGTGGCGAGTTTAATGTAACCCCTGAGATTTTATTGCGTGTGCAATTGCGCTTTGAGCAAGGGGATAATAATCCGTTAGGCGGCAATAGCTTAACGCCATTTGGCTTAGGTAGTCAGGAATGGTCACAAATTAAGCTAGCTGACTATGCAAACGTCAATGTTATTGGCTTGCATATATTTCAGTGGGGCAACATGCTTGACGGTGAAAAGTTAATTAGTTTGTGGCAGGCAATGATTGCTCCACTAACTGAACTTGCTGACAGTTTAGGCTTTGAGCTACAAGTACTGGATTTAGGTGGTGGATTAGGTATCCCATACGCCAAAGGGGATAACTCATTATCTTGGCACGAATTGACCAGTGCGCTGGCCCAGATAAAACGCCAGGCGAACTTAAATGAACTCTGGATGGAGCTTGGCCGTTATGCGGTCGGTGAGTACGGTTGTTACGTTAGTAAGGTGGTCGATGTTAAGCAAAACTATCAGCAGTCTTTACTGGTGTTACAAGGTGGGATCAACCACTTGCTACGCCCGGCGATTACAGAGCAACCATTCCCAGTTTCATTACTAAGGGCATCAAATGCGCCAGCGCAATCGTTCCATGTGCATGGGCCATTATGTACTAGCCTTGATAAGCTTGGAGAGCTCGCCTTGCCAAGTGATGTTTGCGTCGGTGATAGCCTGGTGTTTTCACAATGCGGTGCTTATGGTTTTACGGAAGCGATGCCATTTTTCTTGTGTCATGAGCTGCCAGCCGAGGTTGTTTATCAGCACGGTGAATTTGAAGTCGTGCGCCCGTCAGTGCCTGCTTCGTCATATTTGTTTTAAATAAAGAGTTAAAGGTTAGATGTCTGAGTTAATTTCCTCTTCGAAAGTTGTTTCACACATGGCCAACGGTCAAGAGATGAGCGTGCCTATTTATCAATTTAAGGGCAGCAGTGATGCACCAAGTGTCTATATCCAAGCGAATATGCATGGCGCAGAAGTGCAGGGTAATGCGGTTATCTACCAATTGATGGAGCAGCTTCGAGGGCTTGATGTCAAAGGGGATATTACGCTGGTTCCGTTGTGTAACCCTATCGGAAGCAATCAAAAAAGTGGTGAATTTACCCTAGGCCGTTTTGACCCGATCACCGGCAATAACTGGAATCGGGGATATCATTTTAATGAGCAGCTGCCGCAAGATTTTGCCAAGCAGTACATCGATTTACCCTTTGATGAAATCAAAGTAAAGTTTCGAGCTGCGATTATTAATGATTTGGAAACGCAATTATTAGATAATCCTTACGGGCTTAATACCGCGCAACACCTTTGTGCGACACTACAGCGCATGGCATTTGAAGCAGATATTGTACTTGATTTACATACCGGGCCAATATCTGAACGCCATTTGTATTGTCCCGAGTACACTAAAGAAAGTGCCGTGTTGTTCGACATTCCACATACCTTGTTTATTCCAAGTGGTTTTGATGGTGCACTTGATGAGGCTGCATTTTGTCCATGGTGGCAACTACAACTAGCTTATCAAGAACTTGGCAGAAAAATTGATGTCGCAGTTGACGGCTTTACTTTGGAGCTGGGCTCACAAGAGTGGCTTTGTTTAGAGGAAGCCAAGAAAGATAGCGCAGGTATTTTAAGTTATTTAAGTGCCAAGGGAGTCGTTGAACAAGGATTATTTGAACCGACTGAAATGACTCGTTATGCTTGTTATCTAAAAGATTATCGCGCGTTGTATTCACCAAAAAGCGGATTAGTTGAATATTTGGCTCCTTTAGGTAGCCATGTACGTGCTGGCGAACCATTGATTCGATTACTAAGAATGGACCGATACGGCCATGATGATGTGATTGAAATCATTGAAGCGCCTGAAGATTGTATTGCCATTTTACATTTCGCCTCGGCTAGCGTGAATCAGGGAACCGAGTTATATAAAGTATTTACTCGTTATTTCACTTTATAACTCGTGCTAAAGTCGGTAAGCTTGCGCCATAAACTTTGTAAATAAATTAAGAGTTAACAAACATGGTTATTGGCCGTCGAAAAAAGCCACCTGTAATGGCACAAGAGTTACCGCATATTGTGGTTGAAGTGAATGTTGAGCCAATTGAGCTGTATAAAATCTTAAAGATTGAAAACTTAGTTGAAGGTGGCGGTGAAGCGAAAATTCGTATTGCTGATGGCGAAGTAATGCTTAATGGTTTAATTGAAACTCGCAAGCGTAAAAAGGTTTATCACGGCGATGAAGTTGAATATCAAGGTCAGCTAATGAAAGTTCACTTTACTGGCAAGGAGTAAGCTGATTAATTGGTGTTGAAACAAAGTTTAATTCGAGCTAGCTTAGGTTTATTGCAACTGATTTTAGGTGGTGTTAATGAGTACATGGGTTAAGTTGAAAAAAATCAGCTTGTGCGCCGTTGGATGTGTCTCCTTAGTGCTCGGTATCGCGGGGATAATCTTACCTGTCTTACCAACAACGCCATTTTTACTGCTAACTGCCGCTTGTTTTGCCAAAGGTTCAGATCGTTTTTATCATTGGTTAATCACTCACCGGTGGTTTGGCGAGTATATTGAAAACTATCGCAGTGGCCGCGGTATGCCGATGAAAACCAAAATAGCGACTATTTCATTATTGTGGCTATCTATCGGTACTTCCGTTATTTTCTTTGTTGATTTTTTTCCGGCAAAAGTCATTATGCTAGTTAGTGCATCCTGCGTTAGCGGCTATTTAATTACACGACCAACACTTAAAACCAATAACTAATCATCCCAGCCTGATTGTAAATTATTAGCCACTTTACCACTCTTCTTTTCCCCGGTGCTGCTCAAAGAATAAATGATTGTGTTGGTGCCTTTAGGGGTTGCGTTTAACATATAGCCTGAAGCTGATAGTGAGCTTGAGACTATCGATAATTGATAGGTCACCTTACCGCCATCTAATGGCACATTTGCAGGGTGGGCAACTTTAGTTAATGTTGCGCCAACATACGTATTATTTTCAGCATAGTAGCGTTCCATAGCACCGCCCAGGCTCGATAAAGCCGCTTTGGCTACAGCTCGCTCACCTCGCTCGACACTATCGCGATAACTAGGGTAGGCCACTGACAATAAGATGCCAACAATGGCAACAGCTATCAGTAGCTCGACTAGGGTGAAACCTGTTTGTTTATTTGCTTTCATTACTTTTCTGTCCAATACATTCTTTTGGTTTTGTTGGTTGCCGTCGGGTAAAACTCCGTGCCAACACCGATTAGCCGTTTGCCTTTGTGATTAAGTAAACTAGGGCGTGGTGGTAAAATAGTATTCACCAATTTTTTGGAGCGATCATCGGTTGCACATTGTGTATTGTCACAATTTTTTGTTTCATCTAATCCTGTATTTTCAAGAACTTCTGGTAAAACATTCTTGTAGTCTGGTAAGGCACTACTAACTTTCACACGATAGATAAATGCTTCACCATTTCGATTCGCACAGATATCAGTTCCCGTTGCCGGTTTATAGCTGGTAAACCAAATGGCATCATCTATCGTTAGGCTCGAAGCGAGCACTTTTTCTGTTGGTGACAGTTTTATGTACCAACCCGCTTTGCTTGCAAGTTGATAGTACGCTGCTTCTTTTTGTTCTAGTGTGCCTGAGCCGCCGGCATAGTTTAGTGTTGCATCGTGTAGGTCAGATTCGGTTAATTTGGTATATGGCAGGCTAACGCTTCCGCCTTTCCCTTTCCCTTTTCCTGAAGTGTCAAGCATCGATACCGGCTGTTTTAACATGTAGAACCTGTCTTGGTTCACCAGGTTTTTGGGGTTGGCACGATAACCAGAGCCTATAGCAACGGCTAATGTTTTACCGCCTGTATTATCTAGCAGCGAAATGTCTGGTGCATGATAGAAGCGCCTATTAGCTGCGCCGTCAGTACCAGCTAAGTCAGCAATTATGCCTTGGGTCGTCGAGCCATCAGCTGCAATATCGATGCGAATAACTTGACCGCCCATGTCGCCAACGTAAAGCTGGTCGGCGGTTTTGTCACTGTCATTGTCTATGTTAATTGCTTTTATGTCCGATGGAATGCTATATAGCATCTCAGGTATTACAGTGGAGTCGATTGCTTTCACTAGCGTGCCGTCTAGCGCCTTGACGATATAGATGACATTGCCTTTCCGATCAGGAGTTCTAACATTGACGCTATCTTGCTGAGGATCGTAGCCGCCGCCAAAGATCAGTACGTCTGTCGCCACGCTATTAACATTAATTTTTGTTTTTACTGGGGTAGACCAGGTTTGGCCAAGTTTCTCGAATCCTGGTGTGGTGTTTGAAATAATCCAAGCAAGTTTTGGCTCACTAGAGGTAGTAACATCAAGTGCGTAATAGCTTGAACCACCGCGGCGCATACCAGAAAAAATCATGGTTTTACTGGCTGTTTTCCATTTGATGATCTCCCCATCCATACCATATATGTGGGTCTGTGACGAGTTGCTTTGTTGAATACGTTTTTGTTTTTTGAGTAATTGCCTTGGGATAAATGCCCAGTTTTCGACACCTGTCGTAGAGTTAATCGAATGAATATAACCTTGATTATCACCATAATAAATCACCGGAGGATTACTCGCTCCATAGGTTACCTCTATGGGGGTCGAATGTAGCGGATCACCTAGGTTTATTTCGCCGCGCGAGTTTTTTGCAGCGAGCATATTGTTGATAACGGCGTTCTTGGCTGTTTGGTCTGCAACATCAAAGTCGGACACAGTGAACTCGCTTTCGCTGGTGCTGAGCTCAGTAAGCGTAGTAGCACCAGTATTAACCCATATTTTACGTGTTGTTGGTAGAACGTTGGCAGCGCCACCGAGCAAAATGTTGGCACCGTCAGGGTCTTTGCCATCGGCAAGCCAGAAGTCTTTTACGCCGTTTTTAAATAGCCCTGTTGCTGGATCTACGGCGACAGCTTCACCTTGAGCGAGGACCTGACCATTTGGGCCCAATTGGTATTTCTTCAGGTTGCCATTCCAAGCTGCTTGGTCACTAGGCTTGAACAGAGCAAAATACAAGGAATTATTATGGCTTAGTTGGTTTGCAGTATTTACCGATGTTGCGCTGTTTGAAAAGGTGGTGGTTTTCTCTACAACGCCGGCTCTTATGCCATTAAATACGCTGAGAAGGTCGTCACTGTTGGTGGCTACATGGTAGCGAGCATTGGCTTCTGGTGTACTCTCACCTTGCCGTGCCAGCACCTGCAGCCACGCGTCGGTATTATTAAAACCTACGGTGTGCAAAGTGACTTTTTTCTTATCAGGTAGTCCCTCAACGCTAATACCTTCAAGTAGTTTTTTGGCCAACTCTTCGCCACAGGTTTGCGGTTTTCCGTTGTCTGTACCACTTAATGTACAAGTTAAATCTGGCGCAATAAAGGATGCAATTTCTGATGTCATCGCGCCCCACCATTTGTCGCCAGTTTGGACATTCTTTTGATGATGGGCTTCGCCATCTGTTAGCAAAATCATCGTTGCTTCATCATCATTACAGGTATCGGTAAGTGGTGATTGGTATGTTGGTATGTGCTCTGAATTAGAGCTTAGGCTGACCTCCTGGCATGCAATTGAGTTCAAATTACTATTATCGCTGTTACATGCCGCATTTGGAAACACCTTGCTAAAGGTGCCATTCTTTAATGAGGCTGCTATCGAGAGTCGCTCATGAACGTCATCCCTACCTTGACGTTCAACTGCGCTGCGAGTCGTGGACAAATTTGATGTTAATGATGAGTTGCCAGCCAATGAAGCGCCGCGTAAGTATTTGGTCGCTTCCCACAACGTTGGCACAATCGGAGTGTGATAAGTTAGCTTTTGCTCATCTAACGCCTCAAGTAATTTTACCTTGTTTGATACGGTACGCGTGTAAGGCGCGAATTTGATAAAAAGTGTTGGAGAATATTTGTTAAAGGCTGACTTAATACCTTTGCCGGAAAAGTTGCTGTTATCAATGGTATCACCGTCATCAAGCGAAGGACTGGTGTTAATTAACAGACTTAGCGCGTTGCCGCTAACCCAAGTCGGCTGATCAACGATTTCTTGGATAACCTCTTTTAAACCAGTGAATGAAGCAACCTTATTTGCCTCTAGTTTGCTACTGGTTAATTTGAGCTGTTTGGCGGTCCTTGATCTGTTGGATATATTATTAGTCTGGGCCTGAAAAATAGCAGAGTGCGCCGTTTTTTCACCACTGAACTCAAGTGTAACCTTACAGTTAGTCCCACAACTTTTAACCGGCCAAAATTCGAGGTGTGCACTTTCGATGGTCTGCCCTTTGGGAATGGTAATGTTTTCGAAACGCATACCAATAGCCTTACCTTTATCTATGCGTAATTGGCTGTTGTGTTTGGCATCACTATTGTTGGCGTCCTTGGTGGATATGTAGGGGACAGTGACTGCGTTGTTGCTGCTTGCTTGCCAGGCATTATTGTGATTTTCCACCAGAGGGCGGTTGATGGTATGAATTGTTTCAGTCACCATCTCATCGAGATTAGATACCGGATAAATTACAGCCCCAGATATTTGATTCATTCTCACTAGGCCAACATCAATATCGCCAAGTTCGCTGCCATCAGGAGGGTTAACAAAGTTTTCCACCGCCTGCTTCATATTCGTCAGCCTACTGGCAGTGGTATTTCCTACACGGTTTGTCATTGATAGTGAAGTATCAAGAATCATTAAAATCTGTGGCCGCACCGTTTCACCAACATAGAATATTTCAGTATCATCAGCATTCGCGTTTGACAGTGGGGTAATGCTAACGATTAAGCCTGCGATAAAACTCGATATCTTATGCTTTACTCGATGAAATCTATTCATAACTTATTCCCTGGCTAATTCTGGTTTTTGCTCCCGATGCAGTCATCACCGCATTACCTTCTAAAATAAATTTGGTCCTGCCTATTATTGTGGAATTCTCATCAGCATTGAGTGATATTCCTGTGGCAAGTCCAGAAGTCTCTTGGTAGGTATAGGAGACAGTAACATCCATTGTCGGTGTTTTTAATTTGTCTATAGCCACCACACTTGTAACGCCACTACCTCGCTCAATCGCTTTGGCTAATACCTCGCTGTTACCTGGAATTCCGCCCATAGGAATGCCTTCAATCTCAATAATGGCATTTGATAACGCGCTTTCAGCAGCTTGAAATGTTGTATTGCGCTGTTGTGAGTTAGTGGCCATTTTCGCCTGTAAAGTCGAATTGCTAAATCCTGCGAGCGCGATTAATGTAATGACTAGAACAAGTACGAGCCCAATGACCAGTGCTACCCCTTCTTGTGAACGATTCATGGCAGTCAAATACTCTGTCCTGCGAGGCAATTTTTTCATGGCTAGGGTGCTCTATTTCGAATGTTAATCGTGGTTGAAAAGACCTTTTTCAGCCTCCGGCTACCACTGTGCTTTATGCCGCTTGAGCTACCGGGAGGGACAATATCCGTTCCTAACAATTCGTATGTTGATGTATCGTCGGAGCGGCGCACGCCGTGATGGCTAGTTACTAAGAGGGAGATTTTTACTGAATTTACGTTATTCCAATTTACTTCAGGTCCTGCTTGGTCTGCTGGAACATAACGTACTTGCCCTAGTGGCAAGCTTTCACCATAGAGTACTTGCATTTGCTCGACCCCTTCAACTAACTCTTGTGGTGTATAAGCGGGGCCCTGCGCGCGATAAAGAGCAAAAACTGAATCACCTTGGGGATTTTTCCTGCCTGTGTCTTCAATGAAGTAGACCGTGTTTTTGTAGCTGGAAATGGTCGCATCTGCATTTTTATATATTTTGCTTAGCTTATTTGCGGTGTTGCCGCCTTTTGAATGAGTTAGCGTGAGGGCATTGCCATTACCAGTTGGCTGATTGACAATATTAAACAAGTCTGCATTTTCACAATCTGAAATCAGTACTAAATCATCTTGTTTAAAATCTAATCGGGGCCCGTTGACCACCTGAATATTCGCATTATTGACTTCAGGTCCTGTTAGATTGGTATCTAAGTCGGTAATACGTCCGACACTAAATGCATCTGTGCCTATTTTCGCTGTGACTAAACCGTCAAATGGCGTGTCATTCTCCCAGTTGGCATCTTTTACTTCATAGCCGCGAAACTTTTGTTGCTCAAACATAGCTTGGCTAAGATTTTCAGCAATAACGTTCACTTGCTCATCATCGTAGCTTATGCATCCTTGATAGCCTACCATGCGTACCTCTTGTTTAAGGTAGTTTAAGGCAATTCTTCCCGACTCTTGGATTTCAGAGACTCCGTTACTAAAACGCTGGGTTTTTTTGGTGCTTAGAAATACCGATAGCACTCCGCCGACAATGGCTGTACTAATAAAAAGCGCAACCATCACTTCGATTAAGCTAAAACCTTTTGCCTTACTGCTGCGGTTTAATTTTGCTAACATAATCCGAGCCCCTTAATTAATCGCGACTGAGAATTGGTAGCTCGATTGAGCTCTATGTCGGAGTGCGTCACTTTGGTGTGCAGCAGAGCCTTCTTTAGCTAATTTCCATTGCTTAGACTGCCAAACAATAGATAAGTCGAATAGTTTCTTAGTAGGATCATAATCGAGCGTGACATGAACTGGCGGAGTCGAAGTTAGAGAGGCTTTAGTGGTATCACCAAGACGCTTTAGTGATTTGGCCCAATCTTCAAGCTCTGCTAGGGCTAATACATCCTCGCTACAACCAGCGGCACTGGTGCAGGCTGCAGCAAGGTTTCCTCCATTTTCGCTCTGACTAAAGTCTGTAGAACTATCTATATCGTTGTTCATGGCATAGAGTCGCAGAGCTGGGTTATGACGAATGCGCTCCACTAAATCGTCAGATATTGCGACAGATTGAGAACGTAAGTTGGCCGCATGATTATTTTCTAAGGAGACGAGATGTAATGATGCTATGCCTAACAGTGAAAAGGTTAATATTGCCATCGCAACCAGCACCTCAATTAAGCTAAATCCTTGGCTTTTTGATAGGTTTCCTAGGTGCATGTGATGATCGCTTTTTCGCTGTTACCGGCTGCACTACTGCTATTTGGTGCTCGTAATTGGCCACCGATATTGATGATTCTTGCCTTTGCGTAGTTCTTTCCTCGACTATCACAAATTTCGATTCTGCCTGTTTGAGTTGAGAGGCCAGTAGGCGTAAAGGTGATTTGGCTGCTGGTGAAGCCTTGAAAGTATAAGGTAATCTGACTGTTGGCCTGGATAAGTTCAAAGGTTCTTATCATTTCATCGCCAGCGTCAGTAAAATCGCCGTCATTATTATTGTCACTTTTTACAATAATATTATTGCCGGTCGCACTGCAGTTGCTGTTACTCACACTGCGGCAGATTGTGACATCGTTGTTGCGCTTGATGGCCTCGCTACGAGCAAATGCGGTTAAGGTGCTCATCTGATTTATCGCAGTAACCAGCTTATTGTCTTTAATCATTGTGCTAAAGCTTGGTAAGGCGACTGTTAGCAGTATCCCAACGATAGCTATTGTAGAGAGCAACTCTATTAATGTCAGTCCATGATGTTTGTTCATTGAATATATATCCTATAATCAACCCTGTTAATGTCCTTATTTAAAGTCCTGGCTATTAGTTTTATTGGAGCTTTTTGTCACAAACAACGTAAATTGAACCACTTTAGATGCCAAGATTATGAATTTTAAACGAAAGTGAGTGGCTAAGATAGCCATAAGGCATGATTTTTTAGTAAATGCTCTAAATGGATTGTTTGGGAGTTATTTTTAATGCTAAATCATTAGGTGTTAATGATTATTTGTCCCCTCTAGCACAAGAGTGCTAGAGGGGACAGGATGGAAGTTTAGTAGTTTTTTAAATGGACTTGGAAAGTAGGCGTGCTTTGTCCTTCAGCTTCAAGATTATAAGCACTTTCGCCAAAGTGAAATTTTCCAGCGTCAAAAACAGGTTTGTCAAACCCTTCTATAGCGCCTAAATTAGCCGTATAGCCCTCTTTTGAAATTTCAATCGACCCCGACCAATTAGCTGGGATATTAGTACAAGAAATAAAGGAAGTATTTGGATGTTGTGGCGTAAATGTGCAATCCAGTTGGGCACTGCTTGGCAACACGGCTATCAACACATTATCGACTGTTAAATCTCCCTTAGGACAACTCACAATTTCCGTTGTTTGACCTCTTGTTATCTCTTTAGTACATTCCACCTCAATGGTGATGGATTTATTTCCATTTGAGCCAATGGTAATTGGTAATATGTCTCTGATACGAATGGTAGATGAAAGTGCAGGAATAATAGGTCTGGTACCAGTGATCCCCGTATTATCTATATTTACCTCGGCAGTAATAGATGTACTACCATTCGTTTTACTTAACAGGCGACCACGTGAATAAGTTCCGTAGTAATCTTGCTCCGTATTAACAATGGTTTTTATTGGCTCGTTGGTGACCGTTGCAATATCTATATCAGTGCTAGGTACAGTCCACCGAGCAAATAAGGTGAGGTTAACATCATAAAACGGCACTAACTCTAGCCATTTGATATTACTGCTTATTTCGGTTTTTATTAAACTAATATCTTCTTCGCTAAGTGACGCTAAATCAATGTAAATCCCGCGGGCAACTAGCTGGCTGGCACCAACGGAAAAGTCAGCAACACGACTTTTAAGTGTATCGCTATTTGGTAAGGTCTGGCCAAGGATATGGGCTTTAATTACCCTTTTTACATGGGTAGTGTAAGCTTCACTATTAGAAATCCCATTGGTCGTGTCGGTAAAAAATGATTTTGGAAGGACAATTAAATCAATCAATACCCAGTCCGGTACTAGCTCATAAAAGCCGTCAATACGCTTAAAACGGCAAGCTTCGAGGTAGGCATCGGAACTTTTGACAAGGGCACCACTACCATCTAATTTATAATGATTATGGTTATTGATGCCTGAGGCCTTGTAACGAGCTGGTGCGTCAACGTCATCATGGTGATTCGCACAACACTTTGTGCACAGAGGCTCTAGGCCTGAATTTGTGTCATCCCCATGTTCCTTATCGATTTCTTTGCCTGACTCAGGGTCATTAATCAAGCGCCCGTCGTCCAATTTTAAGGTTGTTGGGGTTTTACCTTTTCCTTCTGAAAAACTGCAATCGCAATTGACAGTAGCAAAATCTTCTAAAGTTTGGGTATCATTGATGCTGTCATAGACAACGGTTTCAAATTGTACTCGGTGCAGGTTCTCTCGTTGGCTCACTTTAGGTTCTGGCTTTGAGGTTTCCTTACTCAAAACATCTGTACGATCTGTCGCGTCCGGATCGAGTAATGATATTGAAGGGTTTTCAAGATCCCCTAAAGAGTGAAATTCAACTTTTGGCGGGGCACCGCCACCTAATGTGATATCTTCAAGCGAGCTCTCATAGGTGCCATTGGTCTTGGAAATATATTTTGTTTGATTAACGTATTGTGCGTTGCCATTTGAATCACTCCAACTTACCGTCACATCAATTACTTTAGCGTCAGGCCTTGTAGGTACGGGATCTAAATCGGCCGTACCTGTTTGCCAAGCACCATCGACATAATATCGATTTGACACTTTCCATTTACGGGAAAAAGTTGCTACTTTGTGGGCTACATTGTCGCTTTCAGCCTCAGCGCTTGCTGCAAGGTCTGTATATGCAATACTTTTGGTATCTTCTAACTTTTCAGTGGCAAGCTTCATCGCAATAACTCTGGCATTAGCTTGAGTAGTAGATTGCATATAAAGCTTTTGAAGTTCGATTACCCCAACAATGCCAACCCCCGCAATCGCGATACCAATTAGCACTTCAATTAAGCTAAATCCAACTTGAGGAGACTTTCTCTTGTTGAGTTTTATCAAATTCATAATGGGTTGCTCCCTTTCGTTAGGGGTAAAATTAAAAGTCTTTCCAACTGCCTAATACGACATGTAATGAGGAAAATTCAGGGTTTTCGCCTCCGATAATTTGCTCTAAAATCTCAGGACTATAGCGTACTTTTAATCCGCCCGAGGATAGTTCAATATCGCTGTCTACGATTAAGGCTCCCTTTATAGCTGCTGTACCATTCATTTGAATATCTGGTACAGGCTTAGTCGTGTCGACATAAAGAGAGTAGACAATGCCGTGGACATCGTAGTTAGCATTAAGTTTAATCGAGCCATTTTCTACCACCACAATCACTGGTGTATCCGGGGTGCCCACAGTGGATACAAAATCGCAATTTCCGGTGACCCAATAAAAACCCGTTGAATTAACATCAAGCCCGCTACAATCCGCAACCTGATATTTAGCATTGTCTTTTAAATCGAGGTAATCGTCCCTTGGAAACCCAAATGTATGCAATAGCAAGTCATCTGGAAAATCGGGGTCGCTTAGTACGATATCTGAACCGATATTGTCTTTGTCAGAATAGGAACCGTTGTCACAGCCCTGCGCTGCGGGATCATCGAATTCTTCTAATCCACATGTGGAGCCACTGCCTTGGATGTCTGCCTCTTTTTTACTCCATATTGATACAGGCACTCCAATACCACCGCCATTGGGGTTAGCACCCACCTTAAAATTACCACCGACGGTAAGAGTACCTGAAACGGTAATTGCTGAGGCTGGGCCGCCGGCTACGGGACGTCGATAGATTTTTTGTTCAATGATTTGTTCGCCGTGCCAATCGCTGGTATTGGTGTAATCGGCACTATAGCCCGTAGAGGTTACTGTGCGAAATTTTATGTTTGGATTATCTGGAAGAACATACTCTGTGCCGTCAGGAGCTAGGGTTACGGCAACGTTCACAGAGAATTTATCGTCAGCACTTTGATCTAGCGTGCCAAAAAAGCCGTTTGTTGAGTCAATATGAGATAATGCGTGATCCATACCCGCTTCTGCGGCAATATAGGCTTGGTCTTTGCGGTATTTGGCCTCGGCTATTTTGGCATCCAATAGCTTGGTGTTGGCGGTATACACAGCTGCTCCTAGCGCTAATACCATTAACAATAACGACATTGTTATTGTCATGCCGCCGCGTAATTTCTTTCTACAACTAGTTATATATCGCATTGCGAATCACCAGGGTCTCATTGACGGATAGGGTTATACAGTCTGGATCGGAATCTTCACCTTCAGCAAGATCTTTATCTAATGTACAGCTACTTTCAACCAAGGTGGCATTAAAACTTAATGCAACAGAAACGCCATAGCGCTCGCCTGCTGCGGGGCTACAGGTTAGGGTGGTACCGGCTTTGGTGCAAGCATCGGCTAATTCTCCCTGCGCTGGTGCACAGGTCTCGACGCCACCGGCTACGGTGCAGCCCTCAGCTGTGATCATAAACTCAAGGTCGCTAATATGAACAAATTTAGTATCTGTGATATCTACCCAGCCGCCGTCAGTGCATGAAATGCTATCTTTTCGCACTTCGATGGCGCCATCGTGTAGTCTATACCCCATGGCATTATCATCGCTGATGACTCCATTGCCATCTTCGTCATAGGCATAAGTGATACAGGAGTTGGCTGGCTCATCCGTGTCAAATTGGTTGGTGACTATGGTGCGAAAAGCTTCATCGCTACATGTTCCACCACCACAGCCTGTAACAGCCCCAGCTAAATTAATATGGGCATTGTTTACATAACCCGCTCTTTTTATATCCTGAGTTAATAATGTTGTGATAGTCGATACTTCTTCTGTTAAGCGACCAAACTTAATACTTTTCGCATCAGTAACTAAGCCACTGACATAAATTGAGGTAATTATGGCAATCGAAAAAAGGCTGATTACCATACTGACCATAAATTCAATGAGCGTAAACCCGCAGGTACAGCTAGGCATAATTAATCGCATGCGGGATACCTCGAATTAGTTGCTGTGTCACTGGTACAAACCGTATGGCTACCCATTATAGATTTCACAAACGTAACATTAATGCCGTCCAAATCAAATTTAATTTTAGCGTCATCTAATACGCCACGTCCTCGGACAGGATCAAGGGTTATCAGGGCGGTATTGTTGTTTATGGTGACCCCTTGGTACTTTTCACTGCTGAACTCTTGAGATACCCCGTTGACTAAGCAAGGCTTGGCTACGGTAAATTCACAAGCAGAGTCATCTGTTACCGCAACACGCCATATTTTTGCGTCACTAGAGTCCACTTTAATTTTTAACCAAAGGGTTTTATTCGACTTCGCGGCTTGTGCTCTGGCATAGCGCAAGAGATAATGAAAATTATCGCCTATGCCGTTAATCTTTTGACGTTGAAAGCTACGTTCCATGGAGGGTAGGCCAATAGCTAAGGCAATTGCTAATATTCCCACGATAATTAACAATTCTATTAAGCTAAAACCTTGTGATTTTTGATAGTGTTTTTCCATAAACTTAACTTTAAATTAATCCTGATTTTGTAGGGAATTCAAATTGCGTGGATGTTATTTTTAATGTTATATGATTTAATGTTAACACGAAACAGGAGAGTATTACGATGAAAATTAAATATCATAAAATCAAGGGATTTACACTTGTTGAGGTGCTAATCGCCGTTGCAATCATCGGAATTCTCGCTGCGGTCGCATTGCCTTCTTATCAAGACTCGGTAAGGAAGAGTCGTCGCAGTGATGCACATGCTGGGTTAATTAAAATGCAACTTGAGCAAGAAAGCTTTCGAATGCTAAACAATACCTATGCAAGTGCATTCGGAACGGGTAGCAATGATGTGAAAGCAATCACAAATGACTATTATGATTTTACAATGTCCAGTGTAACAGGCTCAACTTACACACTTGTGGCGACAGCTAAAGGTTCCCAACTAAATGATACCGTTTGTAACGGGAAGACAGCCGCAAAAAAAATAACCTTAGATCAAAGTGGCAATAAATTACCGGCAGCTTGTTGGTAGTCAATATTAGGGCACGCTGTGGCAAAAATTTGAAGTGCTTTGCACCACCGACCATAAGCTCAATAAGACGAATGCCTATTAAACTGCGTGACGAAATTATTTACATGCGGGGTACCTAGAATTTGTAGCGCTGAAATTAGTGCAAACCTTATGATTGCCATATGTGTTTTTGCGAAACTCGATATTCATTCCATTTAACGCAAAACGGATTGTTCCAGCGTTTCCCCTGCCTCTAATTGGGTCTATGCTAATAGAATTAACATTTGTTTTGAGACTAACACCTTGGTACTGAGCGTTGGTGTACTCTCGAACTATACCGTTGATTAGGCAGGGGTTGGCTGCAGTAAATTCGCAAGCGGTGGTGTCAGTTAATGCGACGCGCCAAATCTTATCATCGTTTTCATTAACCTGAATTTTTAGCCACATTCGTTGGCTCTTTTTAGCTGATTCGGCTTTAGCATAACGAAGTAAGAAATGAAGGTTATCGGCAATGCCATTGAGTTTTTGGCGCTTAAAATATTGTTGGAACGATGGGATGGCAAGTGTGAACAAGATTACCCAAATAGCTATTACCACAATTAGCTCAATTAGCGTTATCCCATATGATGAGGTGCGTCGACTTTTCATAACCCTGATCCAAGTTTGACTAAATTAATTAGGACCATAGTTAAATAGTCTTAAACAATTATTTGGTGTTAACTGCAAAGCGATGAATACAAATAAATTTGCGCTTAGGGCAGTAAAATAGACTTAAAGGATAGTATAAAATAGGGAAATGCAATTATTATGTGTAATGCATTATAAATCATCGTGTTATGTGGTTTTTCTTTGTTGTGGTTACAAGCTGTTTTTGTTGATATGGCGTTTCCATTTTCGTAATATTTATTAAGGGAAAGTTGTCGCAGTGACGCTCATACCGCATTAATTGATATGACATGCCGCCTATCACACTAGATCAAAGCGGCAATAAACTACCTGCAGCTTGCTGGAAGTAGCAAACTACAGGTAATGGATAAGATTGCTACTTTAAGATAGCGTCGATTGTGCCTTGGGCTAGTGGGTGATAGCCTGGGCGCGCGGTTTTATAAACTTTGCTAGCCCACACTTTACCTTGCTCTGTTTCGGCTAGTTTCTTGTATAGCGGAACAATCAGCTTACGGCGACCAATTTCAATTAAGTAATCATCAAGCTCTTCAAAAATAGCATCATAACCACTGCGTAGCGCTAGCAAGTACCATGCGTGAGCGATCTCTTTGTTTGTGCTGGTGGTTAAGGTAAATGCTTGATCAAGTTGTGTCATCTTTTCAAGGCTTAAGTCATGCGGCAGGTTGTTGATAAAATGCAACCATTGATGCACAGTCCAATCCGATGTTGGTAGCTCGTTAGCTGCTAACTCACTCGCTACTAGTTGCTTGATTTGACCATCGATAATAGTGAATACGGGAGACGTAGGGGCTGGCGTAAAGCTCGGTAGTCCCTCGTTAAAGATCCATTCTTTGATTTCGTCTTTGCTTACCAGTATTGGATATTTTTTCAGTAAATTCTCTTCAAGGTAGCTAAAGAAATCGCTGGTACCAATACTCTCAAATGCGAACTGGTTGAAATAAGCCTTAATGAAGCTATCGAAGGTTTCTCGGCCTAATTTTTTCTCTAGGTAAATCAAAAATAGTTGCCCTTTGGTATAAGGCACACTTGAGAATGCAGCGTCCGGATCGCGGCCTTGCAAGTCAACATATAGCACCGTGTCGTTTGCTGGCATTGTTTTAACTAATTCACGCAGGTTTTGAGCATCTAGTGCTTGTTCCATTAATGCACGTTTGCGACCAAACACCTCTTCCATGATGCGGTTCTCAACATATGAAGTGAATCCTTCGTTTAGCCATAGATCGCGCCAGCTTTCATTCGTTACCAAGTTGCCTGACCAAGAATGTGCTAATTCGTGTGCGATAAGGTTAACCAAGCTTTTGTCACCAGCAATAACGGTAGGTGTAATAAAAGATAAGCGAGGGTTTTCCATGCCGCCAAATGGGAAGCTTGGTGGCAGGATTAATAAGTCGTAACGTCCCCAGCGATATGGGCCAAAGAGCTTTTCAGTGGCATCAATCATCGCTTGAGTATCATTAAATTCAGCTGCTGCAGAGTCCAATACACTCGATTCTGCGTATACACCTGTGATATCACTCATCGCTTTAAACTCTAAATCACCTACGGCAATGGCGATTAGGTAAGGTGGAATTGCTTGTGGCATTTCAAAATAATAGTCACCATCACGCTCAGTTTGTGGCTCGTTATTGGCGCTCATAACGGCAAGCAATGATTCATCGGTATGAATCCGCGCGCTGTAAGTCATGCGGACACTTGGCGTATCTTGAATTGGGATCCAGCTACGGGCATGGATGGCTTGGTTTTGACTAAACATGTAAGGCAATTTCTTACCAGCTGTTTGCGCTGGCGTTAACCACTGCAGGCCTGATGCTTTCTCTGTTGATTGGTAGTACACGCGAATGGTGGTGGCTTGAAAGCTAGGCTTTACGGTTAATTTGGCACCCATAACATCATCGCGCTTTGCTAATGTGTAGGGGGCTTTGATCCATTGGCCATCATTCTTTCGAGCAAGTACTCGCTCGATGATTAAATCACGGGTGTCTAGAATCACGGTATTTGTTGAGCCAGTTAGCCAGTTTAGGCTCAAATCAGCAAAGCCTTTCAATGCTTTATTATCAAAGTCGGCATCTAAGTCTAAGTAAACGTGAGATACCTTAACTTGTTCATAGTTGGCGTAAGTTAAATCATCCTTTTGTTTTGCAATCGATAAATTCGATAGCAATGCTAATGCTGTTATGGTTATTGTTGTTATAAATCGCATATTTTATCCCATTGGTGTTTTTGATCGGCTTAGTTTAATGGATCACAACCACTTTTTAAACTAACCCTAGCCTAGTTCTAGGTAATTTAGTGATGTGATAAATTTTCTAGCTGTTACAATGGAAACAGTCGAAAAAATAATAGGATGTTAAAATGAAGAAAGTCGAGGCAATTATTAAGCCTTTTAAGCTTGACGATGTGCGTGAAGCGCTGGCGGAAATCGATATTACTGGCATGACCGTATCGGAAGTGAAAGGCTTTGGTCGTCAAAAGGGCCATACCGAGCTATATCGTGGTGCAGAGTACATGGTTGATTTCTTACCGAAAGTGAAGCTTGATATCGTGATTGATGATGAAATGCTAGATCGTTGTATTGATGCCATTGAAGGCGCGGCAAAAACTGGAAAAATTGGTGATGGTAAAATTTTTGTCAGCGATGTTGAGCGTGTTATTCGTATCCGTACTGGCGAAGAAAACGAAGAAGCTGTTTAGTTTTATTATCGCTAACAAAATACCGCAAACACAAAAATTTGCTTAATTTAGAGCCGCTTGGTGAGAACTAGGCGGCTCTTTTTATGATGATTCATCGCCATGTTTTAAGGTCTGTCATTACCACTCTGGGCGATTAGAGAGAATACCGTCAACCTGTCGTTGCATGACTTGCCCAAAAAAACGGCTTACCGTAAAGTAAGCCGCTTGATGTGTCTTTAATTTAACAAAAGATTATTTCTTATTCTGCTCGATAATCTTTGCTGTTTTCTCGGCCAAATCATTTTGCTTTAACGCTTTATAAGCAGATTGCATGATCTCAAGTGCCTGAGTTGTTGAGGAAGTATCGTTAAAGCTAACTAATACTTCTTTCGAGCGGTTGATTGCGCCAACATAAATTTCACGTTCAAGATAGTATTGTGCAATAGCGATATGATGTTTCGCTAAACGATTTTTTAATGCTTGCATGCGTAACTGTGCGTCAGCGGCATAATGACTGTTAGGTTTAGCGATAAGTAATTGTTTAAAATCTTTAAACGCTTGCTTGGCAAATTGTGGATCACGATCACTACGGTCGATATCTAACATCTCATGAAACATATTTTCATCAGATTGCATGTTTGCTAGCCCGCGCATGTAATAAACATAATCGATATCTGGGTGTGTTGGGTTTAAACGCAAGAATCGGTCAATGCTTGCTAGCGCTTGTTCATTATTTGCTTGGCGGTAGTATGCATAAATCAAATCAAGCTGTACTTGGGTTGCTTGTGGGCCAAACGGATAACGTGATTCAAGTGCTTCTAAGGTACGAGTCGCTTTAAGCATGTTACCTGTATCAAGTGCTTCTTGTGCATTTTGATACATTTGCTCTGGAGCGGTAATTTGAATCTCTGGCTCGTCAATTGTTTGTGAACAGCCAGACAAGACCAAGGCAAAAATCATAGAGATTGGTAGTAAAGTTATTTTTTTAGACATCATTATTTTCATTAATCCTCACAGAATCGACAAGTATCTATTAAGCTGAGGCAAAATAAAAGATACAATAGGCGTTATTCACGGGTTTTTGAGTAATTCATTGCCCATAAGTTCCTTTAAAGTAGATATTTTAATGAATCAAGCCATACAATTATCAGCAACCGTTGCAATTGAACAATGTGATCAACGCCTTGACCAAACAATTGCTGAGCTCTTTGATGAGTATTCACGCAGCCGACTTAAAGAATGGATCTTAGCTGGCTATGTCAAAGTCGATGGCAAAGTGGTAACCAAAGCAAGAGTTAAGGTATTAGGCGAAGAGTTTATTGAAATTGACGCCGTGGTAGAAGTTGAAGAGCGCCACAAAGCAGAAGATATTCCACTTGATATTGTCTATGAAGATGATCATATTCTAGTGATAAATAAGCCTGCCGGTTTAGTTGTGCACCCGGGAGCAGGAAACCCAAGCGGTACTGTGTTAAATGCACTGTTACATCATTGCCCTGAAATCGACAGCGTACCTCGTGCTGGTATCGTGCATCGTTTGGATAAAGATACGACCGGTTTGATGGTTGTGGCTAAATCGATTCCAGCGCAAACTAAATTAGTGGCAATGATTCAAAAACGTCATATCACCCGTGAATATGAAGCGATTGCTATTGGTCAAATGACTGCTGGTGGTAAAATTGAAGCGCCAATTGGTCGTCACCCGACCAAGCGTACTCACATGGCTGTTGACTCTGAAGGAAAGGAAGCAATAACGCGTTATCGTATTGCTGAAAAATTTAGAGCTCATACACGTTTGCGCCTTCGCTTAGAAACAGGTCGTACTCACCAAATTCGTGTTCATATGTCTTATATGCGCCATGCGCTATTGGGTGACCCTGTTTATGGTGGGCGTCCAAAACCAATTAAAGGGTCAAGCAGTGAGTTAGTTGCAGCGATGCGCGATTTTAAACGCCAAGCGCTACACGCGATAAAGCTTCAATTGGAACATCCAATTACTGGTGAGTTGATGCGTTGGCAGGCTCCTGTGCCACAAGACATGCTCGATATGGCTGAGCTATTACGCCAAGATACGTTAGACAATCAATAAATGATCACGCCAAACTGGAATGCGCCTACGCATATCAAAGCATTTTCCACCACTCGGGTTGGTGGAGTCAGTGAGGCGCCGTTTTACAGTAACAATTTGGGCATGCATGTTGGTGATGATGTCAACAGGGTTGCCCAAAATCGAGCGAAGCTTGCACTTGAATTGCCACAACTACCGCTATGGCTTGATCAGCAACACACTACGGTTGTTGTTAACAACCCCCCAGAACAATGCAGCCAAACAGCAATTATTGCAGATGGCAGTTTTACGCAATTGCCAAATACCGTTTGCTGTGTAATGACCGCAGATTGTCTTCCTATATTGCTAACGGACAAGCAAGGAACGCAAGTTGCCGCTGTACATGCCGGATGGCGTGGTCTTTGCGATGGCATCATTGAAAATGCTGTTGCTAAGTTTTCAGGCAATCCAGAGGATATACTAGCTTGGTTTGGTCCAGCAATTGGGCCTTTAGCTTTTGAAGTTGGTGAAGATGTACTTAATCAGTTTTGTCATCATTACCCATCTGATAAAGACTGTTTTAAACCTCATGGGGATCGCTTCCTTGCCAACATATATCAGCTGGCTACAAATCGATTAAATCGCTTAGGTATCTTTGATATCAGCGGCGGTGAGCTCTGTACTTATCAACAGCAAGACTTGTTTTTCTCCTATCGTCGAGAAGGCCAAACTGGACGGATGGCTAGCTTGATCTGGATTAATAAATAGCGCACTTTTTAACTACTCACTGCTTGAAATAATAAAATTTGTTCCCATCTTTATAAATAAGACTAATGATATTAGTAATTAAGGATGCCCTATGCGATTAGATAGACTCACAAGTAAGTTTCAAATAGCGATCTCAGATGCGCAATCTATTGCTCTTGGTCGAGATCATCAATTTATCGAGCCCGTTCATCTGTTTTCTGCCTTACTAAACCAAGAAGGCGGCAGTATAAGAACATTACTAATGGAATGTTCTGCTGATATTAGTACTATCCGTAGCCGCATAGCACAATCACTGGACCGATTGGCCAAGGTAGAAGGCGTTAATGGGGATATCCAGTTATCTAACTCTATGGTTTCGTTGCTAAATATCTGTGACAAACTTGCCCAAAAACGTAAAGACCGCTATATCTCAAGTGAGCTTTTTGTACTCGCAGCGCTCAATGATAAAGGTGCTTTGGGAGAAATTCTTCGCAAAGAAAATTTAACCTCCGAAAAAATCAATAGCGCGATTGAGAAAGTACGTGGCGGTCAAAAGGTCGATGATCAAAATGCCGAAGACCAACGCCAAGCGCTAGATAAATATACCGTAGACCTTACTGAAAGAGCAGAGCAGGGACGATTAGACCCTGTGATCGGCCGTGATGATGAAATTCGCCGAACCATTCAGGTGTTGCAACGCCGAACTAAAAATAATCCTGTACTTATCGGGGAACCCGGAGTTGGTAAAACCGCGATTGTTGAGGGATTAGCACAGCGTATTGTTAATGGTGAGGTGCCAGATGGTATCAAAAATAAGCGCGTTTTATCCCTTGATATGGGAGCGCTGCTTGCGGGGGCTAAATATCGAGGTGAGTTTGAAGAGCGTCTAAAAAGTGTGCTCAATGAGTTAGCTAAAGAAGAAGGTCAGGTGATCTTGTTTATTGATGAGCTACACACCATGGTGGGCGCTGGTAAATCTGACGGCGCGATGGATGCCGGAAATATGCTAAAACCGGCGCTGGCTCGAGGTGAACTCCATTGTGTAGGCGCTACGACACTTGATGAGTACCGTCAATATGTCGAAAAAGATGCTGCGTTAGAGCGCCGCTTTCAGAAAGTACAAATCGACCAACCTAGTGTAGAGGATACGATTGCAATTCTTCGTGGGTTAAAAGAACGTTATGAGCTACATCACGCCGTTGAAATTACTGACCCTGGTATTGTCGCAGCTGCCATGTTGTCACATCGCTATATCACTGAACGCCAATTACCAGATAAGGCGATAGATTTAATTGATGAGGCAGCTGCGTCAATCAGAATGGCGATTGATTCAAAACCTGAAACGTTAGACCGTCTAGAGCGAAAAATTATTCAATTGAAGCTAGAGCAACAGGCGCTAGTTAATGAAGAAGATGATGCATCAAAAAAACGTTTAGATAAATTAGAGAATGATTTAGCCGCTTTTGAAAGTGAGTTTAACGAATTAGACGAGATCTGGCATGCCGAGAAAGCATCGCTTTCAGGCGCACAAAACATTAAAGCTGATTTGGAACAAGCAAGGCAGGACCTTGATGTTGCGCGCCGAGCGAGTGATCTTAACCGCATGTCTGAGTTGCAGTATGGCCGAATTCCAGAGCTAGAACGCCAACTTGATCTGGCCTCTCAAGCCGATATGCATGAAATGACTCTGCTAAAACATAAAGTAACAGCCGATGAAATCGCAGATGTTGTTTCTCGTGCCACCGGTATTCCAGTGAGTAAAATGCTCGAGGGTGAGCGAGATAAATTACTGAAAATGGAACAGCATATTCATAAGCAGGTTGTTGGACAAAAAGAAGCGGTCACTGCTGTGTCAAACGCCATCAGACGATCCCGAGCAGGGTTGTCAGATCCCAAAAGGCCTATTGGTTCTTTCTTATTCTTAGGTCCTACTGGTGTGGGTAAAACTGAACTATGTAAAGCGCTCGCTAATTATATGTTTGACGATAATGATGCGATGGTCCGCATCGATATGTCTGAATTTATGGAAAAACACTCTGTTGCACGCTTAATTGGTGCCCCCCCAGGGTATGTCGGCTATGAAGAGGGCGGCTATCTCACTGAAGCGGTGAGACGCAAGCCTTATTCGGTGTTGTTACTTGATGAAGTAGAGAAAGCGCATCCAGATGTATTTAATATCTTATTGCAGGTACTGGATGATGGCCGTTTAACTGATGGGCAAGGGCGTACGGTAGATTTTAGAAATACCTTAATCGTACTTACATCTAATATTGGCTCTGACATTATCCAGGAGCATAGTGCGTTATTAGAGCCCGCCGATATGAAGTCGATGGTGATGGAGATTGTTAAAAAGAATTTCAAACCAGAGTTTTTAAATCGTCTGGACGAAAGTGTAGTATTTCATGCATTGGCTAAAGAGAATATTAAGCACATTGCCGTGATGCAGCTAGCTCAGTTGAAACAACGTCTTGAAGCGCAAGAGTTACGCCTTAATGTTGATGACGATGCCTTAAACTTGCTATCTGATATTGGTTTTGACCCCGTTTATGGTGCACGCCCATTAAAAAGGGCGGTGCAACAACTTGAAAATCCAATCGCAGAACTGATTCTGTCAGGAAAAGCATCCGCTAAAAACACTATTAGCGTAACTGTACGTAACAACGAATTTGTTTTTGAAGTGATGCCTTAAGCTGACTTTTTACAAAAAACGGCAACTTGCTTATTTGCTAGAGCAAGTTGTTCGTTACGGTCATCGGCTGACAGTTTCACGGTGTTACCGTCTTTGTCCTGTTGGGTAATGTTTTTAAAGGCGCTAAGCACTTTTACATTCTGCTTAGCGATCTCACAATTTTCCTGCGCAATTTTATCGAATTCAGATAGCGCATTGCCTTTCCCCTTCGTTTGCTTGCCAAGTTTATCTGCGGCTTGAAATGAGTCGCTATTACGCATAGTGATTTCTTCGAATTTAACATTACTATCTGTTGGCTTGACGTGGCTATAATTAACAACCCCATTACTATTGGTCCAGCGGTAAATCTTTTCGGCCGCATTTAGGTTAAACGCCAATAGATACAGCCCGAAAACGAGCATACTATAATGTTTTAATGACATATTGTTTCCCTTGCTAACAAAAATATTCCATAAAAAAGCGATATTATAAGTAATATAACATCGCTAATAAATAACGCCAGAAGGAATATTGGGCGTAATTTTACCCCGGGTGACCGTCAACCCGAGGTGTACAAAGCATTTTAGCATAGCAAGCAACGAAGATAGCGTAACCAGCAATCCACAACCCTGCGCTAAGTTGGTAACTAAATAAAGTCAATTGTGGAACTGCTATTAATAGAATTGCCCGCACAGGTGCTGCTATGACTACACACAAAAATGCCAAGCTCATAATCGGCTTGGGTGACAGCGTTCTACCCGTATGCCCCAAGGAAACTCTTGCCATCATCGCGATGATTAAATTGCCCATTGCGCCTACAGTGATCAGGTGTAGTACATTAGTTGAAGATTCCGGACTAACTAAGTTGGCGATACCGTACGCGGTAAGTCCTAATGGAATGAATAAATAAGCACAGTGCAACGACCAGAGTAGAGGCACGCTGAAGGTAATCCATGGTCTCCATCGAATGAAGCGAACTAAGTTTGCTAGACCTGCGATAATGAGTACTGCTGATAATAGTATTGCTGGTAACGTAACAAACGAGTTAATGATAGCAAGAACAACAAATAACCACAGTGGCGCTAAGCTTAAAAATTCGATTGCTGCAATTGGTGCCGTTTTATCGGTTCCTGTGCCTTTTGATGTGAAGAAGGGGATGACTCGGCCACCAATAATACACATAACCAAAGTAACTAACATGACTAACAAGGAAAATGCGGATGAACTAAGTTGTGGCATTTGTTCGATAATAGCGGCATGAGAAATTGTGTTCGCTAAAGAAAAGAGTACTAATATAGGTGCGAAAAATAGGTTCTTCCAATGTTTTCCAGCGGAAACATTTTGCCATAGGAAAAAAGCGGCAAGTAACGGGGTGGTGATATCAATCGCCAATATGAGATAACTTGGTGTGAAGTTAAACATTAGTATTACACGTGAAACCGCCCAACTAGAAAAAAGTAATACGAGCTTCCAGCCCCTGATGCTTGGTATCCCAGTCCAGTTTTGAATGGCTGTTAACAAAAAGCCAATAATGACCGCAAAGCTAAATCCAAAAATCATTTCATGAGCATGCCACCATATCGGGTTGCCATAGGGGCTAAAGCTAAGTATTCCAGAAAGGGATGCGGCCCAAATTAATAGCGCCAATATCGAATAAAGTGCAGCGCCTAGAAAGAAGGGACGAAAAGCGAGCCTGAATAAAGGAAAGATTTTTTGCTCTTGCGCATTGTCTGTAATTTGCATCATATAAGGTAACCGGCGGTTGTAAGTACTTAAACAAGTAAAGTTGAATCTATTAGTTAAGGATTATCGCTAATATAGTGTGAGTTAAAACTGATCATAGTCAAGACAGAGCCTATTCTGCCACATTTAGCGATTTCTAGGTCCCTTTAGGTTGATATTTAATCAGTTGAAAGTCTATTGTCAATAAATCTTAAAAAAGCGCTTGCTAAGTACAATCTGATCTCTATAATGCGCCTCACTGAAACGGAGCAGGGCATCACTTAGCGGATAACGTTAACGATAAAATGAACTGATTCAGTGAACGAAATAGATTATTTAAAATAAACTTAAATTAGCTGTTGACTTCAAAAGTGGAAAGCGTATTATACGCATCCCAACGCAACGAGCCACAGGGCTTGAAGCGCTGCTCACATCACTTGATGTTCGAGCTAAAACGTTCTTTAACAATTAGTATTCAAATAAACTGTGTGGGCATTTGAAGATAAGTACTGAGGTTCTTATTTGATTATGTCTACACCGAACTAGAAATAGTTCATATGACAGAATTCATTGAGACCTTAGTTCATTAAGTTGAACAATCAAATTTAATTGAAGAGTTTGATCATGGCTCAGATTGAACGCTGGCGGCAGGCCTAACACATGCAAGTCGAGCGGAAACGAAGAGGTGCTTGCACCTCTGGCGTCAAGCGGCGGACGGGTGAGTAATGCTTGGGGAACTGCCCAGTCGAGGGGGACAACTATTGGAAACGATAGCTAATACCGCATACGCCCTACGGGGGAAAGGAGGGGACCTTCGGGCCTTCCGCGATTGGATGTACCCAAGTGGGATTAGCTAGTTGGTGAGGTAATGGCTCACCAAGGCGACGATCCCTAGCTGGTTTGAGAGGATGATCAGCCACACTGGAACTGAGACACGGTCCAGACTCCTACGGGAGGCAGCAGTGGGGAATATTGCACAATGGAGGAAACTCTGATGCAGCCATGCCGCGTGTATGAAGAAGGCCTTCGGGTTGTAAAGTACTTTCAGCGAGGAGGAAAGGTTAGTAGTTAATAACTGCTAGCTGTGACGTTACTCGCAGAAGAAGGACCGGCTAACTCCGTGCCAGCAGCCGCGGTAATACGGAGGGTCCGAGCGTTAATCGGAATTACTGGGCGTAAAGCGTACGCAGGCGGTTTGTTAAGCGAGATGTGAAAGCCCCGGGCTCAACCTGGGAACTGCATTTCGAACTGACAAACTAGAGTTTTGTAGAGGGTGGTAGAATTTCAGGTGTAGCGGTGAAATGCGTAGAGATCTGAAGGAATACCAGTGGCGAAGGCGGCCACCTGGACAATAACTGACGCTCATGTACGAAAGCGTGGGGAGCAAACGGGATTAGATACCCCGGTAGTCCACGCCGTAAACGATGTCAACTAGCCGACTGGTGCCTTGAGCACTGGGTGGCGCAGCTAACGCATTAAGTTGACCGCCTGGGGAGTACGGCCGCAAGGTTAAAACTCAAATGAATTGACGGGGGCCCGCACAAGCGGTGGAG